>JAMFSL010000009.1 GCA_026225275.1 Puia dinghuensis
CCAGCAGGTATTGGGCCAACCGGTCGCCGCCGTCCAGTTATGATAGTGCAGGTTATTATAGCCGTCGGTAGGATCATACCAGTTGCCGCCGCGCGCCGGCAAAATAGCCTCATCCGAACTCAGGGATTGCATAAACCAATAGTCCAGCGCAAAATTTCCCCTCAGCGCTGCATAGGGAGGCCCTGATGCCTCTATGAACTGCGTCGCATTCTGCGGGAAAACCGCCGGCGTCAGTTCTGTGGTGATCGGCACGGACACCTTCTGACAGGCAGTGCCGGCGATCAGCATGATGATGAAAGAAGATAAAAGATATAAGAATGCCTTGCTCATATAATTATTTTTAGTCTTTTTTGAATCAGAATGATACATTCACGCCGGCCAGTAAGGTGCGCGTCTTGGGATAAAAATTGTTATAATCCACTCCGGGCGCTACACCACCCTGGTTGATCTCCGGATCGATCCCCTTGTATCCCGTGATGACAAAAAGATTATTCGTGCTGACATATACCCGTATCGACTTGACGTAAGGATCGATGGCCTTGAAATTATAGGCCAGCGTGGCATTGTCCAGCCGCAGATAAGTTCCGCTCTCGATGAAACGGGAAGAATACCGCCACACATTCTCGTCCGAAGGCAGCTCATTCTTCGCATCCTCCAGGATATTCAGTTTCGCAGCCGTAGCAGGTCTGAACAGATCGGCCCGCGTGGCATTGAACAGCTTGTCGCCATAGACGCCCCGGATAAATATATTCAGGTCAAATCGTTGGTACCGGAAGGTATTACTCCATCCGTACAGCAGCTTGGGCTGCGCATTGCCCAGGTAGTGATAGTCCTGACCTGCAACGGGCGAGATCGTCGGCTTCCCGTTCTGAGCTACGTACTGCGAAGTGCCGCTGCTGTTCTTGCCATCATATTGCAGGTTAAAGTAGGTCCCCAATGGCTTCCCGGCTTTCAACACCTGCAGGAAAACACCCGATTCGCCGCCGCCATCCGGCTCAGCCTCCGGAATGGAGTCGATACCCGGAAATAACGGATTGTTCAGGCTCGTGATCTTGTTGATATTATGCGTCAGGTTTAGCGAAGTCGTCCAGGTAAAGCCTGCACTGGTGACAGGAGTCGCGTTTAACATCACCTCGATCCCTTTGTTGTTGATGCCGCCGCCATTGGCAACGATCGTTCCGGAAGGAACCAGGATAGGATCTACCTGGTAAGGGAAGATCATCTTCGTCGTGTTCTTATTATACACATCGATAGAACCGCTGACCCTGTTCTTCAGCAGACCGAAGTCCAGTCCGATCTCGGAAGTGGCCGTCTGCTCCCACTGCAGGTTCGGGTTGTTAGCCTGTGTAGGGCCATAGGCCGCCGTCTGATTGCCATCATAGTAATAGGTCCCCAGGCTGCCCGAAAACAGCTGCGCGGTATACGCATTGAACCCGAAGGAATTGCCCGTGATACCGTAGCTGCCCCGCAGCTTCAGATCGCTGAACAGGTGTTGGTCCTGCATAAAATTCTCTTTGGATATCCTCCAGGCCACACCGGCAGACGGGAAATAACCAAACTGATGATTGGCGCCGAATACCGAACTGCCGTCACGCCTGACCGAACCCTGAAAGAGATACTTATCCTCATAACCATAATTCACCCGGAAGAAATCGGAGATCAGCTTCGTCTCCTGGTAAAGGCCATCGGGTCCCAGCGAAATATGCGGCAAAGTAGAGGCGGCGTATGGTGAGCTCAACGCAAGGTTATTATACGAGACATTATCCACCGGGAAGTTGAAACTGGTCACCTGGAAGCCATCATTGTTGATATTATCCTGCCAGGAATAACCCAGCACGGCATTGATGGAATGTCCGCCAAATCTCCTGTCCCAGGTGAAATAAGTCTCCAGCACCTTGGCCGTATTCGTGTAGGTGCTCCGGTAAGCCTGTCCGTCGGGTCCGAAACTTTGCTGCGTACGGCCGGTAGGACCCGGATTCGGATTATTGTACAGGTTATTGTAATGGCTGGTGAAATAGCTGTCGTAATATTCCCCGTGTATGTCGGTATAGCTCTGATAAGAAAGATTGATGTCATAGGTCAGCCCAAAAGGCAACTTGACCTGCGCATTGCCAATCCCCATCAGGTTATTGTTCTTGTCATTCATCGTGCTATTGTTCAGCATGGACACCGGATTGTAATAGCCGCCGGTGCCCAGGTCCTCGAAATAGGCTCCGCCCGGAAGCGTTATCGGGGAGACAGGCAAGAATAGTGCAGACTGTAATAAGATCACCCCCAGGTATGGCACTTCATCGCCATTGCTGTTGGAATTGATGATGTTGAAATTAAATTTCACCCGGTCATGCAGCGCATATTGCTCGATGTTAAGCCGGCCGATGACCCTCGTCAACGATGTATTCTGGATGATACCGTCCTTTTTGGCATAGTTGAGGCTGGCGCTGTAAGTACCATGATCGCCGCCGCCTGAAAAAGAAAGGTTCTGATTGTTGGATACCCCCTCAGATCTTTCAATGGCTTTCTGCCAGTTGGTATTGGCGCCGAGATCATCGACAGCGGAAAATCCCAGGCTGTTCTTTGCCAGGAAAGACCTCAGTTCGGGCGCATTCATGACCTTCAGACTCCTGCTGATCTTTTCCTGCGCTACATTGCCGTTGTACACTACCTGCGTCTGGCCTTTGTGACCTCTTTTAGTAGTGATCATGATCACCCCGTTACTGGCGCGATTACCATAGATGGCTGTTGCCGCAGCATCCTTCAGGATATCTACCGACGCAATATCATCCGGTGCGATTAAGGAGATATCCGCCCCTGGCACCCCATCAATAACATAAAAAGGCGCACCCGGGCTGTTGATGGTAGAAGCGCCACGCAACACCACCGCTGCTGGCGTATTAGGATCACCGCTGGCAGTAATGTTCAATCCAGGCGCCTTGCCCTGGAGCAGTTGGCCAACATCCGTAATGATCCCTTTATTGAGATCTTCCGATTTGACGGAGGAAATGGCGCTCGTCAGATTTTGCCTGCTGGCCCGGCCATACCCTACCACTACCGCATCATTAAGACTGACAGACTCAGGATGAAGAACGAGATCCACGAGAGTATGACTGGTCACTCTCATCTCTTCTGTGGTGTAGCCTACATAGCTGAATACCAACACCCCATTTTCAGGCACATCGGTTATCTTGAACTTTCCATCTGCATCGGCTACCACGCTGCCCGCAACTCCTTTGACCTGAACTGTTACTCCCGCCAGCGGATTGCCCTTTTCATCCCGTATCCTGCCGGTGATGACGATCCCGGGCGGGACGGGCTTTGGCGCAACTACCCCGGTGGCAGAGTCCTTTAGCTTCACGGCTATCGTCCTGTCCACTATGGTATATGTCAATGGCTGATGGCTGAAGATCTCATCCAGTGCCCGGGCAAGATCCACATTCTTCAGCTCGACGGTGACCTTTCCTGCATGGTTGAGCATGTCCACCTTATACCAGAAGACATAGCCGGTCTGCGACTTGATTTCCTTGAATACCTTTTCCAGCGATTGCTGCCGCGCCGACAGGTTCACTTTCTGGGAATAGCCCACCGCGCCGACCTGCAAACAGGCGGCTGTCAGTAGGAAAATGGTCATTCTCATGATAAGGAAAAATTTACTTTTGGGAGGCCGGGGACAATTTTTTACATGACGATACAATTGCATAGATTTGCAGTGTTTGGGTTGAATACATCGATAATCTTGTTGTTAACGGTTACGATTATAACCCAGGCATTTCGCCGGGAGCGGTCTCAAGCGCTACCCGGTTTTTTTTGGGCTATGGCGTACTAGCTGAGATCAGGGCGCCTTGTCCATGGGAGAACTGAGTTTAAAAGTATGGGTATATTTTTCAGTGCTTTTTCAGTGCTTTAACCGCTTGATCACGACCGTACCAGGATCTTTTTCCCTTCTACCGTGAAATGCACTCCACTGGCTTCCAGGACTTTCAATATCCGGGAAACATTCACATTCCGGTACATCTCTCCCCGGAAAAGATCTTTTGGCGGATTGTTTACATATACTACCTCTACATCATACCAGCGGGACAACTGCCGCATGACCTGGTCGATGCTGGCTTCATTGAATTTGAACAGACCATCCTTCCACGCAACAGCCTCTTCCGTATCGGCCGGAGCCACTTTCAGCCCACCGCCATTGTCCAGCTTTGCCTGTTCGCCCGGATTGACGAGCGCAGTAGTCCCTTTCCTGCATACCCGTACCAGCCCCTCCAGTAAAGTGGTATTGATGGTGGACTCATCGTCATAAGCCATGATATTAAAATGTGTACCCAGCACTTCTACCTGCATCCGATCATCGGCAACGGCGCCCTGCATGTTCACCCCGGCCAACGATCCCCTCGCGACGGTCACCTTGAAGGGCATCGCAGGATTCTTTGCAATCTCGAAATAGGCTTCTCCGGTTACTTCCACCACCCTTTCATGGCCGGTAAAAGATGTCGGATACCGGATGGAACTGGCGGCATTCAACCACACTTTACTGCCATCAGGCAATAATAGCTGGTATTGACCTCCCCTCGGTGTCGTCAGAATATTATATTGAGTGGCGCCATGCTGCGACGCCGCATCCTCATAAGCCAGCTGACCGCCCTGGAATTTCATCACCTGCGAGCTGCCCTGCCGGCCGATATATCCTTCTTTTGCCGAATCGAGATCGACAGTGGTTCCGCTCGCCAATGTCAGTATGGCCCGGTTACGCCCCGGAGCCGCATCCCTGGCTATGCCTGTACCTTGTGAGATGGATTGTACATGTCGCCGGCCATTATTATGCAGGAACCACCATCCGCCACTGGTTAGCAGTAAGAGGATCGCCGCGGCCATCACCACACGCCCCCGCATCTTCACCACCGGCACAGTGTTGGCTCCAACAATCTTTTGGAATAAAGGATCCCACTCCCCCTCCCGGTAGTTCGATGCCGCAGGTGACTGGTTGATCAACCCCTCCATATGCGCTTGTATTTCCGCGGAAGATTCCCGCTCCAGCATGAGCTTCATCAACTCATCCACTTCTGCCGGTGTAAGGGTGTTGTCCAGGTATTGTTTCAGTAAATAAGAAATACGTTCCGTTGGCATATCTTTCCAAGACGGAAAGGGCGGGAAGAAGGACTACGCGTGTTGAAAAAAAAGCCGGATACTTTTTAAGGCCTTGACCAGCTGATTCTTAACAGTGCTATTCGATAAATTCAGCTCAATAGCAATCTCAGGGATACGTTTGGACTGCTCCCTGCTCATCCGATAGATCTGGCGGCACGCCAGCGGAAGACGCTCGACGGCCTCCTGTAACATGACTTCCGTCTCCCGATAAAACAGCATTTCTTCAGGAGAAGGAGATTCAACGACCAGCAAGGGCCGGATCTCTTCAAATAACCGGTAATCTTTTGCCTGGCTACGGAGATAATTCATGGATTCATTACTGACAATACGAATAATATACGCCCTGGGCACCGCTACTTCCGTCAGCCTTTCGCGATGAAGCCATATTTTCAGAAAAACTTCCTGTAATACCTCTTCCGCAGCCTGGGGAGATCGTGTCAGTTTGACAACAAAAGGTTGCAATAATTTATTATAAGAATGGAACAGCTTTCGGAAGGCCTCCTTATCTCCCCCGGCTACCAGCCGGAAGAGCGCTTTTTCATCATCCATATTTATTAATGTTAAGCAGTAGCTTGCTGACGCTAAGGTGTCAAAAATAAATAAAAACGCATGGCTGCGACGGATGACGGCGGAGTGTTAATAAAAAGATAACTTCATCTTTATCGTTCTTTGTAAAATTGCAGGCTGTCTTCTGCGGCGCCTATGACTATATATTTCCCCCCATTGATATTGATCTCCGTAGCTGATTTCACATCTCCATGGACGGACAGACCGGCTGCCGGCTGGGTGACATACCGGAAATTACCCTTGCCATCTCCCTTTAGCAGACATCCATAATTAGCATCCATACTGCCCAGCTTCAGCCGGTTGTCGGAATGATTGCCCAACAGCAGCAAATCCATCTTACCATCCTGATCGAAATCTCCGGCCACTATCCGGGTCACCGGAGCGAACTGGGCCTCGATGGGCAATTCCGTCGGAACAAAATGACCGTCCCTGTTCAGCCAGCAGAGGGTCCGATTCTCCGTCGCTGTCAGTTTGCCGGCATTGCTTAATTCTTCAGCCGAAAAAATATCCTTCATCGTAGCACCGGAATAATCTTTATACGACGTAAATTTTCTCCGCATCGGAGTGATCTGTTCATTCAGCTCATCCCGGCTCACAAACGGATAACTGACACTTTGCATATAGAAATTGAGAAAGGGATCGATCGAGCCGTTGTGATCGAAATCGGCGTAATAAAGTTCAGCCGGCTCCTTGTCCGATATCTTTATAGAACTGTTCAGGCCCAGGTTACCGGCTATCAGATCCATCTTGCCGTCGCCATCTACATCCGCCAGCGTCAGCGTATTCCAGAAACCCGGCTCCATCTTGCCGAAATAATCGACTGTCCTGTCGACAAATCCGGCCGGGGTGTTGATAAAGACCATCACCGGCATGAACTCTCCGCAGATCACCAGGTCCTTACGACCATCGCCATCGAGGTCTATCCACTGGGCATCCGTCACCATCCCTATGTGATCGAATGGGGTCGTAACGGTTGAAAAATGCCCTTTCCCATCCCCCTTCAGCAGATAGCTCCGGGGAGCCACCGGATACTGACCGGGGATCACCCGGCCGCCGACAAAGAGATCTGCATTTCCATCCCCATCAAAGTCGCAGGGCCGGACACAGGATTTGGCGGATGCACTGACATCGGGCAAAGCGCCATCCATTCTGTAAAGTCCGCCTTTCCCGTCATTGAGGTACAGGATATCCTGCAACACAGGCGTATTCGGCTCCCACAGGGAGTAGCCGCCCTTGGCAATATACAGATCCGGCCAACCGTCGCCGTTAGCATCGAAAAAAGCCGCAGCGGATGTCGTCGAGCTGTCTTCGGATCCCAGGGAAGGCCCCGACACATCGAACCGCCCTCCCGGCTGCTGCTTGTACAACCTGCCCGGCCGCACCTTATCGCCGCTGATGAAAAGGTCTTCCCGACCATCCTTGTCGACATCAGCCCGCGCGATCACCGGACCCGTCCGGGAATACATGAACAACATCAGCAATTGCCGTTTGAAATCATTATCCCCGAAACCTTCCTGCTTATAATCGATAAAGGCCGGCGCCTTGCTGAAAATAGGTGGACCGGACCGGACTTTCCCTCCCTTCGGAGTTTCCGCCCCATCTTCTTTGATGACCAGTAACTGGTTCAGCTGTACCCCATTCATCCGCTGCCATTTCCCATCCGGCCAGATGATGACGAGTGAATCGGCCTGCGTCGCCTTGCCAAAGCCAAAGTGGGCTTCCGCAGGTACACAGGACAGATAGCCCCGGGCCGGGTTCACCTCCTCATATTGTTTCATGCCCTTGCTATACGCATATACCTTGGCGCCGATGGCAGCGGTATTACCCCCCTGCCCCTGCAGCCTGACAGTCAGCCAGGATCCGCCACCCTGCTCATGACTGAGGTTCTGGTAAACGAAAGCATCCTGGTTAAGATTATTCACCACCAGGTCCAGATCGCCGTCATTGTCGAGATCCGCATAGACAGCGCCGGAAGAAACAGCCGGCTGATCGATGCCCCACTGCTGCTGCATATTGGTAAAGGTGAGATCGCCATTATTGTGGTAGATATATTTCTTGAACATGGACGTAGGCATGGCATTGACGAGGTCCATCAGCCGCACCGGCTCGCGGTCCATAGCCTGCCGGATCTTGTAATCCCCCCAATAACGCAGAAAGTCCTTGTTGGTGTAATCCCGCAGGTAGCCATTGGTAATAAAAAGGTCTTTATAGCCGTCATTATCGAAATCGGCGAGCAACGGGCACCAGCTCCAGTCTGTGGCGGCTACGCCCGCTAACTGCCCTATCTCGCTGAAAGTGCCGTCGCCATTGTTGAGCTGCAGCATATTCCGCATGTATTGTGGCTGCAATCCCTGACCCGTCATCAGTTGGAACGACTCGTAATTCTCCTGCACCTGCATCACCTTCTGCCGCCGGTTATCTTCCGGCAGCATGTCCAGGTTCATGACGTCGGGAAGACCGTCATTATTGATATCGGCGATGTCGACGCCCATGGAAAACTGCGCCAGGTGGCGGAATGATTTACCCGCCGCATCAGTGAAGGTGCCGTCGTGATTGTTGAGATACAGATAGTCGGGCTCATTATAGTCATTGGTGACATAGATGTCCGGCCAGCCGTCCTGGTTGATATCCGCGATAGCAATGCCCAGTCCGAAGGTCAGGGGACTTTGCCGGAGGCCGGCCTGTTGCGAGACATCGACAAAATGCCCGTTCCTGTTCTCATACAGCTTGTCACCGGCCAGCGGATCGATCTGACCGCGGTAGGTAGCCAGTTCTCCATTGTCTATCTTTTTGATACTGTGCCGCAGGAGGAACATATCCAGGTCGCCATCGTTGTCATAATCGAAAAAAGCGGCTTGCGTACAATAGCCGGAGTCCGCAAGGCCATATTGCGCAGCCTCTTCCTTGAAATGCAGGTTGCCCTGGTTGATAAATAGCTGATTGCCTCTCACAGCTGCATCCTTGCCGGAATAGCAGATATAGATATCCAATAATCCATCGCCATTGACATCCGCCATCGTCACTCCTGTCTTCCAGCCATCGGGACGACCTTCGAGGCCTGCTTCATGCGTAATGTCTTTGAACTTCATCCCGCCGAGGTTGAGGAATAACTTACAGGGTTTGTCATTGGCGGTAAAAAGGAGGTCCGGCAGACCATCATTGTTGATGTCACCGACGGCTACGCCGCCGCCATTATAAAAATATTCGAAATTGAGAACATTACGTTGTTCTGATTCTTTGATATCATTGCTGAAATGAATCCCCGTCTCTTTCGGGGACAATAATTTAAACAGCGGATTCTGGGTCATGCCCGCGAAGGGAAGAATAATGAGGGTCAGGACAGCAAGCGCATCGTGTATCCTGCTTTGTGTCAACCGTCTGCACATAATTCGGATTATATTAAAAAAGACAAGACTACCCGAAGGTAGCCTTGTCATTCGAAACAAACAACTGCCGCAAAATTTTATTGGTCCCACCAAACATGCGCAACCCAGGTGTCTCCACCGCTAAGGTTTTTGACGGCTGTCGCGTAGTTAGTTGGATTGGTAGTGCCTTCCGAAGAAGGATAGATCTCCCGTCTCGGGATCACACCGCCGGTGAAATTGCCGGCATAATTGACCGGTGTCAGCACGGGATAACCCGAGCGGCGCCAGTTGCTCCACGCTTCGGAAAAATCAAATAACGTACCCACGGTGGCCCAATACTGCATATTGATCATTGCCAGCGAATTCGTCATGGAAGAAATGTCCAGGGGATTAGCCGCGGCATAAGTAGTCGCTGTACCTGCGCTGATCGGGGTGGAGCCGTTAAAGGTACCATACGTCTGCAAGGCAGCAGCAAGGCCATTGGCATAGTGGGTGGATGCCGAAGCACCTACACTCCAACCGCGGGCGGCAGCTTCAGCCAAAAGCAATTCGGTCTGGGCATACGTCAGGATGAACCCGGGTGTATTCAGCGCCAGGTATAGCGTAGATGTCGGCCGGGAATAATTGCCTGTTGGATTGCTACCACCGGCGCCCGTTGATGCGCCAGGATAGCCAGGCGAATTGCTGATGTCCGTAGCGCCGCCATTCTCATCATAGCCGTTAGGCATGCCGACCTGAACCGAAGCTGTGGAATTACCAGCCAGACTTTCATTGGAAGCAGCGGTCAAACCGCCTTGTGGCACTTCCGCGATGACAGGCAATCGTGGATCATTATTGGTCTTCAGATAACTGATCAGCTTTTGGTCCCATTTCACCTCCGCATAATCCTCTTCGGTCTGCAGAGCGCTGGAGTTACTGTTGTTGTAGTTGTCGGTATGATCGAAGGTGACATAGGCATCGTCCGAGATGCTGGTAAAGACCCCGCCCGCATAGGCCTTTTCCGCATAGGTCTGGGCGTCGGCCGCGTCAGCTTTCGTCAGCCGCATCGCCATGCGCAGCATCAGTGAGTAGCCGAATTTCTGCCATTCAGCTATGCTGCCATTATAAATGATATCATTCGTCGGAATCGCTCCGCTAGCACTCAACGTGGGAATCACGGAGTCCAGCTTAGCCAGCATAGACAAATAGATCGACTGCTGTGAATCATATACCGGATAGCCTACCCCGCTGGCGCCCTGTAAGGCCTGTGAATAGGGACAGTCACCGTAAGTGTCTGTGATCAGCTCGAGGTTCAGCAGTTGGAAGATCAACGCGATCCCATTCAGATTGTTAAGCGTC
Source organism: Puia dinghuensis (assembly GCA_026225275.1). Lineage (GTDB taxonomy): Bacteria > Bacteroidota > Bacteroidia > Chitinophagales > Chitinophagaceae > Puia > Puia dinghuensis_B. The sequence goes on from JAMFSL010000009.1 coordinate 10,410, forward strand.
GCGCTATCACCTTTGGATTTGATCAGCGATTGGATGGTATAGCACTCACCGGCTGCCGTATAGCCATCATTCCAGATGCTGGCATCATAGGTCAGGATATTACTGGAGGCGACATACTTGTCGCCATTGCTGTAATAGCTGGGATATGCAGCCGAAGCAAAGATCTGTACCCACATGCTCTGGAACAGGATAGGAGCGCTGTAACCCTGATTGGCGGTCATGTATTCAATCTCAGCCGTCGGCAGGAGGAGGTTCGGATCGAACACCGCACTGGAGGCCTGCGTAGGATCCGTGTTGATGGCGGTAAAATTTTTGGTACACGCTCCCAGCATCAACAAAAAGATAGAACTTATATATAACCAGGTCTTTCTCATAATTTTCTAGTTTTTGAATTTGAAGGTGGCATTGAATCCAAAGGTAGTCGTAGCAGGTAGGCTGGTGCCCTCGACACCCAACCCGTATACACTGGCGGCGAATTCAGACTCCGGATCGACATTCGTGCTTTTTTTCATGATCGTCCACAGATTGCGGGCCACTGCCGATACGGTGATCGAATTGAACAGGGGATTGTTACCCAGCACCTTTTTACCCAGCGTATAGCCAAGAGTCATCTGCTTGAGCTTGATATAATCGCCGTTCAGTATATCGACCCTGGAGACGGCAGCCAGATTCTGGTACCAATCCTGAGCCGTGGATGTAGCGGTGTTCGGCGCATCGGTTGTCGAATTCACCCCTTCCGTGATACCGCCTTCCCGTCCGACCAGCGTCTGCTTGTTCAGACCACGAAAAAGCGACCAGTAGTTCGTAGCCGACAGGATCTTGTTGCCATAATTGTAGGAGAACAAAGCCGACAGGTTCCAGCTCTTATACGTAAAGTCGGTCCTTACCCCGCCGAAGTCGGTCGGAAGCACACTGCCGAATGGAGTATATGCAGTAGCCGCAAGGATCTGGCCGGTGCCACTGACTTCCTTATTGCCTTTCGCATCATAAACGTAATCATGCGCTAAGATCTGCGGGCCGGCCATGCCTTTTACCCATGCCGTATTGGCATTCAGGGGGCGATAGCCGCTAAGATCGATTTCATCACCGGCATTATCGGTCTCCAGGACCTTATCATTAACGTGTGTATAAGTGACCGTCAGATCCCATTGGAAATTTCTGGTCTTGATGGGCGTACCAGTCAACTTGAGTTCTATACCATGGTTCTGGATCGACCCGGTACCTACGATGTCGTTGGTATAACCGGTAGCATTGCTCAACACTGCGCTCTCGATTTCGTGGTGTGTCGTGCTGGTGAAATAATCGAAATCGATCCCGATGCGATTTTGAAAGAATTTCGTTTCGAATCCATATTCTTCTTCATCCTTGGTGAATGGCTTGAGGAACAGGTTGGGCAGCGACTGGCTGTAATTTCCGGTCGGTACGGCGCGAGTCGCACTGCCGACAGGAGTATAGCTGATGGAGTTACCCACCCCATAGTATTGAGCATCCTGGTAGGCTCCGCTACCGAAGTTACCCGTATTGGGTTCACCACTGGTTTGCGCATACGCGACCCTTAATTTACCATAGCTCAGTACATTATTGGGAATGAACTGGGAGAACACAAAGCTACCTGATACAGATGGGGTGAAGATGGTGTTATTTCCCTTGGGAAGGGTGGAATAGGCATCATACCGGCCAGTCGTATTAATGATCAGCCAGTTATCCCAGTCGAAATCCATCGTATAATACGCAGAGTTCACTTCGGTCAGCGCAGTCATATAGACCCTGTTAGGGGCGGTAGCATTCGTCGGCGTATACAGGAAGGGAATGACGAACACCGAGCCATTGATCTGTGACGACTCCCAGTAATCCTTTCTTTCTGTAGCACCCAACGTCGCATCCAGGCTCAGCTCCTTATAGAGTTTGTGGGAGACGCCTACCAGCTCGTCAACGTTCAGCTCATAATGCTGCTGGTAAGTGAGGCCATTGTACTGACCGGACTGTCCGGAACTATTATAGGAATACAGAGTACCCGTCGGTGTGACATCGAGGTTCCTGTCATTTTCCAGGTCATAGCCCGTGCGCACCATAGCGTACAGCCAGGGGGTAAAATTGTATTTGCCGGACACATTAGTGATCAGCCGTTTCCGGTCAAGGTTATTGATCCATTTGCTGGTCACAAACCAGGGGTTGGTGGCATAATCATCATCGCTGAACTGCGTCTCCATCCCACTAGTCGCATTAAAGCCCGGCTTGAATATGTTGTCGTTCACATTGGCTGCCAGTTCCAGGAAGTTATTGGGATTGCCCGGGCCGTCAGACAACTGCGGCTGGTTGCGGTTTAGCTGGTCGATATAGTTGGCAGTCACATTGACGCTCAATTTATCGGTGAGCTTTTGGGCAAGATTCAGGTTGATCGTCTTCCTTTCCAGGCCGCTGTTCCGAACGATCGAGCTGTTGTCGAGATTGGATGCCGACAGGCGAAAGGACCCACGGTCGTTGCCACCGCTGAGCGACAGCGTATTGGTCAGCGAAGGCCCTACCCGATAGATCTGGTTCATGTTCTTTCCATACTTATAAGGCGAATAAGCATAGTTATTGCCGTCGAACTGGACCGTCGGACTTCCGTCCAATTTGGAACCCCAGCTGAAGCGGTTATCTGCCTGAGCTCCGGCAGCTGTGGCTGGCTTGACTCCTTCGATACCAGAACCATACTGATATTGGAAGTCGGTGCTGTTAATCGCCTTGTCCCAGACAGAATTGATGTTATAGTTGATATCGGTCTGACCTTTTTTACCGGTGTTCGTGGTGATCATGATGACCCCATTGGTGGCCCGGGTACCATACAGCGCGGATGCCGCCTGGCCTTTCAGGACAGTCATGGTTTCAATATCGTCAGGATTGATATTGCCGATCCCGTCGCCATTGTCCGATCCGCCCCATTCACCGGCCGCACCACGCTGACCATTATCCATGGGAACTCCGTTAATGACAAATAACGGTGGCCCGCCGGCATTCATGCTGGGCACGCCTCTCAGCAGGACAAGGGCCGTTCCGCCTGAACCGCCGTTGCTGCCGCGCACGGCCATACCCGCTACCTGCCCTTCGAGGGACAAAGCCACATTGGTCTCACGAGCCTGGTTCAGCTGGTCGCCGTTGACAACGGCTACTGAATAACCCACTTTCCGGGCTTCCTTGACGATACCCAACGCCGTGACGACAGTCTCGCCCAGCGCTGCGCCAAGCTTCATCGTAACGGCCAGGTTTGTCTGACCAGCTACTTTTACTTCTGTTTTTTCGAACCCTACACTGGAGATAACCAGCACGGCATTGTCGCCTATACCCGTCAGGGTGAATTCGCCATTGTCATTCGTAGTGACGACCTTTTTCGTGCCACGGACTTCGATAGTAGCAGCTACTACCGGTGAGCCATTTTCATCGACGACACGGCCATGGACATCGATCGGCGGGGGCCCGGCAGGTATTTCTGCCGCAGGAGCCGGTGCAGTGATCGTTTGTTTGCTGATGACGATCGTCTTACCGATGATCTCGTAACTCAGGGATTTATCCTTCAGGCAGATGGACAACGCTTCCTCTAAAGAGGCATTCTTTACGTTGACCGTCACCGCGCCCGCCTGCTGCAGCAGGTGATAATCGCAGAAAATGGAATATCCGGTTTCCTTGGTGATCTTCCGAAAGACCTTCTGCAGGGGCATGTTCTCCCCCGAAATGCTGATACCCTGAGTAGAATTTTCTGCCAGAACCGGCAGCGCAAAGAAAGAAGGTAAGGAAATAAGCAGAAAAGCAACAAGAATGGATTTCCTAAATAAACCTTGCCGGGCGGGCAAAGTTTCACAAATAGCAGTTAAAAACATACTTTTGCAATTGTTTGGTGAAAAAATAAGCAGTCACAACACGATTGATCTATTCGCCAAATTTTTGACCGTCCCGGGGTCCAGCCGGGGCGGTTTTATATGGCTATAAATCGTTACATAAAGCTTTCATTTTTATTTTATCATACGCGTTTAATGGGTTTACATATTTACTATTACGTTCTTGCCGTCGATGGAAAATTCCACCCCGCTCTTTTCCAGGATCCGCAGGACATCCGATAAAGGAAGATCCTTCTGAATACCACCCCAGAACATCTTGTCCGTTCCGGTTTCTTTATAAGTTACCTTCAGATCGTACCATCGTGAGAGTTGACGCATGATCGTCCTGATGTCAGACCGGTCAAAGCTGAAAAAACCATTCTTCCACGCTACCGCTGCATCCAGATCTGCATCATCGGTTACTTTCAACCCGGCCCCAGGTCCGGATATCCACTCCGCCTGCTGTCCCGGCTTCAAAAGGCGCAGCATGGCTTCATTACCTACCCGCAGCGCGCCTTCGATCAAAGTAGTTTTCACCACTTTCTCATCGTCATAAGCCATGACGTTGAAGGTGGTACCCAGAACATCGATTTCTTTACGGCCCTTCCCGTCAACCGGCTGCTGATCGAGCATGTAGATCTTGAAAGGGTTGACCGCGTTGGGGGTTACTTCAAAATAGGCTTCTCCGCTTAATTCCACACTACGGTCTTTACCCGTAAAAACCGTGGGATAACGCAAAGAAGATTCCGAATTGAGCCATACCCGGGTACCGTCCTGCAGGATCAGCTCGTACTGGCCGCCGCGAGGTATATTTATCGTATTGTAAACAGGTTCCCTGTTCTTCCCGTCTGCCTGATAGGCTAACTGGCCATTGCTGAGTTTGATGACCTTGATTCCCCCCTGCGTGGCCAGCGTTCCTGTTCCTGCACTGTCGAGTATGATGGACTGCCCGTTGGCCAGCACCAATACCGCTTTGTTACTTCCCGGCTGCACATCGTTCTTGAACCGGCTGTGCGCGGCGGCGACCGGTTTGAGTGGAGCAAGCGGCCTGCTACGCAGCATCAGCAGGAGGCTGGAGGTGACGACGATCGCCAGAACAGCGAATAGTGCCACAGTCCTGTAACGGGCCAGTCTTCTTCTCCTCAACCTCTGCCTCCGTCTCCTGCCAAACTCCCCTTCCCGTTGAAGGATCGCCTGGTAGAGTGCGGCCGCGTCCACTTCCGGGGCGGCCTTTTCCCCCTTGACCTGTTCCCAGCAAGCCTCCAGTGTCGGACGCAACACATCGCTATTGGCATTTTCCGACACGTTGGCCAATAGCATGTCCAGCTCTTCTTGCGAACAACTATTGGCCAGATATTTTTCCAGCAAATACTTCAACCGGATATCGTCGGACACGCCATTTGACATAAATAATCGGAGCTTTTTCCTTCGCCCCTACTAACAGGGACGAAATCCGTGAGACGAACAACTAACAAGTTTTAATTTAATTTTAATTTTTTATTAACTTTTTTAGCTAAAAAAATTGAAAACTATTAGCAAAGAGAGGAAATGGGCCAGATAGGCCCTGATGAAGCGTAGGGAGGTCGAAATATGATTACTGACGGTATTCTTGGATAACTGTAATTGTTTGGCAATATCCGAGTGCGAAAAGTTTTTCTCCCGGCTTAACCTGAATACCAATTGCTGCTGGGGAGGCAACAGGCCAATCGCCTCATTTAGTTTGCCCTCATATTCCTTGATCAGCACCGGGGCATCGGAAGGCAGGTCGCCGGCCAGCTGGATCTCCTGCCAGATCAGATCCTTTATTTCAGGACTCCGGGCTGCCCGCCGCAAAAAATCGATGGATTTGTTAAAGGCGATCCTGAACAGGTAGGCATCGAAACTCTCTATTTCGTCCAGGCTTTCCCTTTGCTGCCAGATCTTGAGGAATACGTCGATCACCATCTCTTCCGCCGCTTCCCTGGACTTGATGATATGTATTATGTAATGGTAAAGCCTCGCCTGATACGCCTCGAATAAAGCTTTGAAAGCCTTTTCATCGTGACGGGCAATCTGCCGGAGCAGTATTTTCTCATTGTGCAAAATGGATATTACCAAAGCCTTTTAGACTTGTGTTCTTTTGTAAATATATCAGAAAAATGAAATAAAATGAAATGAAAATTCAAATAGATTCCCTGGCGATCAGCTCGGGGAGGAGCTGAATGGGGTCTGCACCGGGGTAAACCTCGCTACCAGTATGCTTTAACCGTTCGATCAGGGTGGCCATCGCTTTCTGGCCAATAGCCTCGATCGGCTGCCGGATGACAGAAATGGTAGGTGTGTATAATCTAAAAATGTCGTTGTCGTCAAAGCAAAGTAAGGCCAGCTGCCCGGGTATCCTGATCTGCATGTTCTTGATGGCCTCTATACCCAATACCCCCAGATAATTGGTCAGGAAAAAGACCGCGTCGATGGAGGTCCCTGCCCCTTTGAACAGGTCCTGGATCTGCTGAAGTGATTTGTCACGCCCTGCATGGTAAGGTACTATATTGACCAGGGTCTCATCCACTGCAATGTCATGGCGGCGAAGGACGTCATAATAAGCCCGCAGCCTGTCCTTCATATGCGCCATTTCATTTTCGATGGTCACAATCGCTATTTTACGATAGCCTTTGCCTACCAGGTATTCCGTGCCCGCAGCTACCCCCTCATAATTATCGACCAGCACGGCCGGTATCTCATTGAATTCGGGGAAATAGCGGTCAATCAACACGACAGGCTTGTTCTCTGCCTGCAGTTTCCTGATCTCCTGCGCCAGTTCAGGAGTGGGAGTGATAATATATCCATCCACCTGCCGCTGCGATAGCATGTTGATCAGGTCACGCGCTTTCTCGTCATCATTATCCGTGCTGCAATACACTACCTTGTAATCGTATTTTTTTGCTTCGTCCTCGATCGTCTTGGCTAATGTGGCAAAGAAAGCATTAGAGATGTTCTCTACGATCAGGCCGATCGTCTTGGTCTTCCCCGTCCGCAATCCCCTGGCCAGCTGATTGGGGCGATAACCCATTTCACGCGCCACATTCTCCACTTTTTCTATAACTTCGCGACTGATACGCATCTTCACCGCTTTGTCATTCATCACAAAGGACACCGTGGAGACAGAGACTCCGGCTTTGCGGGCAATATCGCTGATGGACACTTTCTTCATTAACCTGCGAAATTATAATGTTTGTTAAAGATATGAACTAAATCGATTTAGCGAATAAATCTTTATAAATACTTTGTTTCTTTTTATTATTATTATGGGAGAACCCCATAACTAAAACTAACAACTCACCTAACAACTGCTAATGCGAAAGCTACTGTCGATAGCCCTGCTATTGCTGTATGTCGGTATTACCCTGGCTGCTGCCCCGGTCATCCGGGATACGACCCTCCTTCCCATCACTATCCTTCTTCCCATTACTACCCTTCTCCCCGCCCCCCATACCCCGGTGGCCCCCCCGGCCCGCCGGATCCATATCCCGTCCCCGCCTTCCGCACCACCTGCACATATTACTCTCCGCCTCTCCAACCCCTCCCCGACTCTTCCCATCACCCATATCGCTTTAGAATGGGAACTGCAGGTGAATGGAACGTCCCGGCAAAAAGGCATGACTACAAGTCTCACGATCCCACCCGGGCACCCCATCCTCGTCCGGTTGCCGGCCCGATGGCCTGGTAATGACAGCAACGAGGTCTTTCTACAGCTGAGGTACCGCCAGGTAACCCCACCCAGCCAACCACAAGGACCACAAGGCTCGCACCGTACACCTGCCACACTGGACCACAGCGCTGCCGCGATCAGCCAGTCAGGCCCGGTATTGGCCGAAGAACAGCTGCTCGTGCAGGCGCCAGCCAACACGCTGGAAGTCCGCCAGGATGGCGAACTGACTTTTACCGATGTGAACGACACCTTTACCATCCAGTCTCCGCTGGTCCATATCGAATTCAACAAACAGACCGGCTGGCTGCAACGGTATGAGGCCAATGGCGCAGTTCTGCTGATGGATACGCCAGTCCTCAAAACGAATTTCTGGCGCGTCTTCAACCGTCTCCCTTCGGGCGCCGAAGCCTTTGGCGGAGGCGCCGATACCGCCACCGCCTGGCAGGAAGCCTCCCACGATCCCCATTTGCAACTTTTCTCGACCAGCACCGGCAGCACGATGATCATCGTCAGAGCCGAATATACCGTACCGGCCACTTCCTGCCTGCTACACGTCAGCTATACCATCAATGCAAAAGGAGAAATACTGATAGGACAACAACTGGAGGCTGACTCCACGCAGAAGGGGTGGCCGTTGCCCTGCTTTGGCATGCGGTGGCTACTGCCTGCTACCAATGACTCCATCGAATATTATGGCCTGGGTCGAATGAGCGACTCCACCGGTCCGGGCGACGCCCAAAGCCCTGACACAGCCACCAGCGATGCAACCGGCGATGCCGCCCAACTGCGTGACTCGATCCGGCTGCACGCACCCTGGGTCGGCATCTATCACGAGACTGTCGGTCAGCAGCCGGCGTCTCCGGCTAGCCATCAACGCAACAAAGCTATGGTCACCGATGTGATCACCGCTATCCGGTGGATCAGGATCTCCGGTCCCGGCGGCGGCGGTCTGCTCATCACGGCAGACAGTACCCTCTTTAACGCCAGTGCACGGCATGCCACATCATCCGTCCTGCTGAATATCGATTCCCGCCAACCTGCCACCACAGGTATCCCCGGCGACACTCACCAGCTTTCCTATGGACTGCCCTATGGGAATTATCGCTTCACCTATAAAATCAGCCCGTTCAACACCCCTCAAAAATTTGCTAAAAGGATTTAACAAATGTCTTTTAGACACTTCTTTGCAAGCCCCATCCCTGCTGCATTTGGAGAATTCCACCTTTGCGTCACTTGTACGCACCCGCCTAAGTGAAAAGAAAAACTTTCTCACAAAAAATAAACACTTAAATGAACTAGCTAATATTTTTTTTAGTACCTTTATTTCATCAACAGATTCTTTCTTACCTAATCTGTTTCCCTATCGAAGATAGCTTGCATAAGAGAAGTGTTATCGAACTCAATTCATCACTTTTTAACACCTCGCCGATGAAGCCCAATGTCATCCCTGTTACCTCCGCATCCGCCAACTCGCCGCTGACAGCTGTACCAACTGCCAGGATCGTTCAGCACCCCCGGTCAAAAAAGATGAGAGAAGAGGGTAAATCCCTGATCTCCCTGGATCCACCGGATGAAGAAACCCTGAGACGGCTCAATGCTATCGCCCGGCAATATCCCTTCTGCGTTTTGCATCGCGGTAACCGCCACAACGGCTTGCTGTAGGCCCCATTCACTTAGTTTCTACTCCAGTCTTCGGATCTCTTCGGGACTGGCTGACCTTCCCACCTCCTCCTTTCACCACATCTACGCCTGCTCCGGCAACGCCTTTGAATTCAGGATGACGACCAATTGACATCCCTTCCCCGGCGCTGATTCGATCTCCACCTTGCCATTGTACAGTTCCGCCCGGCTGATGATATTGGAAATACCAACCCCTTTCCTTCGTATCCGGGGGTCGAAACCCTTGCCGTCATCCGTCAACCGGAGGCTGACCTGTTCCTGCACGTTATGCAGTTCGATATCCACATTGTTCGCCTGGGCGTGCTTCAGGATATTATTTAATTGCTCCTGGATGATCCGATAGATATTGATCTTCTGCTCCGGCAGAAGTTCGTCTTCGTCCAGTCCTACAACGTCCAGCCTGATCTTCATCCTTTTGACCGCCTGGATGCTGCGGATCAACTCCCTGATCGTCTGGGCAAGTCCCAGATCATTCAGGCTCGGCGTGATCAGCTCGTGAGACAACTTGCGGATCTCTTCGATCGCCATTGAAATATTTTTCCGGCTCTTGTCCAGCAGTTCGATCCTGGGCTCCTGTTCCTCTATCGCGACGTCCAGGTATAGTTTGGAAGTGGCCAGGATCTGATTAATATTGTCATGCAGTTCCTGCCCCAGCTCAAACCGCTCTCTTTCCTGGGCGTCCAATACCACCTCCGTGATTTGCTGTTGCTTGAGCCGTTGTTGCAATGCCAGCTCTTTCTCCAGCCGGATCCTCTCTGTCACATCGTTGATGATCACCTGCATACAGATCTTGCCAAAATAGTCGATCAGGTGAGAGGTGATCTCCACGATCATGATATCGCCCCGCCGATTGCAATGATGCCATAATTTCGGACTGGCGGAAACCAGGTGCCACTCATCCCGTAAGACTTCAATTGAACCAGTCATCGTCCCGACCAATCCCCCGTCAGTATGTTGCAGGCTCGCCATAAATTGCTCCGCCTCGCCCGGCGGATGCAGGTCCCGCATAGTGAGACAATGAAATTCCTCTTTACTGAATCCATACTTTTCCAGGGCCGCATTGTTGACCTCTACGATATGCAGGCTCTCGGGATCGAATATCCAGGTGGGAAAAGGATTCTTATAAAAGATCTGCCGGTATTTCTCTTCCGAGGCAAGAATAGTCTCCTCGGAACGTTTACGCGCCGTAATATCCTGTATGGCCCCTATCATCCTGACCGGCCTCTGCCCGGCAGAGTAGATGATATATCCCCTGTCATGCACATACGCATACTCCCCGTCCAGCTTCCTCAGCCGGTATTCATCCTCCCATTTATTACCCGAACCTTCCCAGATCAGCTGATGAAGCTTGCAAAGCACTCTTTCCCTATCCTCGGGATGAATAACGCTCTCCCACAAATGTTCAGGGGAATTGGCATCGACAACATCGTAACCGAATAGCTTCTTATACGTATCTCCTACTATGAAAACCTTTCCCGTGACGATGTCCCAATCCCAGATGGCGTCGTTGGTGGCCCTGACCACTGTGTTGAATCGCTCATTGCTCTCCCGCAGGTTTTCCAGCGTCCGCTCGCGCTCGAGACTGTATTGTATCGTCTTGACCAGCAGGCTTTCCGTCAGTTCGCCCTTCACCAGGTAATCCTGTGCGCCCTCCTTGATGGCCTCAAGGGCAAGGGTCCTGTCCGACATATGTGTAAGGATGATGACGGGTATCTTGTTGACGACAGCTTTCAGCCGGCGGAAAGATTGGATGCCAAAGCTGTCCGGCAGGCTGAGGTCCAGCAATACCAGATGGATCTCCCTTTCCTGAAGGAGGCGGCAAGCCTCACTGATCAGATCGGCAGAATACAGTTGGCGGATATCCAGACCCGAAGATTTCAGCATGTGTTCTAATAAAAACAGATCGCTGGGGTTGTCTTCAATAGTCAGGATGACGAGACCGTTATTGGTTTTTTGCATCAGGCGTACGTTAAGAATAACCGGTTTGGTTTGGTGCACTAATCAGTATGCCCTGGCAAGCTATAAGGTGGGTAATAAAGGGGGATACCTATTGCGACAGGTACCTCGCTTGCGGCCTACAAAGTAATAAAAAGGAGTCAAATAGTGTAAATCATTCCGTTAAATTAAAAAACCCGATTTAAACGTTGGCAGATTAAAATAGAATTAATATAAAAATCCCCGCCCAAGAGGGCCGGAGGCCCTCAACTAAAAATCCCCGCTTTAGGCGGGGATGCACTAATCAAATACCATAACCATTAAACCTTATCCTATTAGGACATGAATGTACTTCAATTTATTTTCATACGCAAAAATCTTCTGCGGTCATTTTTAGACGAATAGAGTATACAACTAGGGTAAACACTTACAAAACACATAGTTATAAACACCAATCGTCTGTAAAATTTTTATTAAGAGTTAAACCTTTCATCCTCAATTCTTTCACCAATTGGGTCCGAACAGCGGGTACAAGGCAGTAGATAAAGCTACATGCAACCTGCCTGCAGCGCATCGGTTGCCAGTCGACGGTAGACCCTTTGATCCATAGCGGTAAAACCCGATTAAAAAAAATGCCCGCTCGGGTTAACACAAAAAAATTTGCCCCGGCATACGGGGCAAATCGGCTGTGGTTTACACTTAAAAAACTATAAAATCTAGGCAGCTGTCAGGTTGAATCCAAATTGGCTGCCCTCACCCAATTGACTGCTGACCCAGATATGTCCACCCTGCGCCTCTATGAATTCTTTTGAAATGGATAACCCCAACCCTGTCCCATTACGGTCATGCGTGCCCGGTACTTTGAAATACCGGTCGAATATCCTGGGCAGGTATTTTTCATCGATACCCCGCCCATGATCCCGCACAATAAACTCCACCTTGTCACTACGCCGGCAGGCAGTCACTTCGATACCGGACTGCTCGGGCGAAAACTTGATGGCATTGGTCAGGAAATTGATCAGCACCCATGACGTCTTTTCTACATCAGCCTGGATGAGTGGCAGCCCCGTCGCTACAGACGAATCTATCCGTATACCCTTCTGCTGCGCCTGGAACAGGACGGCCTGCACGGCCTGGTCCACGATGGTCACCGGATCGGCGGGTTGCAGCTTCAGCTGGATATTTCCCGTCTCCACCTGCGACATATTCAATAATTCGCCTGTGATCTTCAACAACCGGTCGGAATCGTCGGTGATACTGCGGATCAATTCCTGCTGCTCGGTATTCAACTCCCCTACCCGAAGGTCGGTCAGCAGCCGCGCACTCATCTTAATAGAGGAGATAGGAGTCTTCAACTCATGGCTGACGGTGGCGATAAAATTGGTCTTCGCTTCGTTCAACTCATGGAAGGGGGTAATATTGCGCAGCACGATCACCTGGCCGATGACCTCCTGATTAGTCGCTACGCTGAGAACATCCTTGCTGAAATAGCTCTCCTTATTGTCGGCATATATCTTCAAATCTTTCTTCTCCATATCCTCCTGCAGCAGAGTGCGCATCAGATCATTATGCAGAGCGATATCCGGCGCATACTGACCGGCAATATCCGACTCCTTTATCCCCAGCAGCTTTTCAGCGACGGCATTGAGGAACAGTATATTCCTTTTCTCATCCAGGCCGATGATCCCATCCCGCATCTGGTTGATGATCGTTTCGATCCGACTCTTCTCGAACTTGATCTTGGCCAGGTTGCTGCTCTCATACTCGTCCAGTTTTCCCGCCATGATATTAAAAGCATTCGCCAGATCCCCGAATTCATCCCTCTGATTCAGATAGATCCTTTTCTTATAGTTCTTTCCCGCAATCGCCAGTATCCCTTCCGACAAACTGCGGATGGGGTCGGAGATAATACCGGGCAGATTGAAGATAAAGGTGAAGGAGACCAACGTGAGAATGGTAAACAGAATCGTCAGGATATCTTTCGCGCTCTCGGCCGTGTTCTGTGCTGTCCCGTTCTTCCGCAGAATGGCCAGCTCGTTCAGGTCTAATATCTTATAGATGGATCGCCGGATATCCGAATAATTGCTGGAGTCGGTAGGGTCGATCAGCATCTCATTGAAGTTCTTCGTCAACTCGTCTGTAGCCTCCTTTCCCCGACTTCCGTAATATTCCCCTGCTGCTTTTTCAGGTTGTCCCGGAAGATATCCAGCGCATTCTTATCGGTCCTGATGTCTTCCAGGGCCTCCAGCATCCGATTGCCGTAGACCAGCGACTCATGGTTGTTCTGTAACACCTGCCGCCCCTCATCACTCAACCGGTTGATATAATACAGCCCCAGTACCCCGAACAGCACTATCACGATGAACAGGAACACCAGCCCGAAAGATAATTTTGTTTTTAATCGTATGTTCATAATAACAAGCCCTGAAGTAGCTTTTTTAAGATAATATTACTACGTCGATATCGGAAGCCGCCAGTCTGTTCAACAGCTGATTGAATACCGCCGTACTCATGATCACTTTATAGAGGTTCAGGTGTGGCTTGCCGATACAGATCGTCGTGATGCCATGCAGCGCTGCCACCTCCATGATTCCCCTGGCAATATTACTTTGTTTTTCTCTAATGACTTCAGCCCCCAGCTCAGTAGCCAACTTAAAATTATTGATCAGGTGCCGCTGTGCCGCCAGACCGATCTTATCGCCGTCTTCCTTCGGCGTCTGGACGTACAGCAAATACCATCGGCTACGGTAATAGCTGGCCAGCCTGGCCGTCTTCCGGATGACTTTTTTGGCCGTCTCATGATTGCTGCTGATACAGGCCAGAAAGCGTTCCGCCGGCAAATGGGCGTTGCGGGGCAGCTCAGTTTCTATCTTCCTCTCCACCTGGCTGGCCACTTCCTTCAACGCCAATTCCCGCAGTTGCAGTATTTTTTCCGGTTGAAAGAAGTTTTGCAGGGCAATAGCGATCTTATCGGCGGCATATATCTTGCCCTCCTTGAGGCGCGTTACCAGCTCATCGGCCGTCAGGTCGATATTCACAACCTCATCCGCCTCCTTCAACACGCTATCTGGCACCCGCTCGCTGACCTCGATACCCGTGATATTCCGGATCTCCTCAGTGAGACTTTCGATGTGCTGGATATTAATGGCACTGATGACGTTGATGCCTGCATCCAGGATATCCATGACGTCCTGCCATCGCTTGTCGTTTTGGCTGCCTTCGATATTGGTATGCGCCAGTTCGTCGATCACGACCACTTCCGGATGGAGGTTGATCACGGCCTGCACATCCAGCTCGTCCAGTTCTTTGCCTTTATAGAACAATTTTCTGCGGGGAATCAACGGCAATCCCTGCAGCTGCATTTCTGTCTCTTTCCGCCCATGCGTCTCCACATAGCCGATCTTTATATCCACCCCATTGCGCAGAAGCGTCTGTGCCTCCTGCAGCATTCGGTAGGTCTTCCCTACCCCGGCGCTCATGCCTATATATATTTTAAACTTGCCGCGCCTCGATTGACGGATCAGCTCAAGAAAATGTTGTACGTTCTGGTCCTTATCAGCCATAGATAATCTTTCTTTTCCTTCTCGGCCTTCATCACCGCCTGAGCAACGTTCATTTAACCTCTCCTTTGTCCAGCGCGATATTCAGCTTCAGCACATTGACCCGCGCCGGTCCGAATATCCCCCACAAAGGCGCCTCGGTATAACGGTCGACAAGGTCGTTTAGTTTCTCTTCATCCAAATGACGGACAGCGGCCACCCTACTAACCTGTATTTTGGCCCCCGCAGGAGAAAGATCGGGATCCAGTCCGCTGCCGGAATAAGTCACCAGCTCGGCCGGGATATCCTCTTTCTTCACCCCGGGATTGTGCACCAGAAACGTGTCGATATGCGCCTGCACATCGCGTAGGTAATCCGGGTTACTGGGGCCCTTATTGCTGCCGGAACTGCCCGCGGCATTATAACCGGCGGCCGACGGCCGGCTCCAGAAATATTGATCGGCGGAAAAGTGCTGGCCGATATTGGCATAGCCCACCACTTTTCCATTCAGCATCAGCGTCTCGCCTTTGCCCTGGCCGGGCGTCAGGCGACCGACAGCGGCGATCAGCAATGGGTACAGAAGACCCAGGATAACGATCAGTACCGCGGTCAGCTTGAGGGAAGGTAAAATATATTTACGCATTTTTTGTTGATTTAATAGATGAAAAATCCCCTACATGACCAATGCCAGTAAAAGGTCAATGGCCTTGATACCGATAAAGGGTACGATGATGCCCCCGATGCCATAGATCAGCAGGTTACGCCGTAACAGCGCACTGGCGCCGATAGGCTTGTACGCTACGCCGCGAAGGGCCAGCGGGATAAGGATCGGGATGATCAGGGCATTGAAGATCACCGCCGAAAGGATGGCGCTTTCGGGGCTTTTCAGGTGCATAATATTGAGCGCCTGAAGGGCCGGGATAGAGGTGATGAACAGGGCCGGCACGATCGCGAAATATTTCGCTACGTCGTTGGCGATAGAGAAGGTCGTCAGCGTACCGCGGGTCATCAGCAGTTGTTTGCCGATCTCTACGATCTCGATCAGTTTGGTCGGATCGTTATCGAGGTCCACCATGTTACCGGCCTCCTTGGCCGCCTGCGTACCACTGTTCATGGCCACGCCAACATCTGCCTGCGCCAGCGCAGGAGCGTCATTGGTACCATCGCCCATCATCGCCACCAGTTTACCGCCCTGCTGTTCTTTCTTGATATAGTTCATTTTATCCTCGGGCTTGGCCTCGGCGATAAAATCATCCACACCCGCCTTCTCGGCAATATATTTCGCCGTCAGCGGATTGTCGCCGGTGACCATTACGGTCTTTACCCCCATCTTCCGGAGACGTTCGAACCGCTCCTGGATGCCCGGCTTGATGATATCCTGCAGCTCGATAACGCCCAGCGCTATACCATTCTGGCTGACAGCCAGCGGGGTCCCGCCGTTAGAAGCGATCTCCTTAACCTTTAATTCCGTTGCCTGCGGAAAGTTATTGCCCGCCCGGGTGACGATATTGCGGATCGCGTCGAAAGCGCCTTTCCGGATATGCAGGCCATCGGCCCGGGAAGCCACAGCGCCCCCGGGATCTTCGACAGCGGCTGATTGCCCATCGCCATTGCCACTATTCCTGACCGGGAGATCAACGCCGCTGCACCGCGTCTCGGCACTAAATACGATGAATTTGGCGCCCGTGGTATGAAATGTCTGTGGGTTGACATTCGCCAGCTCGATGATGGATTTTCCTTCAGGCGTCTCGTCGGCAAGGGAAGCCAGCACGCAGGCGTCGACAAAGATCTTTTCCTCTATTCCCGGCGCCGGCCAGAAATGGGTGGCCTTCCGGTTGCCGATAGTGATGGTGCCGGTCTTGTCCAGTAGCAGGGTGTCGAGGTCTCCGGCTGTCTCTACCGCCTTCCCGCTTTTGGTGATCACATTGGCCTGGAGAGCCCTGTCCATCCCCGCGATACCGATAGCGCTCAGCAGCCCGCCGATGGTCGTCGGGATCAGACAGACAAACAGCGATACGAAAGCCGCAACAGTAATAGGCGTGTTGGCATAGTCGGCAAACGGTTTCAGCGTCACGCAAACGATCAGGAAAATCAGCGTGAAGCCTGCCAGCAGGATAGTCAGCGCGATCTCGTTGGGTGTCTTTTGCCGGGACGCGCCTTCTACCAGCGCGATCATCTTGTCGAGGAAGCTTTCGCCCGGATCGGTAGTGACCCGTACCTTTATTTTATCGCTCAATACCTTGGTGCCACCGGTGACGCTGGATTTGTCACCACCGGATTCGCGGATGACGGGGGCACTTTCGCCAGTGATAGCGCTCTCATCTATCGTCGCCAGTCCTTCGACGATCTCTCCGTCCATGGGAATAGTGTCGCCCGTTTCGCAGATGAAGATGTCGCCCTTCCGCAACTGCGAAGAAGGAACCGTTTTGACTTCGCCGACGAAGATCTCGCCCACAGCGAAGACTTTTTTGGCGGGTGTATCTTCGCGGGTTTTGCGAAGACTGTTGGCCTGCGCCTTGCCCCGGGCTTCCGCGATAGCTTCCGCGAAATTGGCAAACAGCACAGTAACAAACAGAACGAGGAATACAATAATATTATAAGTAAGGCTGCCCTGCGATCTCTCGCCGCCGATGATCCACAGGCAGACGAAGAACATCACGATCGTGACGATATAGACCGTGAACATGACCGGGTTGCGAAACATGGCCGAAGGGCTCAGCTTGACGAAGGACTGCTTCAGCGCCTCCGCAACGATCTCCCGGGGGAATA
>JAMFSL010000108.1 GCA_026225275.1 Puia dinghuensis
ACTTCGTTGTTGAACCCCATGTCTTAACGATCGAGGATCAAAAGATTATGAGCAAGATCATCGCTGATTATAAAGCCACGGGCAAAATAACCAGGGCCCCCCGGCCAAAGAAAACGCGCGCTGGGCAGAAGAAGATAAAGCGTTAGTTAGTGATACACTTCTTGTCCGCTGCAGATTGCTTTGAATAGCGGTTTTGCGGCCTGGCGGCCGCTTCAGCCACTCCCTGTCCCGGCTCATGATAGCCCCGCTGCGCGGTGCAAAAGGGCTCCGCCCTTTTAATGCTTAAAATGCCTCATTCCCGTGATCACCATCACCAGCTTATTCTCCACGCAATATTCAATCGAATCCTTATCCCTGATCGATCCTCCGGGCTGAATAAACGCCGTCACTCCCGCGGCATGTGCCAATTGTACGTTGTCATTGAACGGGAAGAAGGCATCACTCGCCAGCACGGCGCCATGAAGATCGAAATTGAACTGTCCTGCCTTGGTGATCGCCTGCCGGACGGAATCGACCCGGCTGGTCTGACCACAACCCTTACCTATCAGCTGGCGATTTTTCACAAGAGCGATCGCATTCGATTTCAAGTGCTTGCAGACCAGATTGGCAAAGACCAGGTCCTTCTTTTCTGCATCGGTGGATGCCCGTCCACCGACCTCTTTCCATTCTGTATAATTACCCTCGTCCACCTCCTGCTGCAGCACACCGTTCAATAACGACCGGTATTGAGAAGTGGGAGCGATCCGCGCTTTTTGTACCAGCAGGATTCTGTTTTTCTTCGACCGGAGGACCTCCAGCGCATCGGCGTCAAAAGCCGGCGCGATCAGCACCTCGAAAAAGATTTCATTGATGGCCATAGCTGTGGCCTTGTCTACAGTTGCATTGCAGGCTAATACCCCGCCAAAAGCGCTTTCCGGATCTCCGGCCAGCGCGCTGTCCCAGGCTTCCTTGAGGGTGGGGCGGATGGCGATGCCACAGGGATTGGTGTGTTTGATGATGGCGAATACAGCGCCCCCGCCTAATGACTGCGGATCGGCATCATTGAATTCCCGCACCAGCTGTACCGCAGCGTCTACATCTACCAGGTTATTGTAAGATAACTCCTTGCCGTTCACCTGATCGAAAATCTCTTCCAGCCGGCCATAGAACCGCGCCGCCTGATGAGGATTCTCGCCATAGCGCAGAAATTTTGGCGCTGCAACGGATTCCAGGAAGTAAGTGGGTTCGGTCGGGTTGAAATACCGCGCGATGACGACATCGTAATGCGCGCAGACTTCGAAAGCCCTTGCGGCCAGTGAGCGCCGCTGCTCCAGCGAAGTCTCGCCCTTTTGTTCATCCAGCAGTTTTTCCAGGACCACGTATTCCGATTTGGCGGCAACCACGACTACGTCCTTATGATTCTTGGCCGCTGCCCGGATCATGCTGGGGCCGCCTACATCTATCTTTTCAATAATAGCTTTGTCGTCAGTCGTATTGGCCAACGTCTCTTCGAAAGGGTAGAGGTCCACAATGACGAGATCGATGGTTGGAATATGATAACGCTCCATTTCTTCCAGGTCAGTCGGAAGATCCCTTCTTCCCAATATGCCGCCGAAGACGGAAGGGTGCAGGGTCTTGACACGACCTCCCAGAATGGAAGGGTAGGAGGTAAGGCTTTCCACCGCCGTGCAGGGCACTCCCAGGGACTCTATGAACTGCTGCGTACCGCCAGTTGAATAGATCGTTATGCCGTAATCGTGTAGTTTTTTAACGATGTTCTCCAGCCCGTCCTTATAGAAGACTGAAATCAGGGCCGACTTGATTTTTTTCATGCGGCGAAATTAATAATACAGCGTGAAATTTGTGTAAGTATTTATATGTAGCGGGGAGAATTCAATTCCGGATTCAACCTGCCAAAGGCAGGCTGAACCCGGTCGTTTTGAATGGTAACAGCGGTAAGCGTAAATTGACTTTCCTCATGCGTACTGGTATCTTAGTAAAAGCATCAGCATACATACCCACACACGCACGAAATAAAACAGGATAAGGTGTTAATGGTTATGTATGCTGTTGCTGACATTTGGCGTAGAGAGATGAACAGTATTTTTACTATCGTTAGGACAGTCACAGGAATAATCGAACTTGCTCTTTTGCGTAATAAGTAAGGATATCAAATATTAAAAACGGGACATTAGGCAACCTCTCTATTAAATGTCCAATATTTATTTTAATTTGGCTGAATTAGCGCCTAAAAAAAGAGACGTTATTTTATTGCGCAAAATGCGCAGGAATTGCTTGCGTAGTTCACGTACCCCAACCCAATAATTTCACTGTTTTTTGCTTGCGTGAAAACGCTCTATTATACGTACTTACACGTATGATCGTTTGATCCCCTTTAGTTTATGAATAGTATTAATTTATAATCAATTGATTGTATAGCGCTTGTGTCGTGCCTTGTAACCTCTACATGAATACTTTTACTACACAAACTATTCTTCTTCATTCTTAAACAAGTCAGCCATGTACACAATTGAAAAAAAATCCGTAAATGCCGGAAAATTTATTACCAAACAGGAAGTAGACACTTTCGTTCGCGCTTACAAACAGGAAAGATGGGCAGACAACTCCGATCGTATCGGTAAAGCCGATTCCCTCAGCGTATGGTACAGCGTAGAAGAGGTCGAAGCTTTCCTTGAAACAGTAAAAGCTAACGGTGGAAATGGCGTTCGTTTTCATTTCGGTGTTTTCACAGAAGAAAATGCTACCCAGCCCGAATTCGTCGGCCGCCAGACCCTCGTGATGATCGGTAACCGCAGCAGCGATGGTTCCGCTGAGACAAGCAAGCAGCTCTTCACTTACCAGAATGGTCAGCCTGAGATCATTGCTTTTGGTGCCGGCCT
>JAMFSL010000109.1 GCA_026225275.1 Puia dinghuensis
AAGGCAAACCCTATATGTACACGGCTGCTCACAACCTCAATATCACCGGCTATGACCGGATCAACAACTGGAAAGAAGCCGCCGAAATTTTTCTGAAATGAAAAAAATAACCGGCGACCTTTCGGCGCCCCCCGGCAAAGATCCCTCTTTGCCGAAAATCATTGGAAAAAGAAAACCCTCTACTTTTTTTGGAGAGAGGGTTTTCTTTATATGACCAATAAGCGGTAGCAGGGAGTGATTAATAAAATCTTTGTTTGTAAAGGGTACCTAGAATAGGGAACGGATCAGGTTTTACTTAACCTCGGATATTCGGATTTTACCAATTTCCCTGCTTGCTTATTGGCTGTAAGTTGGGTCATTAGCGTACCGTCAACTGTCCGTTCTCAATTCGCTCATCATCGGTGAACACTTCGAACAGGAAATTACCTTCGGTTATATTAGTCAGGACTGTGGTTTCCCGGTTGCGGATGTTGGTCTGGCTAACCAATTTGCCATCCATATCGAACAGGAACAACTGATACACTTTCCCATCCTGACCATTGGCGGAAAAGAATAGTACCTGTTGCCGGGCATCGGGATACAGCCGGATCTTGATTTTTTTGCTACTCTGGGCTTTACTGACCAGGATACTATGGATAGTATCGGGAGGGTTTCCAACCACTGCGGCAGTGGCCGAAAATTGCACGAACAGGGCGAGGCCAAAGGCCGTCAGACAACCCTTTAGGTTCGCAGACAGGGTCGTTTTACTAAGGGGTACAGTTTTCTTCATAGTTCGCTATTGATTTTTACAAAATCAATAAAAAAAATTAGGGTACGGATCAACAACAACTAAAACAAAACAACAACGATCAAAAAGGGTATACGATCAACAACGTTCTTAGAATCTTAACAACGGACAGTGCGTAGAATTCCTCCAGCGCTCGGACCTGCCGCCACCCAGGCGAATCCCTAACTTAAAGCCCATCGTGAAATAAGCGTCATTGTTAGTTGCAGTTCCTCTCTTGTCACCAGCCTCATAGCTCGGCGTATTATACCCGTCGGCAGCCTTGTTGCTGACGGCGGTGGCAATGGCTGCCTGCGCTGCCGAAAGATGCTGAGTGAACAACTGGGGATTGACATACGTCGTGCTGACGTCATCCAGGTAATCAGTGAACAGCTTGCGATAAATGAGCTCGAAAGAAATGTTCACATTTTCACTGATAAAGTATTTGATACCTGCACCCATCGGGATATTCAGCTGGGTCAGAGAATATTCTTTCCTGCCGGGGATCCATCCTTCACCTTCCGTGTGCAGCGGTCTCAGGTCCACCCAGTAGGTGCCACCATTCTGGTCCGTCAGACTGCCCTGTGGATTGAAATGGTAAAATCCCAGACCAATTACGCCATAAGGCCGCAGCCGACCGGTGACATCATCGGGATCATCTTCCAGAAAGACAGTGGGATATACTTCCGCCATGGCGCTTCCTTCCAGGATAACCGAACGGAAATCCAGGTTGCGATTAAAACGAGAATCCTCATCGCCTCCTTTTTCCTTAATATCGGCATCGAAGGCATCTACATTACCATAATTGGCAGAGAACCTGAATCCCAGCCAGGGAGCCGGGTACGCGGTAAAAAAGGCCCCAAAAAAGAGCTTCGTAGTATTGAAATTGTAATCTTTAATGAAAGTTTCGCCATTACCTGCATGACCGCCCAGGTCCGTTAAGGCAACAATAGGTCCCGTAGTAAATCCGAATTCCGTAGTGTTTTTTTCGTCTTCCTGACTGAAAGCGGAAGAATACGCACATAGGGTAATGGTTACTAAGAACACACACTTCCATAGCGAGGAGTGTACACGCTGTTTCATTGATATTAGATTTAGTTTTCCGATGGTTTGGATTCCTTACTTCAGCTCATCTGAAATGAGGGGTATCATAGAAGAAACGCAAAAAGGAACGTTAATTGTGTACGAAGAGTCAACTATTTTATCCACAGCAAGCCTGCAGATGGCGCTTGAAATCGATTTCGCTTAAGCCTCAACGAGTAACAACATCTCAATATGGTCTATTCCATCTTCGGGATAAATGTCTCCCTTTTGGACAAAGCCAAAAGAAGAATAAAACTCCCTTAAATGATATTGTGCGCCGATCCGGATATGCTGGATGCCATATAATTGATATAAGGTCTTAATGCTTTGCTGAACCAGCTCCCGGCCGATCCCCCTTCCTCTTGCGGATGGGGAACTTACGATCCTTCCTATAGAAAACTCCGCATAGGAAATTCCCGATGGTATGATACGTGAATATCCTAGTATCTTTTCCCCCTCCCAGCCAAGTAAATGATAGGAATGATAATCCTTGTTATCCATGTCGAGATAAATACAACGCTGCTCCACAACAAACACTTCACTGCGCAGACGCAGTATCTTATATAACTCATCCGGCGTTAGCTCGCCAAATTTTTTGCAGACCCAATGTATCATGCAGTGTATTATTTTCAATATCCATACTTCTCTCCCCACAAAGCCCGCAAGGATTTTCGCAGTTCCTCTTCCCGTGCATTCTTCCCGGGTTCATAGAATTTCGTTCCGGCAATAACATCTGGCAGATAGTCCTGCGGCGAAAAGTTATGCTGATAATCATGACTGTATTGGTATCCCTTGTGATAACCCATATCCTTCATCAACTTCGTGGGGGCATTACGGATATGCAAAGGTACCGGTAAATCTCCGTATTGCCTAACGGCTGCCTGCGCGGCGCCGATCGCAGTCGTCGCAGCATTGCTTTTCGGCGAAGACGCCAGGTAAGTGGCGCACTGTGATAGTATCAAATTGGACTCGGGCCAGCCGATCTTATTCACCGCATCGAAACAGGCGTTCGCTAACAGCAATGCATTGGGATTCGCATTACCGATATCTTCGCTGGCCAGGATCAGCAGCCTGCGGGCGATGAACTTGACATCTTCTCCCCCTTCTATCATCCGGGCCAGCCAGTAGACAGCTGCATTGGGGTCGCTCCCCCGGATGCACTTGATGAAAGCCGAAATAATATCATAATGCTGCTCACCCTTCTTGTCATACAATGCTATCCGTTGCTGGGCAATCTCCATCACCACCTCATCGGTGATGGCCGCTCCCTTTGCTGATGCCTCGGCCACCACTTCCAGCAGGTTGAGCAACTTCCGTGCATCTCCCCCGGAAATATTGATCAGCGCCGCTGTCTCCTTTAATTCGATTCCCGATTCCCGTAACCAGGCGTCGTCCCGTAAGGCATTGTGCAACACTTTTATCAGATCAGCTTCCGTCAGCGGCTTCAACACATACACCTGGCACCGGCTTAACAACGCACTATTCACCTCGAAGGAAGGGTTTTCCGTCGTGGCGCCGATCAACGTCACAACCCCTTTCTCTACCGCGCCCAGCAACGCATCCTGCTGCCCCTTATTAAATCGGTGGATCTCATCGATGAACAGGATCGCTCTTTCTTTATCCCTGGCCTCCGCTATCACCTCCCGGACCTCCTTGACCCCTGCGGAAATAGCACTCAGGGTATAAAAAGGCACCTGCAGCGAATTGGCGATGATCCCCGCAATCGTCGTTTTCCCCGTTCCCGGCGGCCCCCAAAGGATCATAGAAGGCGGCCTCCCATGCTCGATGGCAGTACGTAATACACTACCTTTGCCTGTCAGATGTTGCTGGCCGACCAGTTGATCCAACGTTTGCGGTCTTAACCGCTCTGCCAGCGGGGCTTGTGAAGTGTCCATAAAAAATTTTGAATGATCAATGTACAACAAGTTATTATTTTTTCTGCCCTTCCTCTCCCTACATACCTCCGGCCAGGACTTCCGACTCTCGGGCGTTAACAATTATGCACTCAATCGGCCCGGCATCGTCATGATCCGCACGGAATACACCGCTAACGTGTACGTCAACAGCATGAAAATGGATGAAAAGGCCTTCAATAGGCTACTCGACTCCATTCAAAAGCTGGACCACGGCGGCGGCGTCATGCCGGGACAAAAGCTCGACATCGTTCTCCGGGAAATGGATAACCGCCCCGCCCGCTTCTTCCAGACCACTTTCGACTATATCAAACAGCCCGAACAGATCACTGCCAGCGGCACCGGCTTCTTCATCACCGGCGATGGCTATGTAGCCACCAACTGCCATCTCATCGAACGTGACGAGGCCTTCATCCGCCGCCAGTTTATTCTCACCGCCTTCCACCAGATCACCCAGGCAAGTATCGCCGCACTGGAGACCTCCTGGGCCACCAAATTTACCGATCAGCAGCGTAGCCTGCTCAATGAGACCTACGCATCTGTTTATTCCCGCTTGTTCTCCATGATCCTCTACGATCTGAAAACAAATATCTACGTCGTCTACCGAAGTGATAATGGCGTTCAGTTGTCCGATACGGTCAAAAAACCCGCGGAGATCATTTTGAAAGGACAGCCCATGCCAGGTAAGGATGTCGCTATCCTGAAGATCGCCACCACTGCCGAAATGCCTATGTTGATCCTGGCGCCTCCAGCCTTACCCGCCGTAGGTCAGCAACTCTTCGTATACGGCTATCCCGGTCCCGTGACCAATAATGACTTTGTATCCACCGGATCGGCGATCGAACCTACCATGACCACCGGTGTCGTCAGCGCTATTAGAAATTCCGTCTACGGCTGGCCGCTGATCCAGATGGACGCCAATATCAACCACGGCAGCAGTGGCGGCCCCGTCTGCAACGATAAAGGTCAGGTGATCGGCTTGACCACCTTCGGCAGTATCGAGAACACCGGAGGACTGGCCGCCGGCCTCAACTTCGCCGTCCCCGTCGCGATCCTGAATGAATACCTCGACAGCGCCGGGATCATCATCACCCCCGGTAATGCTACCCGCATTTTTGCCCGCGCCCTTGGCTTCTACGAACAACAACAGTATCGCGCCGCCCTGGGGGAATTCGAGAAAGTACGACAAATGAATGGCCATTATCCCGGCATTTATGACTACATAGCCGATTGCAAGGATAATATTAAGAATGGAAAAGCAAGGGTCGCCGGTCCTGTAGAACGCATCTTATTCATTATAGGCGGCCTTCTGCTGCTCATCGCAGCCATCGCTGTGTGGAAAATACGTCGCCTTACGATGCCTCGTTCTTCCTGAGGAGAAGATACCCGCGTAGCAACCTTAGGTTCAATACCACATTCACCGTCAGGCAAAGCCCCAGGATCAGACAGACGACACCCGCTGCACGTACATCGGCAACGCCCATGGATTTGAATGCAGGCATCTGCGCAAGATCGGGCGCCTGCTTCATATAATAATCCTTCATAAAATCCAGGATCTCTTTTGCATTACTGATGAGGGCAAAACCATCTCCGATAGAATACACCCCAAAGAACAGCGCAATAAATCCTATAAACCGGATCCCCATCGGCGTTTGCTGGCTCAGCGGAATGCTGCTATCCCGGATGCTCTTGTGCAACTTTAGTGCGGCGTAACAGTTCAACGGAATGGCGCTCAGGAGAACTGCTGCCAACAGCCCGGGCAGGAACATGGCCGACAAAGTCCCCAATAACAGGATACCATCGACTAAGCCCCAGAAGATAAGATTGAACCAGGTCAGGATCGTAGCAGCTTTCAAAGTCCTTTTCATGAAACACCCCCCACATTGGTCAGCTTTATCGCCAACTCTTCCAGTTGCCGTTCGTCGATCGTACCCGGTGCATCCAGCATGACGTCCCGGCCGCTGTTGTTCTTGGGAAAGGCAATGAAATCCCGGATGCTTTCACTACCTCCTAAAATGGCGACCATCCGGTCCAGCCCGAATGCAAGGCCGCCATGCGGTGGCGCACCGTACTCGAAAGCCCCCAGCAGAAAGCCGAATTTATGCATAGACTCCTCCGGGCTCATCCCCAACGCGGCAAACATCTTTTCCTGCAGCTCCCGCTGGTAGATCCGGATGGATCCCCCACCCAGCTCATTTCCGTTCAGGATCAGATCGTATGCATTCGCCTTGATATCATTATAAGGATGCTCCAGGTATTTTTCTGCGTTCTCGATCACCGGGTTGTTATTGATCATGATACCGATGTCGGAAGGCTTGGGTGAAGTGAAAGGATGGTGACGGGCTACCCACCGGTTATCATCCTCCGCATACTCGAACAGCGGAAAATCCAGCACCCATAATAATTTGAATTCATTCTCTTTGCGAAACCCCAATCGCTTGCCCATCTCCAGCCTTAGCTCGCTCATCGCCTTGCGCGTCCGCTCTTCCCGCCCGGCCAGCAAAATAATTAGACTACGGTCTCCCGGTTTCGCCCCCGTTGCCCCGGCTATGGCCTTCAGCTTCTCTTCCGAATAAAATTTGTCGACAGAACTCTTGAAGGTCCCGTCCGCATTACACTTGATATACACCAATCCCTGCATCCCGATCTGCGGACGTTTTACCCAATCGGTCAGTTCATCGGTCTGTTTGCGCGTATATTCACTGCAACCGGGAACGGCAATCGCCAGCACCGTTTCGGCATTGTCGAATACACCGAATCCGGCGCCATTGATCAGTTCACCCGTGGCGACAATACCGCTTTTACCCCCCATCCATGCCGCAGCGTCCGCACTCAATCTAAACGCGGATTTGAGATTCCCTATGGTCATCCCGAACCGGATATCCGGCTTGTCATTCCCATATTGCCACATCGCCTGCTCCCAGGTCATGCGGGCTATCGTATCCGTATAATCGATATTCTTAACTGTCTTGAACACGTATTTTACCATGCCCTCGAACATCTTCAGAATATCTTCTTGCTCTACAAAGCTCATCTCGCAGTCGATCTGCGTGAACTCGGGCTGCCTGTCCGCTCGAAGGTCCTCGTCGCGGAAACATTTTACGATCTGGTAATACCGGTCATAACCGCTGACCATCAATAGCTGCTTGAAGGTCTGCGGCGACTGCGGCAGCGCATAGAACTGCCCCGGGTTCATCCGCGACGGCACGACGAAATCCCGCGCCCCCTCAGGCGTCGACTTGATCAAAAAAGGGGTCTCTATATCCATGAATTGATGCTGATGCAGGTAATCCCGGACCGCCCGGCCGACCGCATACCGCAATTCAACATTACGCCGGATAGCAGGGCGTCGCAAATCCAGGTACCGGTATTTCATCCGAAGATCGTCTCCGCCGTCTGTATCATCCTGGATGGTAAACGGAGGGGTGATCGATGCGTTTAGGATGGTATAATGCGTCACCTTTATTTCAATATCCCCAGTAGCCAGTTGTGGGTTCTTGCTCGCTCTTTCCGCCACAACCCCCTTTACCTGTATGACGAATTCCCTTCCCGGCGGATTCTCCACCAGCTCTTTGTTCAGTTCTTCCCCGAACAGCAACTGCGTGATGCCATAGCGGTCACGCAGATCGATAAAAGTTATACTGCCGAATTTCCGCACCGTCTGTACCCAACCGGCCAGCGTCACCGACAGGCCTATCTGTTCCTTTCTTAATTCTCCGCAGGTATGAGTCCGATACATGCCTTACTGGTTTTTTTTATGAGGGGCCAAAGGTAATTCAAAAGCAAGAAGCATCGACGCTTTTCTTATCTTCCTATTCTAAACCAACACATCATGAAAAGACAATTTCTTCCACTGCTGTCTATTTTGGTCATCATGGCTTGCAACCAGAACGGCACCCATGACGCGACAGTTGTTCCCGATGTCGATTCCGCGGCTGCAAAAACAGCCATTATGGATCTCGATCGACAATATGCGCAGGCCTTTTTAAAGGGCGATTCTGCGGCCATTTCAGCTTTTTATACGGCCGATGCCCAGGTTTTTCCCCCTAATATTCCCGCTGGCGATGGCAGGTTCATGGGATCGATGACAACCGCCATTCCAAAATCAGGAATCACCGTTTTCAGGCTGACTACCGATGCTGTGTCCGGTATAGGCGATCAATGGGTCGAGACCGGAAACTATGAATTGGGGGATAGCTCAAAAACCATGGATAAAGGACATTATCTCGTCGTATGGAAAAAAGTGGGCAATGACTGGAAAATGTACCGGGACATCTGGAACAGCAGCAACCCAATGGCCGCAAAGTAGGGCAAAATATGGATGAAATCATCGATTTGGCTATGTCTAAGTCGATGATTTTTAATTTTTTATAACAATAAAAGAAAACATTTTCCCAATGCTTTTAATTTTCAGAATTTCTTTTTAATTTGTTCCCCACATCCGTACGATTCATCTCCTCTTGATTAAACCCGCCACTAGGTTTTTCACTCTAACTCGAAAGCCATAGTTCCGTATCCAAGGCCAATGTAAGACCCGATTGTAATGATCGATTCTTAACCACACAGAAAAATGAACTCTATGGAAATCGTCGTCATTGTTTCATTGGTATTGGGGGTACTTCTTCTAAACCGACCAGTAACGCTGCTTGCTCAACGCCTCTACAACAGGCATCAATTCAAGCGTTTTATTGTCAGAGAAACTTTTTACCATTCGGTCGTCTCACGTCACCTGAACTACTATAACAGGCTCGGATTGGACGAACAGCGAAAATTTCTCTTCCGCACTTATCTTTTTCAACACTCAAAGACTTTTCGGTATATCGAGGTGGAGCAATCGGCTGAAATGCCTATTCTCGTCAGCGCGGTCGCCGTACAGCTGACTTTTGGCCTGGAAAAGTTCAAACTCAATTATTTTGATGATATCTTCATCCTGAGGGATGACTATCATTATGGGTTTTATTCCCGGCCCTTCATGGGCCATGTGGATCAGACCGGTATTTACCTTTCCTGGGATAATTTCATGAAAGGAATTTCCAACCAGACGCCCAATTGCAATGTGGGCCTGCACGAAATGGCCCATGCGCTGGCTTATGTCAACTTCATTACCCAGACCGAGGAAGACAAGCATTTCAAGAAAGAATTCCCTAATTTCTCCAAGGTGGCCCGCCCCATCTTCACTTCCATGCAGCAAGGTGGTGCCAAAAACCTGCTGGGTGACTATGCCGCTACCAACTATCACGAGTTTTGGGCGGTGGCAGTAGAAATATTCTTCGAGAGCCCCGTTCAATTCCGGCACGAACTGCCCGAACTGTACGAAGCGATGGCTACGGTCCTTAACCAGGACCCTCTCAGCTTTATCGGAGGTAGCACTACTATCATCCGCCGGCCCCAGCCTGCCAGCAAAAGGGCCGACACGTCTAATTTATGAACTTCTTAAAGGATGTCACATATTGTGACATCCTCCATTCCTCCGCCGTAAGCCGGAACATAAAGGCTTTTTATCCTCTCCCGAGAACTTTCCTAAACCGCAGTATATCCGCATCGGCCTGCACCGGAACCCCCGACGCCAGCAATCCAACCAGTTGCCGCGCAAAGTACGGCGCCAGCGAACATCCCTTCGTCCCCATTCCATTCAGGATCCCCACCGCCGGATACAGCGGATGCAACCCGACAAAAGGCCGCCGCTCCAGCGTAGCCGGCCGAACCGCCGCCATATGCTCCACCACCCGGAAAGGTACACGCAACCATTCCCTCAATACCGCCTCCGTCCTCTCCCGGAATGCCACCGTCGGCCCCGCATCCTCAAAAGACCATTCATACGAAGACCCTACCCAGTACAACCCCTCCTTCCAGGGGATCAAACTCATCCCTTTCTTAAAGACCATCGCCTCCGACAACGACATCCCCGGAACCTCCACGATCAGCACCTCCCCTTTATTCGGTGCAAACGGCAGCCGCGAAAAATAAGGATTCGTAAAACTTGATATCCCATCGCAAAACACGACCCACCTCGCCTCGATATCCCGATACCTTACCCCCCCTGGCTCTACGGCCAATTCGGGAAGCTCGAACCGCTCCGCCCGCAACACCCCCCTCTCTATCATCCGCTGCCGCGCCGCCGCCAGCAACTCCCGCATATCTACCAAATAGCAAGGTTCAATAATCCCATACCCTAGCTCATAGTGAAACAGTTCATCCCACTGATGCTCATCCTCCGGCAGACGCAAATACGCCGGATCCTCTTCAAAACGTTTCAAAAAAGCCAGCCGCATCTGCGCGGTAGGGAAGAAGTCAACTACACTCACCGGCCGCAGAAAACCAGCCCCCGTGCCCTCACCCCCGGCCCCAAGTTCTTCCCCCAGCTCCCCATAAGCTCCCCGAACGAACGGCAGCAACTCATCGATCATCCACGTCTTCACCAGCCGCCGCCCCGTCACCGGATTGATCAACCCCGCCGCCACCCTGCTGGCCGTCAATGATCGTTCCTCGTCGATCACGACATAAGACAACCCGGCCCGATTCAGTTCCCCGCTCAGGAAAGTTCCGCAAATCCCCTGTCCTATGATCAATACATCCGTCTGCATCATGGCGCCCCCTCCACATTTATCCGGATGCCCTCACTATGATCCGCATATTCCGGCGCATACATACACTCCACACTCGCAATCCCATTGCTGAAATTCCCCGTCTGACCAGCTATCAACGTATATTCGAAGACGTAAGTCCCCCGGCGAACCTCCGGAAAGAAGAACTCCGTACTCGCATCCTTCGTCGTTTCATAATAACCCAACCCGCCCTGCCATTTGTATTGGCTGAGCACATTCACCGGCTCCAGACAAGCAGCCCGCATGTCTTTCATATGCACATATTCCAGGTCGCGGTCCGCCCGCAGTTCGATCCGGACGACCAATCTATCGCCCACTTTCAGCGATCCATTGTCGGCTATCGTATCCAACACCGGCCCGCGATCGGTATTCCGTTGGATAAATAATCTCTTGGTCAGCTTTAGGGGTGCCTTCGCTCCGCCCCCCGCCGGCTTTATTTGGTCCAGCTGATCGAAATATTGCCAATACACCGCGCCCCATGCCGGTGACCCGCTCGGCTTCTCGCCCGCCGTCCCGGCCCCATGCCCCGCCGCTACGCCGCCACCTGCCGTATGCATCGTCACCGTAATATTCCCCATCGACGGATTGATAAAAGGCGCGTCGAATATCTTTTTGTAATAACCCGTTCCAGCTTCACCTGTCGTATCATTCCCACTCGTCGCCGTCGCACCGGCGGCCGTCCTGTCCCCCCAATGAATATACTTATCCCCCAATTTCACCTCAACCTCCCGCTCGGCACTTAGCCAATCCCCTCCTCCCAGCAACAACGCATAACAGGCATCGGCCGTAGCCACTGTCGTCGCCCAACTGTGCGTCTGCTTCTGCCGCAACAACCACGTCTTTAGCTCCCGATCGACCGTTGCATCCCCGCTGATCTCCCGGAACGCTTCTATCAACAGCGACTGGGTCTCAACGGGCGCCTGGTACCAATAATAGCCACCCTCCATACCTTTCCACCACATCCCCTTCTCTTCATCATGTATCGCATTTTGCCGCAGGGAAGCAATGATATTCCGCGCGGTCTGTACATCGCCTGTCCGGAACAAGGCCAGCGCAATCATGCCTTGCATATATTTATTGTAGGATATCCAGTTCTGCTGCACTTTCTTCCGGTAATAATTGACCGCCGGAAACACATTCCCCGGAATGCCATAATCGTTGAACATACTCCGCATATACAGATATTGCACCGGCAATTCCCCGATCACCCGATCGCCGATCGCCTTTTCTTTATCGTAGTCCTTCCTGATCTCCCCATCGACAAAAGGCAGCGCCGCCATAACCATCGCCTTCACCTTCGCCGTCAACTCCGGCGGCAATGCCTGCAACTGCTGCAATTTTCCAAAGCCGGTGAGGATATATTGCGTAATATACCGGTCATCGTACCCACCCTTGAACCATGCAAAACTGCCGTCCGCCGTCTGCAGTTCCCGCAATCGGTCTATAGTAGCGGCCAGTTGCCGGCTCATCCGGCTCAGATCGAAGAGCAGCGCAATATTCTTCTTTTGCTGCTCCTCCGTTTTTCCCTGTAAGACCCAAGGCGTCTCCTCCAGCAACACCGATTTCAGCTCGGGATTCTTTTCCAGGTTGCTCAGCAACGCGGCCGTATCCGTGGTACGCCAGGCAGAGAAGACCTGAGCCAACCGCGGCGAACTGTTGACGATCTTACTGGCCAATGCATTCGCATAGAACCGGTCAAAGGTCTGTTCCGCGCACTCATACGGATATTCGATCAGGTAGGGGAGTGCCTGCACCGCATACCAGGCCGGGTTGGCGGTAAACTCCACTGTGAGAGCATGGTGATTAAGCGTCTCGCTATTGCCGCTCTGCAGCAGCTTGTCGAAGTGAAAGGATCGCGTGCCGTCGCCAGGCATGGTCAGGGGCAACGTCTCCGTGACCAGCATCCGGTTGCTGACGACGGGCAGCGTGGCTTCTTCTCCATCACTGTAATTGCCGGCCTGCGCTACAATCCGGTAGGTCAGCGGCCGGTTGTACTGAAAAGGAATATCCACCGGAAAATTGACGACTTCACTGCTGTGAGCTCCGACGGTAAAATATTGGTTGGGCTGGCGGTTGACGAACCAGCCATCCGCCGTTTCGCCGGTCGTGGGATCGGTCAGCTGCAAGCTCATCTGGCCCGTCATTTCGCTGTCCGTGAGGTTCACGATTTTGGCACTCAGATCCATCTTATCACCTTCCCGTAAAAACCGGGGCAGGTTCGGCTGCACCATCAGCTGCTTTTGCGTGACGATAGTCTTTTCCGAATAACCAAAAGCCAGATCACGGGTATGCGCCAGCGTCATCCACTTCCACCGGGTCAATGCTTCTGGCACAATAAACGAAAATCGTATATCACCCACACTATCGGTCTGCAGATCCGGGAAAAAGAAAGCCGTCTCGTTGAAATTTTTTCGCACGACTACCTGCTGCTGATTTTGGCCACCACCGGCTTTGGTGCTGATCAGGATGACCCCATTCACCCCCCGGCTTCCATAGCGGGCGATTGCCCCGGCGCTCTTTAACACGGTGATGGATACGATGTCTCCCGGTGACAGCTGCTGAAATACCGCCGATGTGACTTCCATTCCATCCACGATGTACAGCGGCGACGCATCGCTCGCGTCATACTTCGCAGCATATCCTCGGATCTGTACCCTTGTGTCGCCGGTGATCTCCACCCCGCGCACGATTCCCATCAACGTATTTTCCACCGGCGATTGTCCCATCGGCAGAGCAGTATTAAACCGCTTGTTTTTGAACAGCATATTATAAGTCGGACTCGTTGACAACAACCTGTCGTAAGTGACATAATAGCCACGGTGTTCGGGACTATTCAGATACCGTTCCCGGGAATAGATAGCTTTAAATTCGCCGGAACTTTCCCAGTCATCCACTTCCGGCTGTTCCGGAAACAACATCGGCGTCGACCAGCTTTGCGGCGCAAACTGATCCAGCGAAGCATCGTACATCGCCGTCAACACTTCCGCTGCCACCTGTCCGCCCCGATAACCTGCAATGGTAATGGCCCATTTCTCTCCGCTCCCCGGCTCGGTCTTATCCCGGTATGTCGCATACCGGATCTGTAATTCCTTATTCGTCCACGGTACGGTTACCGTATACCGGTGTGTATACAACCGGTTGTCCTTAATGAAAATATCCGAGACCCCGAATCCCCCACGGTCTGCTTCCCCTACTGTCCATTCGGTCGTATTTTTATTGTTGTTCAACGTAAATGGCTGGAAGGTTTCCCCCGCTCTGTCCAGCTTCCGGATAACGTAGACATCTTCAGCAGAACTGCCTACTACTGTCGAGGCTTTTCCCCCCGGTTCTACCGTGGCCTGCCCGTTAGCCGTCCAATTATATTCCGGACTCCCGGGCCTGCCCGTTTTGCTGTCGTATAATTCTACATATCGCTGTTCCTTCACCGGCTGCCCATAAGCATCTATAGCGTCAGCTTCAATGAGCCACCACCCCGGTGACAGTTTTCCCATAGGAATAGACGCCGTCATCCGACCATCGCTCGCCATCCCGCCGCCATTCGCCGAATCCATCACCTCCCAGGCCATCGTCCCACGCGCCCAGGTCTCCTTTTTGGTTTCCTCCCGATATTCATCATGCGGAAATGAGTCCAGGTAGGCGGATTCCGACAACACCCAGCGGTCGGGTGCTTGCCACATCCGCTCCCGGATCAACCGCGTCGGGGCCTGCAACGGATAGGCCGCCACATGCACCCGCGATGCCACCGGCTCCCCGGACAGATTGGTAACCCCGACAGCTATCGCCCGCAGGCTATCGGCCGGAAGTCGGGTATCCTCCGGCAGATCGATGGAAAGATTGAGTACCGTATAGCCGGCAGTAATTTGCGTTGACCCGCTACGCGTCTCCCCATTGATATCGGTGATATCCGCTTCCACCACATACTCGTACCGGAGATCGGCAGACCGAAAGGCATGCCGGTCCGGCAATGCCGCAAATACCAGCCGGAAGTCGCCTTTACTATCGGTCAGTCCTTCACCATGGGTGATCTCCTGCCCGGCGCCGCCACGCAGGCCAGCCCGGACGGCCAGCCGCCTGAAGGATTCCATCTGCCGGAACACCCGGTATTTTATCATGGCCCCATTGACGGCATTACCGGCATAAGCCAGCGCATTGCCCCGGACCCGGATACTGTCTCCCACACGATAGCTGCCCTTCTGAGGGTCAAACTTCACCTCGAAACCGGGCCGCTTATATTCTTCCACCGCGAAACTCTGACTCGCAGGAACATCCTCATCGCAAATCCGGAAGTTTCCGTTCAATTGATGCTCCGGTAATCGAAAACTGCCATGATATGACCCCCACTCATTGCTCGTCAGTTCCAACGAATCCACTTTCTCATTGTTGGCATTGTAAAGGCTCACCTTCGCCCCCCGGCCAGCCCACACCTTCGGCTTCTGCGTATCGAAATCCGTTGTAACGGCGATGCCCTTGAAATAGACCAGCTGGCCGGGACGGTAGATCGACCGGTCCAGGAAAAGATAAACCCGGGCATGTTCTTTCTCGAAGGCTTCCTTTGTCTCCGGCGCCGCTTTTTCTTCAAAAGGAAAATAAGGTACCCCCTCATCCCTCAGCATCAGCCGGTCTCCGGGAGTGATGATTTCCAACAGCCTGTCCCCATATTCGTCCTTTTTCAATCCGTCCACCAGGAAATGCCCCTGACCGTCAGTTAGGTAGGATTGCTTTCCGATCATGACCCACGAACTCGCGTGGGGCGAATACAATTGGGTCCATACTTTCACGGTGGCCCCGCTTAAAGGATGCCCAGTCGCCCGATTGACGACAAAAAAATCCAGGCCTTGGTTAACATAGGCGATCGCTGAAACATAAAATTCCCCCGCGGCAAGTATACTCTGACTGTCCCATCGGTCATCATTGGATCCCAGCAGCGCATAGGCGCCCGGCGGCAATCCTCCGATAGCTATTTCCGTACTATGCCACCAATAATCTCCCGTTTCCGGCAGGTCCTGAACGAAAGACCGGACAGGCGAAATAGCCAGCAGTTGTTTCCAATATTGCTCGTCCGTAAGAATACGGGAAGGTGTTCTCATATATAGGCTGTCTATCCTGACTAGCCGCAGATGTAGTTGTCCGATATTATGCCAGGTCACCAGGCTGCGGAAGGGCTGACCAGGGAGGTTAATTTTTTCTATTTGAAAACTCAGCGATTTATTCGTAATCCTTTTCAGCAGCTGTTGACAATTGGTCTGCCCCTGACTGCTATCCCGCTGGGCCAGTACCCGTTCGCAAATGGCCTTGGCCCGCCCGTTAAACCTGCCATACGCACTGTCTGCAACTTCCTGCCTGTTGACCATGTCTGCATCATGCTGTGCCTGTAAATACCAGGCCTCTGCCGCGACCGGCAGATCGCCGAAACGATCGGTTAACCGAATAAGGGCCTGCAGGTAAAAGTCTTCTTTATCCTCCATGACGGCATAGGTATGCGCAAAGGTTATCCGCTCGATATCGACATCGATCAACGCATCCGGCCGTGGGTCGGCCTGGTGGAATTTGATCAGCCGCTGAAATAACTTCAATGCCTTATAGTGCGTCGACATCGTATCGTTGGTATGAAACGTATGTGCAGCAAACACCGTCGCATCTGCAAAGACCGCCGTGTCATCGATGGCAAAAACATCGGCAGGCTGATTGATATCCGTCTCGCTGCTCACAAAATAATCCAGGGCTTCATGCGCCAGCAGATCGAAGAGGGTGGGACGGAGATATTGGGAATTACCCTTGATCAGGATGGGCTCATACTGCTGCAATGAAATACGCTTCAGTAACTCTTCTGCCTGCAGCGATGCCAGGTACAGGGCACTGATCTTTCGATGGAACTCGTCGATCGGCCAGGTACCGATATCGCCTTTTACTTCATTGTTGGTAGCGGTCCGGTTATACAGCTTCCAGCGATTCCGTTGCAGATAATTCCAATAGACATGGGCCAGCAGACTTTGCAGGATCGACCGTGCCGGCTGCCCCGCATCCACGATGGCGGCTTCCAGTTCTTTAACGGCTGCCGTATCCGCATTTTCTTCCCGGCCCTCCTGCACCGTGATCCGAGAGACCAGCGCCTTGATGGCTTGTCCGTCATTGTGCTCCTGACGCGCTATCGTATAGATGCGGTTGATGACCGTCAGCGCCGATTGGGGCAGTCCGGCTTTATTCACCAGCGAATCGACGACGGCCCATTTCGCATCGTATGCGGCCGGCATCGTCTGCGGCAAGCCTTTAGCGACCGAAGGACTCGTCTGTCCGTATACCCCGACATACGATAACAGCAGCCAAAGTCCGGCAGTAGTCGGTATCGTTTTCCAGCTCATAGGAGATTTTTTTTAAAATTACTTTTTATAGGTTGATACTCCTGTTTTATGATGCAGTCGGTGAACCGATTACACAGCCCCCTTTTTTATTAACAGTTGTATAACGCCCCCGGCTTAAACAACACAATACGCTCACCTTCTTATATACGAGCCGAAAATTGACTCAATAAACAATAAAAATTAATGTTATGAAAACGAAATTTACCATATTAATCGCAGTAGGACTTCTCTTCGCCGCTACTACTACTCAAGCCCAGGGCACTGACTTCCACGACCGTAGAGACGCCCGTTTTGCCAGAGCTGATATTCGCCAGGATCGCCGGGACATCCGCTTCGATCACCGGGATATTCGCACCGATCGCCGGGACATCCGCTATGATCAGCACAACCTCCGGTATGATCGCCACGATGCACGTTTCGACCGCCGGGGCTGGTAAACAAAGCCGAAAGTTCGATCGCTTAACGCGACACTACATATACGGCCATCAATCAACGAAAAGGCCGGTCTCCAAAAGAGGCCGGCCTTAACTATTTAAACAAAATCTATCCAAAGCTTATTTCTTCAACACCTTCGCCATCGTCGCCCCGATATCCGCCGGCGTCTGAACCACCGTGATCCCACACTCCGCCATGATCTTCATCTTCGCCGCCGCAGTATCATCCGCTCCGCCGATAATCGCTCCCGCATGACCCATCCGTCTTCCGGGAGGCGCCGTCTGGCCTGCAATAAAACCTACCACCGGCTTCCGGCTATTCTCCTTGATCCACCGGGCTGCTTCAGCTTCCATACTGCCGCCTATTTCCCCGATCATTACGATACCTTCCGTTCCCGGATCGTTCATCAGCAATTCCACTGCCTCTTTAGTGGGCGTCCCGATGATCGGGTCACCACCGATACCTACAGCCGTCGAAATGCCCAGCCCGGCCTTTACAACCTGGTCGGCCGCTTCATAGGTCAGCGTACCGGATTTCGATACGATCCCGATCTTTCCAGCCTTGAACACAAAGCCCGGCATGATCCCGACCTTACACTCACCCGGCGTGATCACCCCCGGACAGTTGGGCCCGATCAGCCTGGTCTTGGTCCCCTGCAGGTAATTCCTGACCTTAACCATATCCTGTACCGGGATGCCTTCGGTAATACAGATCACCAGCCCGATACCCGCCTCCGTAGCCTCCATGATCGCGTCAGCGGCAAAAGCCGGCGGCACGAAAATGATAGATACATCAGCCCCGGTAGTCTTGACGGCATCCTCTACCGTATTGAAAACTGGCCTTTCCAGGTGCGAACTGCCACCCTTGTTCGGGGTCACACCGCCCACCACCTGGGTGCCGTATTCGATCATTTGTGTAGCATGAAAAGTCCCCTCTGTTCCTGTAAAACCCTGTACGATGATCCTGGAGTTCTTATTAACTAAAATTGACATGAGAATAGATTTGAGATCCGCTGTCTGTGTTGGTCGCTGTTGGACCTTTGGTGGGCAAATTTAGGGGAAAAATGTTAATCCCCCTTCATCGCCTTATTTTAACAATTCGTCGAGGTCCTGCTTATCGATCTTCCCTTCCGCTTCCAGCATCCGCATATCCTTGGCATCCCGCAGGAACTCCGAAGCAAAAATGAAATCATTCAGCAATTTGTTCTTGCTGAAGATGATCTCCTTATTATTGCCTTCCCATTCCTTGTTCCCCTGGTACATATACATGATATGATCGCCGATCTCCATGACACTATTCATGTCATGCGTATTCACCACCGTCGTAATATTATATTCTGTCGTGATCTCTTTGATCAGTTTGTCGATCAGCAGCGACGTCTGCGGATCCAGTCCGGAGTTGGGTTCATCACAGAAAAGATATTTAGGATTTAACACGATAGCCCGGGCAATACCCACCCTTTTTTTCATCCCCCCCGAAATCTCCGCCGGGAACTTTTTATTCGCCCCCTGGAGGTTGACCCGGTCCAGGACCTCATCGACCCGCTTCATCTTCTCTCCGGGAGTACTTTTGGTGAACATATCCAGCGGAAAAAGTATATTCTGTTCCACCGTCATACTGTCGAACAGCGCAGAACCCTGGAACAGCATCCCGATACTCTGCCGCAGCCCTTTCCGATGGTCCTCGTTCATGGCCGAGAAGTCCATCCCGTCATAGTTGATATCCCCGCTGTCCGGTTCGAATAGCCCTACCAGACATTTCATCATCACCGTCTTGCCGCTGCCGCTCGTTCCGATGATCAGGTTGCATTTCCCTGTCTGGAATACCGCACTGACATCATTGATGACAGTCTTGTCCCCAAATCCCTTTTTAATGTTTTTTACTTCGATCATCCTATTGATTTATTGCCCCGTTACAACAACACGGCAGATAAGATATAATCCGCGAATAGCACCAGTACACAGCTTACCACCACCGATTTCGTGCTGGCCCTTCCAATCTCCAGCGCTCCTCCCGATACATTGTATCCGTAAAAAGCCGGAATGCTCGAAATGATAAAAGCAAACGTATAGGCCTTTGCCATGGCAAAGAACACATTGTAAGGTTTAAAGAATTGGTGAAGCCCTTTGTCGAATTGCGCAGCGGTAAGAATACCCGTCATCGTTGCCGCCAACCGGCCGCCGATCATCCCCAGCACCGCAGAGATCACCACCAGCATCGGGATCACGAAAACCGCCGCCAGTATCTTGGGCATCACCAGATAAGATTTAGTATTGATCCCCATAATTTCCAATGCATCGATCTGCTCGCTGACCCGCATATTCCCCAGTTCACTCGCAATCTTGCTGCCTACGACACCCGCCAGTACGATACAGACCAGGGTGGGGGAGAACTCCAGGATCACCGTATCCCGCACGATCTGCGCGATGGTGGATAATGGAATGAAGGGACTGACCAATTGATAAGCGGTTTGAAGAGCCGATACCGCCCCCATAAAAACAGAGATGATCGCCACGATACCCAGCGATCCGATCCCGATCTCCGAACACTGATGCATAAATTCCTTCCAGTACATCTTGGCGTTCTCCGGTCGCGAGAACATGCCTCTCAATAGCAGTAAATATCGACCGAATTCAGTCAAAAATTTCATTAATATTTATTTTGTTAGATCGGCTATATTATTTTTTGGTTCGCTTCCACCACGGCGCCTTCCTGCTCTCCTCATCATTCGGCGTATTCTTACACTTGATCTGTGCATCCACAATCGCCACCAGCGCCATATTATAAATATTGCGCACCGTACTCCCCAGCTGCAACACATGCACCGGCTTCTTCAGCCCCAGCAGGATCGGACCGATTGCATCCGCCCCCCCTACCTCTTTCAACAGGTTATAGGCAATGTTACCGGCTGCCAGGTTCGGGAAGACGAGCGTATTCACCTCCTGGTCCACCAACTCGCTGAAAGGATAATTTTCCTTGATCAACTCATTGTTCAACGCCACACTCCCCTGCATCTCACCGTCGACGATCAGCTCGGGATTTTTTGCCTTCACGATATTCCGGGCCTCCGCAACCAGCCGCGCCTCCGGCGAATCGCTGGTGCCGAAATTGGAATAACTCAGCATCGCCACCCGCGGTATAAGATTGAAATGTTGCACTTCCCGCGCAACCAGCAAGGTAATGTCCGCCAGTTCTTCCGCCGTCGGGTTGAAATTCACCGTCGTATCGGCGAGGAACAATGGCCCCCTTTTCGTCAGCAACAGATACATACCGGCAATCTTTTTGACGCCATCCTCCGTACCGATCGCTTGCAGGGCCGGACGAATGGTGTCCGGGTAGTTCTTCGTCAGCCCGGAGATCATGGCATCCGCTTCCCCCGTCTCGACCATCATACAGCCGAAATAATTTCGGTCACGCATGATCTTATAGGCCTCGTATTTATTAAAACCTCTCCGCTGCCGCTTCTCGAAGAACAGCTCGCCGAAACGCTTGCGCTGACTTTCGTATTCGTCGTTATATGGATTGATCACAGGCATGCCCTCCAGATCGATCTGATCGGCGGCCGCGATTTGCCGGATCTTTTTTTCATCACCCAGCAGCATCGGGAAGGCGACACCTTCATCATATAAGAGCTGCGCCACCTTTAATATCTTCACATTATCCGCTTCCGCAAATACCAGCCGCTTAGGATTCAACCGCGCTTTGCTGCTCAACACCCGCATCAGCTGATTGTCCAGCCCCAGCCGCTTGTTCAGCTCGATCCCGTAGGCTTCCCAGTTCTCGATGTGCGCATGCGCCACCCCGCTTTCCATCGCTGCCTTCGCTACCGCCGGCGCTACCGTTGCCAGTAGCCGGGGGTCCAAGGGCTTGGGAATGATATAGGTAGGCCCGAACATCATATTTTTTTCGTTGTAGGCCATATTGACGATATCCGGTACCGGTGTCCGGGTCAGATCGGCCAATGCCTTCACTGCCGCCAGTTTCATCGCTTCATTGATCTGCGTCGCCCTTACATCTAACGCACCGCGGAAAATGAAGGGGAATCCCAGCACATTATTCACCTGGTTGGGATAGTCGCTCCTGCCCGTCGCCATGATGATATCTTCCCGCGCCGCCGTCGCTTGCTCATAACTGATCTCCGGGTCCGGATTGGCCA
The DNA here is from genome assembly GCA_026225275.1 of Puia dinghuensis. Classification (GTDB taxonomy): domain Bacteria; phylum Bacteroidota; class Bacteroidia; order Chitinophagales; family Chitinophagaceae; genus Puia; species Puia dinghuensis_B. The sequence continues at coordinate 21,315 of JAMFSL010000109.1, forward strand.
TGGCAAAAACAATCGGCCGTTTCGCCATGCTCTTCACCATCTCCGGCGTCACCACATTTCCTACGCTCAGCCCCACGAAAACATCTGCGTCTTTCATGGCCTTTTCCAGCGTCCAGTCATTTTTTTTGACCGCAATCTTTCTTTTATCTTCATCCAGATCGGTCCGCTCGTCATGCAACACCCCATCCTTATCGAAAAGGATGAAATTCTCCGGCCTGGCCCCCAACGCCATATATAACTTGGTGCAGGCCATGGCAGCCGCTCCTGCCCCATTGATCACAAAGCGTACTTTATCAATCTTCTTCTTCTGTATCTCCAACGCATTCAGCAATGCCGCGCTGCTGATAATAGCCGTGCCATGCTGATCGTCATGCATCACCGGGATCTTCAGCTGCTTTCGCAGCTCCCGCTCGATATAAAAGCATTCCGGCGCCTTGATATCCTCCAGGTTGATCCCGCCAAAGGTCGGCTCCAGGGCCTTGACAATTTGCACGAACTTTTCAGGATCTTTTTCATTGATTTCTATATCGAAAACGTCGATGTCGGCAAAGATCTTGAAAAGCACCCCCTTTCCCTCCATAACAGGCTTCGAAGCTTCCGGCCCGATATCGCCCAGCCCCAATACGGCCGTCCCATTGGTGATCACCGCCACCAGGTTTCCCTTAGCGGTATATTTATAGACATCCTCGACATTCTTGTAAATTTCCTTGCAGGGTTCCGCCACGCCCGGAGAATAAGCCAGGGAAAGATCCCGCTGCGTCTTCGCTTCCTTGGTCGGCACGACCTCTATCTTGCCAGGTCGTCCTTTGGAATGATATTCAAGCGCCTGCTCCTTGCGGAGCTGTTTTTTTTGCATAACCGGTGCAAAATACGAAAATGCCGTCAAAGAGCCCCTTTGCCGCCGGAGGCGGCAAGACCGAAGGTCAATTATTAGCCCCGCCGAAAAAGGGCTTCATGCCCTTTTTCGCATGTTTTAACCAAAATTGCCCCTTTTTTAACCCCAACTGCAGTGTGAATGCGCACCGGCGGCGTAAGTTAGCTACCCCCCTGACCCGGGGAACATTAAACCTTTGTCGTATGTCCTTCCAACACCTGTTGCACGTCTGGTCGGTGCCTGCCGTGATCATTGCCTTCCTGGCCCCCCCTTCCAGGCCGGTCAGCGGCACTCAGTATTACAGCCTGCAAAATGCCAAATTCCTCGGCCAGGATGCAGCCGGCGCCGTGACCTACCGGTTGATCGATTCGGTCAGCTATACTACCATCGTCCGCACCCTCGCAGGACCACAACAAATAAAAGGCCTTAGAGATTCCAGCTACCCGATCACCGTCGACGAGCAGACGATCCAATCGGATCTCCTATGGGTACAGGATAGTTCCCGGTCTGGTAAAAGGGAATATCAGTTGTATATTTTCCTCGATCGTCGGACGGGACAAATTTCCTCCCTCCGCGGTGAACCCGGCGATAACAGGAATTCCTACCTGGAAATACAATCCTGCCCGGGAAAAGGAGTTGTCTATACGGTTTGTCATCACCATCCGCAAGTGGGCCGCATCCTGCTCGCTCAGGTCCACGGTCACCCTGCTTCCCTGGTAAAAGGCGAACAGACCCTGCAACGAATGTCGCCCAAAGATTCCATCACGGCCAGTTGCCTGCAGGCGCCCATCTATGCCATCGATGCGATGGGCGGTCCGACAGACGGATTCATTCACCGCTCCAATCCGGATCCCGGCCCCGCTATTCCCGGCCAGAACCTGCGCATAGGAAAAATTGGGGACGCCTTCGACGCCGGTCATTTCGACATCGCCCTCGATGCCCTGACGATCTGGGGTATCACAAAAGCACCCGACTTTCAACAGATCTATGCCATAGACGGCAACATCCGACAGGACGGCGCACTACGCTCAACCGCCTCCGTTCATCATTAATTCTCTTTTTTCGACTCGCTTACTCCCGGGTTTACACTTATTTAACCCCTAATGGTTTCTTCCACTGCGATGGCACTGCACAGCGCCTTTGTAGTTTACGGTTACTCCCGTGCCTGCATCCACTTATCCCTAAACCTTACCGGCTATGCTACGCCAACACTCTTGGTATGCCTGGGTGAAAACCACCCTGCTCCTGATCACTTTTTCCGGCTGTGTGACCCCCTCCTCATCCCGCATCGACCCGCCGGAACCCCATCATGGCGCTCAATACTACAGTAGCCTGACAGCTAAATTATTGGGGTCGGACACATCGAAAACCCTTGATTATCGATTGATCGATCCCGTGATATTTAAAGGCATAGTGCAGGAGAATACCCTCACCCATCCAATCGCAGACCCGGCAAAAATCCAACGGCTAAAAGCCAACAGTGTCGGAATCACTGTCGACGATCAGACCATCCAGATAGATCTTCAATGGGTAAGAGACCGCTCTATAGCGGATAGTGTCGAATATCAAATTTATCTCTATTTCGATACTACCACTGGGTTGATATCCTCCGCGCATGGCGAGCCGGGCACCGATTCCACCACATCTCCCGAATACTACTATCAGTCAACGACCAGGGTGGCGCATCCCTTCGTCGATTCCGTAAGATTGAATTGGATATTGATTGGACAGGTACATGGACATCCTGCTCGTAAAGACCCCGGCCAGACAACAGCGCATCACATGTCTCCCGCGGATTCCATCACAGCCCACTGCCTGCAGATCCCTGTTTATGCCATAGATGCCATGGATAAGCAGTCGGGTAGCTCCGAAAAAATGCATCGGATTGTTCCCAATGCCGCATCCCCTCCAGCGGACGACACAACACATATCGGAAGCACCAGGGGAAAAAACTTCGTCGCAAAAGACAGCATCGATATAGGACGACAAGCACTTTGGATATGGGGCAAGAGCCGGCTGCTCGATACGGCCTGCTTGAATAAAAACCGACACAAAGGCCGGGATGTCTGGTTCACTCACTAAACCTCACATGACTCCCCAACCACGCCATCATCCCTGCCCCAATCTCAATCGCAGATTCATCTATATTGAAAGTCGGCGTATGCACCCCCGACGTGATCCCTTTTTCAACATTCATTACCCCCAGCCGGTAAAAACACCCCGGGATCTGCCGGGTATAATATCCGAAATCCTCCGCCCCCATCCTTATCTCCGTCTCCAGCACATTGTCCGCCCCCATGAAATCCCTGGCCTCCGCCCGCGCCACCTTGTCTAACGCCTCATTATTATGGACCATCGGGTAGCCGACATCGATATGAAGGTCGATCTCCGCCCCAAAAGCATGCACCAGCTCCGTCGCCTGCTTGCGGATCAACTCATGCGCCCGGAATCGCCACTCCTCATCCATCGCCCGGAAGGTCCCCATCAGCTTCACTTCACTCGGAATGACATTCGTCGTAAACCCTCCCTGTACAGACGTAATGGATAATACGGAAGGTGACAAAGGATTGCGGTTGCGGCTGATGATCTGCTGTAAGGCCACCACCAGGTGGCTGGCCACGAGGATGGTATCGACAGTCAGATGGGGAGCGGCAGCATGACCACCTTTACCCTTGATGGTAATATATATTTCGTCGGCACTCGCCATCACCATACCCCCGCGGAAGCTTAGTTTGCCCACTTCTAACCCCGGATGCACATGCAACCCGAAGATGGCCTCCGGTTGAGGATCCTTTAATACACCCTCCCTGATCATCAGACTGGCCCCACCCGGATTCTTTTCTTCTCCCGGCTGGAAGATCAGCTTCACCGTGCCCTCCCATAGGTCTTTCGTCTCTTGCAGAATGCGCGAAGCACCCAGCAAAATGGTCGTATGCACGTCATGCCCGCAGGCATGCATCACCCCTTCATGGGTCGATTTATAAGGAATATTATTCTCCTCCCTGATCGGCAGGGCATCCATATCCGCCCGCAGCGCGATCACCCTGCTCGCTGGATTTTTTCCCTCGATCATTCCCACCACGCCGGTCTCCGCCATGACACGATGGGGGATGCCGATCTCGGATAATTTCTGTTGCACAAAGGCAGACGTCTTGAATTCCTGGTAACTGAGCTCCGGATGCGCATGCAGGTGATGTCTGATGGCAATTAAGTCGGGACCGTATTGTTTCGCGAGTTCTTGGATTCTCTTTTTCAACATGGAATGGTACTTCAAAAATGAAATCTAGGGATTGGTCGTATCCGCTTTAGGCAGATCGGAGAGCTTCAGCTCGATGGTATCCGGAATGACATAGACACCCGAAGGGAACTCCCTCGAAATTTGCTTGACTGCCTCTTCGGCCTCCTCCTGAGTTTTGAAATTACCGACCCGCAGCTTATAATTGGGTGACTGGTATAGGAGATAAGGCTTCCAATCCGGAAATTCCTGCAGCATCTTTGCCTTGGCCGTAAACACCTTGCCGCGATCGGGTGAATTGATCACCTGTATCCGCCAGCCCGGAACAAAACGACGGCTGTCCCGCGTCGACTCTTCATTGATCTCGATCTGCTTGCGGACTAATAGATCGATCCGGGGATCCTTCACGATCGTGACGCTGCTGCTGTCCGCCGGACGGGGTATCACAGCGCCCGCCGAATCCGGTACCTGGGCAATGGCCCCCCGGGCGATCAGCAATAGAATAACAACAAATAGTTTATACATAATTATCTTTTTGCTCCACAATGGCCACACTCGCGCTGCAACCCAGCCGGTCCGCACCAGCCGCTATCAGCGCCCGCGCAAAGACCGCATCTTTGATACCTCCCGATGCCTTGATCCGGATCCCTGCGGGCAGATGCTGCCGCATCAGTTCCACAGCAGCCACCGATGCCCCTTTTTCCGCATAACCGGTGGACGTCTTCAGAAAATCGACTCCCACCCGGCTGTAGATCTTGCAACATCGGATGATCTCCTCGTCATTCAGTATCCCGCTCTCGATGATGACCTTGACGATCTTTCCTGCTGCATGCACCCTCTCGGTCAATTGGGCCATCTCTTCTTCCAGTTCCGCCCAGCGCCCTTCTCTCAGGTCGATTAGATTGATCACAATGTCCAATTCATCCGCTCCGTCGGCTATCGCCTGCTCGACCTCCGCCTGTTTGGCCGCTACTACCGAATAGCCAAAAGGAAAGCCGATCACCGTCGCCACCTTTACCGGCGGCACCCCGGTATCGCCACCCTTCACCCCCTCTCCGGCAACCGCCACCAGCGTCGGCGGCACGCACACTGCAGCAAACCCGTAACCCGCCGCTTCATTACACAATTTTATTATATCACTGGACGTGGTGGTGGGCTTTAAAATGGTATGATCTATATAGGAGGCCAGCTTAATCACCGAGTTTATCTGGATTATTTACCGTTAATACAATATTCGGACCCTAAAATTAGGCCATTTAAGTAAATTAGAACGATTTTTCAACTTGACTAAAACTAACGCACATGAGAAACTCTCGACATCTCGCGAGGGGTAGAACACTCCCTCTTTTAGTTTTCTATTTATGCTTTTCACTGTTTTCATCCGCACAAACTACTTTTCCCGTTAACGGAGTGGCAGACCCCCGGCAGCATTGCTATGCCTTTACCCATGCTACTATCGTGAAAGACGGCCAGTCCACACTGACGAATGCTACCCTGGTGATCAGGGACGGACTGATCGTAGGCGCCGGCACAGGCGTTGCGATACCTCCGGATGCCGTAGTGGTCGATTGCAGCGGAAAATATATTTACCCCTCCTTTATCGATCTCTATAGTGATTATGGAATGCCCGTCGCGGAAGGACGTGCCGGCCGTGGAGCAGGCGGATTCGATTTCCGCGCCCCCGCCCAGATGGAGTCGAATACTAAGGGAGCGTATAACTGGAACCAGGCTATTCATCCCGAGACGGACGCCTCGCGCCTCTTCACTGTCGATGACGCAAAAGCCAAACCCCTTCGGGAATCCGGCTTCGGCACGGTCCTGTCTCATGTGAAGGATGGCATCGCCCGTGGTACGGGAGTGGTCGTCACCCTGACGGATGAGAAGGACAACTTCGCTATCGTCAAAGAAAAGGCTTCGGCTCATTACTCCCTCACTAAAGGTACCTCCACCCAGAGTTACCCTTCCTCGCTGATGGGATCGATCGCTCTTTTAAGACAGACCTATATTGATGGTCAGTGGTACAAGACGATGCCTGCGCATGAAGGTACCAACCTCAGCCTGCAGGCCTGGAATGACCAGCAGTCCCTGCCCCAGATCTTCGAGGGCGATGATAAATGGGGCGATCTGCATGGCGACCGTATCGGTGACGAATTCGGCGTTCAATATATTATCAAAGCTGGCGAAAACGAATACCAGCGAATCTCCGATATCGCCGCTACCAAAGCCGCCTTCATCGTGCCGGTCAACTTCCCTCAGGCGATGGATGTCGAAGACCCCGATAATGCCCGCTTCGTCTCCCTGGCGGACATGAAGCATTGGGAACTGGCCCCCACCAACCCCGGCGCCTTCGAAAAGGCCGGCATCACCTTCTGCCTCACCACCGCAGATCTGAAAGACCCAAAACAATTCCTGCCCAATGTCCGTAAATCCTTTGACTACGGTCTCTCCGAGGCAAAGGCCCTCGACGCCCTGACGAAAATCCCCGCCACCCTGGTCGGGGTCTATGATAAGGTCGGCAGCCTCGACGCCGGCAAACTGGCCAACTTCCTCATTACCACCGGTCCCGTCTTTAATGAAAAGACCAGCATCGTGGAAAACTGGGTTCGCGGCAAGAAATTCGGTGTAAAAGAAGAAGACTGGAAAGATATTAAAGGACAATATAACCTGGTCATTACGTCAGCCGATGGCACCTCAAAGACACTGACCCTCGATGTAAAATCTTCTTCGGCCGCCAGTGTAATTGGCAAAGATACGCTCACCGCTAAATTCGAATACAATGGAAATCTGATTTCTCTCAGTTACGGAGGCGCACCTTCTAATCAAGGAGGTGGCCGCGGCGGTGCTCCTGGCGGTGGTGCTCCTGGCGGAAATCCCCCCGGTGAAACTCCCCCCGGCGGCGGTGGCAGAAGATTCGGTGGTGGTGGCCGCGGCGGCGCAATTACTCATCTTAGCGGCGTCGTCAATGGCGATATCTGGAATGGTAATGGCACCGATTCCACCGGCAATATCGTCATCTGGACAGCCACCTTCGCTAAAGCAACAGCCCCCGACACGACATCGACCGCACACAGAAGACCCGGCCGCATCGGGAAAGTGCTCTATCCCTTTGATGGCTATGGCTGGGATAGCCTGCCCACACAGCATGATCTGCTCATCAAAAATGCAACCGTCTGGACTAACGAGAAGGAAGGTCGCCTGGCTAATACCGACGTACTCGTTAAAGCGGGTAAAATTGCGAAGATCGGCAAGAACCTCTCCGCCGACGGCGCACAGGTCATCGACGGTACAGATAAATATTTGTCTCCTGGCATCATCGACGAACACTCCCATATCGCCGCCTTCTCGATCAATGAAGGCGCCCAGTCCGTTACATCTGAAGTACGCATTGCCGACAACCTCAATCCCGAGGATATCAGCATCTATCGTCAGCTGGCCGGAGGCGTCACGACCTCTCATATCCTTCATGGCTCCGCCAATACCATCGGCGGCCAGACCCAGCTGATCAAGCTGCGCTGGGGGGTGGATGACGAAGGACTCAAGTTCAGGAACTGGGATCCTTTCATCAAGTTCGCGCTCGGCGAAAATGTGAAGCGTACTACTTCCCAAAACAACAACCGCT
>JAMFSL010000110.1 GCA_026225275.1 Puia dinghuensis
CCAGCGGTGCATGAGGTACCATGCCAGCGGAGAGGCTACGACCAGTGAAATAACTACTAATTTGAGGAAATCCGCCGAAAGCAACCTGACGATGCTGGTGGCGCTGGCGCCCAGCACTCTGCGGATGCCTATCTCCTTGGTCCGTTGTTCGGCGCTGAAGGTTGCCAGACCGAATAGGCCCAGGCAGGAGATGCAGATAGCGATGAGAGTAAAATAACCGACAATGGCCGACAGCCGGCTATCTGTTGCATAGTTTTTGTTGAACTCGGCATTCAGCGAATTATATTCGAAAGGTTCATCGGGATCGAGTTGATGCCAGACATTTTCCATAGTAGTCAATAGAGGTCCGATATCGCCTGTTCTGGTATGGACTATGGCATAATTGAAATTGGAGAAGGAGCTGTTGACTTCGAAGCCAAACGCACCGATGGGAACGTGCAGGTCTTCAAAATTGAAGTCTTTGACGACGCCTGCCACCCTGATGGGATGACCGGTCTGGTCGGGTGTGTTGTAGAATGTTTTGCCGATGGCATTATCGGCCGTATATCCCAGTTGGGTAACTGCTTTTTCATTCAATACGACTCCATCGATGCTATCTGCCGCATATTGTTGCGAGAAAAGATGGCCGGCCAGCAGACGGATCTGCAGTGTTTTGAGAAAGTCAAAATCCACGGAATTAAGCTTGATGTCGATGCCATCACCGATGCTTTTTCCCGGCGTATAGAAGAGCTGGTCCGTCGTATTAAGGATACCGGGATAATAAGTGGAAGCGCCAACGGAGATGATCCGGGAGTCTTTCTCCAGCGCATTTTTCAGGGTGGTATACATCTGTTTGGAAGTGGCGCTTCGTAGGGGCAGGATAAGCTGATGATCCCTTTCGAAGCCCAGGTCGGCCTGCCGCATGTACTTCATCTGCCGGAAGATCACGACAGAGGCGATGATGAGGATGACCGAGATGCCGAACTGGAAGACGACGAGCCCTTTCCTTAAAAAGCCTACGGCGAGGGAGTTGGACATTTTACCTTTGAGCACTTTTGCGGGTTCGAACGAAGAAAGATAAAATGCCGGATAGCTGCCGGCTACCAGTCCCGTCACGATGGCCAGGCCGAGGAATGCGGCGGCCAATGACATGACCTGTGGGGTGGATAGCTGGATAGTCGTGCCGGATACGCTTTGGAATAAGGGCAGCATTGCGGAGGTCATGGCAAATGCGACGGCCAATGCGATAAAGGTCATGAGGAGTGCCTCGCCCAGGAATTGGGTAATCAATGAGGCCCGGCCTGCGCCGAGCGTCTTGCGGATGCCTACTTCGGCGGACCTTTTTGTAAAGCGGGCAGTGGAGAGGTTCATGAAATTGATACAGGCGATCAGCAGAATAAATACGGCAATGGAGGCGAGTATATACAAATAAGTGACGCTGCCGGAAGGGGTGACATCTTTGTGCTGGGTATCGGCATACAAATGGATGTCCCTTACCGGTAGGAGGAATTGTTGTTTGTAGTACCCTTCGGTCTTCAGGTCTTTGCCTTCGAATTTATCCACGAAAGCGGGGAACTGGCTTTCGAGGTTATCGGGATTAGTACCTGGCTTGAGCAAGAGATAGGTGTACAGGATATTATTGTCGGCCAGGTTGGTGGTCTTTCTGAAGAAATCGCCCCAAAATCCGCTGTTCATGGAAAGGAAGAAGCGGCCATCTATATGGGATGGGACGACGGAGGGCCGGAAGACGCCTGTCACCCTGTAGTCGTGGTCGCCGTTGGTACTGCTGCCGATATGAATTATCTTATTCAATGCCGGCTGGCTGGCGAACATTTTCCGGGCGATCTCTTCCGACAGGACGATCGAATAAGGGTTATTCATGGCGGATGCTGCATCGCCTTCGATAAAGTCGTACGTGAATAGTTTAAAAAAACCCGAGTCTGCGAGGAAGCCTTTTTCTTCGAAGTAAGAGTGGGCGTCGCCCCCGGGGGTATGGTATTGGAGGAGAGTTTTGTCTTCGGCATACAGATTCATGATGCGGGCAGTCCCTTGTATCTGTGGAAAGACGGAACGCAAGTCATTGGCCAGGGGTGAGGGGGTCCAGGCTTCGCGGGATTTTTTGCCCTGGGAGATGAAGGTAGTCCCTACCTGGTAGAGGCGACTGCTGTTGACGTGCTGGGAGTCATAAGATGTCTCATGCATCAGGTAGAGAGAGATCAGGATGCAGCAGGTGAGGCCGAGGGACAGGCCGAATATATTGATGAAGGAGAAGACCTTATTTTTTTGTAGGCTGCGCCAGGCGACCAGGAGGTAATTGCGGAACATGTTGATATGAGTTGATACGAGTTTTCGGATGCACAGATGGTGCCATGTTTTGACTGATTTGGGAATCAAATTATTAGGGAGATTGTTTGGTGGGAAGGAGCGTTCGGTTTTAGTACAGTTCAATCAGGTTGTGTCCGGTGCGACATTTTTTCATTTCAGACTAATTATTTTAGTATTTTTGGGGTGGTGTTTTCTCCCTCTTTTGATTTTTGGCAATGAGTGTCAAATTCAATTACTTTTAAATTTTAATGTTATGAAAGAGACGGGAGATATTATTTTTTATGAGTCCGGATCCGGGGATGGCCGGATCGAGGTAAAACTCGAGGATGAAACGGTTTGGCTAAGTCAGACCCAAATTGTGGAATTGTTTCAATCCAGCAAGGCGAATATCAGCGAGCATATCAAGCACATTTTCAAATCTGGTGAATTGGAGCCGGGGGGAACCGTTCGGAAATTCCGAACAGTTCAAGAGGAAGGTAAAAGATTGATTAATAGAGATTTGGATCATTATAGCCTTGACATGATCATTTCTATTGGCTATAGGGTCAATTCTATCCGCGGCACCCAATTCCGCATCTGGGCCAATAAAATTCTAAAAGATTATCTTACAAAGGGTTATGCAATAGATCACAAGAAATTCAAAGAGCAGTCCAGGCAATTGGATGAGTTAAAGCAGACGGTAAAGCTGCTGGGGAATGTGATTGAGCGGAAGGAGTTGAATTCCGATGAGGCTACTTCGGCGAAGGAGTTGTTCCAGATCACTTACCCAGCGGCCATGGAGGCGATTCGGGGGTTGAAGGACAAGGTCAACCTGATCAATCTGAAGAATTAAAAGGACGGGCATGGGTAATAATTACGATCCTATTGCGCGGTATTATGATTTTATACACTACCTGGTATTTGGGCAGGCGGAGATCAATGCGCAGACCGAACTGCTGAGTTATATCGCTCCAGGCAGCCGGGTGCTGATCGTTGGGGGAGGAACGGGCTGGATACTGGAGAAGATAGCTGCTATTCAGCCAACGGGGTTGCGGATCACGTATGTGGAAAGTTCAGCGAAGATGATGGAAAGGTCCGGGAAGCGGAATTGCGGGCAGAACTCCGTCGAGTTTGTTTTGTCAACCGTCGAAGAGTTTGTTACGGCAGAGCAGGTGGACTGTATCCTGACTGGTTTTTTCTTTGATAATTTTTCGGTCGATCAGGCCGCGGCTGTCGTTCGGCGGCTGGACCCCCTGCTTCGGGATGGGGGGTATTGGCTTTACACGGATTTCTATCTCTCCCGGCGCAAGCGGAAGTTATGGAAGGCAGTTTTGTTGAAGACGATGTATATAATGGCAAGGATCATTTGCAAGGTGGAGGCGAGCGAATTGCCGGATATGGAGCGGATCTTCGGGGAAGAGGGGTATGGGGCTGTGTATACTTCATTTCATTATTCCCAGTTTATCCAATCGGTTGCGTACAGAAAGGGCGCGGATCAGAAGATGGATGGTTGGCATGGAGGCTAAGGTAAGGATATCAGCTAAATGGTTTAAAAATAGCCGGGACCGATTGAAACAATTTGTGGGGCGGCAGAACAAGGGCAACATTTACAAAAATTCCCACCATGATTGTATTGATTAACATCGGCCTGTTGCTGGCCGGGGGTCTGTTGTATTTTATCGTTCGGCTGAAAGCTCCGACAGTGAGCATGCTGGCCAGGATTTACTTCACGCTGATCTGCACGATTGCCGCAGCCACTTGGATCTTTTATTTTGCGGGGATAAAAAATGCGGCTGTATTACATGTGCTGTCGCTGGGAATGAAGTATATAGGAAGGACAGCCTACCTGCTGTTGGGATATTTATTCGTCTATCTAGCGGCGAGGGCACATGGGACTGTGGCAGCAGGGCCGGGGGAGAAAAAGGAAAGAAAGGCGATTCAGCAAACGACTCTGTGGACGCTGTCTGTCATGCTGGGAAACACTTTTATCCTGGCGACCGTCGGTAAGGCCACGAATATGACGGAGATCATGACTTTTTTTCGGCAATCGGGCTATGCGATATGGTTCCTCTATTTCATTATGACAGCCGAGGCAGCGGGAGCACTGGGGATTCTGTTGAATTTCAAGCTCAGAACCGGCATAGCGGCCACTGCCGGACTTATGCTGATCATGCTGGGCGCAGTCTATACCCATTGGCATAATAATGACCCATTCTCCGATTCGCTGGCGGCCTTCTCGCAACTGGTCAACCTCACCATGCTATTGCTGGTATGTCTGCTCCAACGGAATGAGAGGGGCCTTGCGGCGGGCGGGGATTCACTCGTGGTAACGGGTTGAAATGGGATTTCGTGGTGCTGTCGTAAATGGTTAATTTAATTCCAAATTGGCCATATGACAATGCACGCTAAACCTGCTCTTACCCTGTCCGGGTTGATTCTCTTTTTCCTTATTGGCGGTGGATTTATGCGGCACAACACAGGCGGAGGTCCCTTCGACGTCATTAAAGTAGATGGCGGGACTATCTCCGGTGTCACGAATGCAAGCGGGGATGTCCACGAATTCAAGGGGATACCTTTTGCCGCACCGCCGGTGGGCAAGCTCCGATGGCAAGCGCCGCGTCGCGTTGTGCCGTGGAAGGGTGTCAGGGTCTGCGACCGATTCGGGCCGAGCCCCATGCAAAAAGATCCCGTTCCCTTCAGTATGTGGAGTGAAGAATGGCTGATCCCGAAGGAACCGATCAGCGAAGACTGTCTCTATCTGAATGTGTGGACCGGATCGACCGATCCCAAAGAGAAGCGACCTGTATTCGTGTGGATCTATGGCGGCGGGTTTGTCAGCGGCGGGAGCGCCGTACCCATCTACGATGGTGAGGCAATGGCGAAAAAGGGTGTGATCGTTGTCAGCTTCAACTATAGGGTTGGCATCTTCGGGTTTTTTGCGCATCCCGAACTGACGGCGGAATCGGCCAACAATGCCTCCGGTAACTACGGTCTGCTGGATCAGCTTGCCGCTTTACAGTGGGTCAGGAAAAATATTGCTGCCTTCGGCGGTGATCCGGATAACGTTACCATTGCCGGGCAATCGGCAGGCTCGGTGAGCGTCAATTGCCTGGTGGCGTCACCGCTGGCCAAAAATCTGTTTGAACGAGCGATTGGCGAAAGTGGAGCGGTGTTCACCAGCAAGGGGCAAACGCTGCAACGGGCGGAGCAGAATGGTGAAAAACTCATGCAGCTGCTGCGGGTAGACGGGCTCAGTGATCTACGGGCCATGCCGGCAGATGAATTATTGAGAAGGGCCGGGGGATCCCAACAGCCTATCGTAGACGGGTATGTTCTGCCGGAGGCTGTCGCGGATATTTTCAAGGAAGGAAAGGAAAACAAGGTGGATCTACTGACAGGCTGGAACCAGGAGGAAGGTTTTCTCAACGGGCCGGCCAAAACGGCTGCCGATTTTCAGCAGGAGGCCAGGGACAGTTATGGCAGTGCCGTCACGTCATTTTTGACCTTTTATCCAGCGAACAACGATTCCGAAGCTGCCACCTCACAATTATACCTCTCACGGGACATGGTTTTCGGGGTTCAGAATTATACCTGGGCCAATATGCAAAGCGGGCAGGGTAGAAAGGTGTACGTGTATCGTTTTGTGCGCAAGCCGCCGGCAACGGGACAGTATATAAAATATGGCGCTTTCCATGCAGGTGAAGTACCGTATGTTTTCGATAATTTGCGGCTTGTCGACCGGCCCTGGGAACCGATCGATCATCAACTTGCGAAGATGATATCAACGTACTGGACCAACTTTGTGAAGACGGGGAATCCAAATGGGGAGCAGCTGCCGGTATGGGAACCGTATATCGGGACGGATAAGAAGGTCATGATGTTTGGGCCGGAGAAGCAGGATACGGAGCCGATGACGGACAGTAGGGGACTGGATTTCCTGTATGGGAAGATGGGGATTAATTAAGCAGCTGAGGACCAATTAAAAACATCATATGAGAAAAATTATTCTCTTTTCGTTCGTCGTGCTGACCGCTATGCGTAGTTTTTGCCAGCAGCCTGTTTTCGAAGGCACTCTTGTATACCAGGTGTCTGTCAAATCCAAATTCGAAAACCTGAGTGACGAAGACGCCCAAAAGGTGTTGGCTACAGGGGGTACGGTGACCATTGCCTGTAAAAACGGGAATTACCGGCAAACGGGTGTCTTTGACGAGGAGATTACCATTGTGAAAGATAAAAAGGCATACATTAAGTTCCCCAAGCTGGATACCTTGTATTACGTGGATTTTCCTGCAGATACTTCCGGGCTAAAAGATGTAATAAAAACAGACTCTTTATTCAAGGTTGATGGGTATGCCTGCAAAGCAATCACGATGAGGACGAACAATTATACTAAGCGTTATTATTATACTGAATCGTTGCGGAATAACCCGGCGATGGAAATGGAGAATACCATCGGCTACAATCACGTGTATGCGCGTGAGACGGGGGCATCGGTGTACCTATGGCTGCGTACCGAATATACGGTAGGGGTTGTTACCGACAGTTGTATCCGGGTCGACCCCAAAAGCATTGACGACCATGCCTTCGATCTGCCTGCGCTGCCGATGAAAAAATTCGATCCGGTTTCGTTGCAATCCGGCCCCCGGTTCCCCGGCAAGGACGGCGCGTGGCTGAAGTACCTGCAGTCCAACCTTAACCCCGATGTCTCCGCTAAATATGTCAAACTTCCCAAAGATCAACAGCAGGCCCAAGTGACCGTGCAGCTAGAATTCAAAGTTGCCGAAGACGGAAGCATATCCGATATCCAGGTGTTGAATAAAAAGGACGTCCATCCCAAACTGGCTGCGGAGGCGGTGCGGGTGATACAGGAATCGCCACGATGGATGCCGGCGCAATATTACGGGCAAAAAATAAAGGGGTCCGTACGCCAGCCGGTAGTCTTCGCGGTAACGCGGTAGTGCGGGTAAAGAACAGGAAAAAGAGTTTTTTTGCGCAACTAAATAAGGGGCTCGTTGGTTATCTTTCAAAACTTATATAGCATGCTTGAAAAATTGTATACAGCCAAAGTCACGGCTACAGGCGGAAGGAACGGTCACGTAAAGTCCGAGAATGGCGTATTGGATATCCAGGTCAGGATACCGGAATCTATGGGCGGCCCTAAAGGGGATTATCTGAATCCTGAAATGTTATTTGCCGGGGGCTATGCGGCTTGTTTCGACAGTGCGCTGACGAATGTGATCCGCACGGAAAAAGTACAAGCAGGGACAACCACCGTCACGGCGGAGGTATCGATCGGGAAGCTGGAAGCCGGCGGATATGGATTGGCTGTTACGCTGGAGATCGAAATTCCAGGCGTGGAGCACGAACTGGCCAAACAACTGGCAGAGAAGGCGCATCATGTCTGCCCTTATTCGAATGCTACCCGGGGAAATGTTGAAGTTACATTAGTCGTGAACGAAACTGTCGCATCTTAAGTCTCAAGTATGTATACACTTAAAGTTATTTCTTCGACCGTCCGGCCGGGGAGAAAGGGTCCGGCAATTGCCCAATGGATCAACGAACTGGCCAATGCGTCCGGTATTTTTCAGTCCGAGTTATTGGATCTGGGCATCATCGACCTGCCGTTGATGAATGAGGCGGTCCATCCCCGGCTGAAGCAGTACGAGCATGCGCATAGCAAAGCCTGGAGCGCCAAGATCGAGGAGGCGGATGCTTTTATCTTTGTGACTGCCGAATATGATTACAGTTATCCCGCTTCTCTCAAAAATGCGCTGGAATACCTGCTGCATGAATGGGCTTACAAGCCGGCGGGTCTGGTCAGTTATTCTATCGGCCCTTTTGCGGGGGTGCGGGCCATGAACAACCTCAGGCCCGACTTGCTATCCCTGAAAATCGTGTCGTTGGGAGAATTCGTGACTATTCCGTCTGTGGATCAGTTTCTTAATGAGGACGGAGAGTTCGTTCCCAATGAGATGATCCACAATTCAGCCAATCTGATGATCACCCAACTGCGTCGGTGGACGAAGGGGATGAAGGCCATCAAGGAGGATAAGTAAGGGCGGGCGCGAGGCGCGGATAGGTCCGGCGACGCGGATGAGTGCGAGGCGATCAGTTTTTCGTATCGACCATCAGCGGGGTTGAACCTTTGCCCATGATAATGACTTTCGCATTCGGCGATTTGGCGATCTCGAGCTGAGCCTTGATACTTTCATATTGGAGCTGTTTGTCAGTAAGGCTTTCGCTGATGATACGCTGGTAATCGGCGATACCCTGGGCCTCTACTCTTTTACGCTGCGCTTCCTGCTGTTCTTTTTGCAGGACATATTCCATCTTCTGGGCGTCCTGTTCGGCGGTCATTTTTTGTTCGATACTGGACTTGACCGCCTGGGGAAGGGTGATATTGCGGATCAGCAATTGTTCGAGCAACAGGCCCCGGCGTTGAAAGTCGCCGGTGATAGATTCGAAGATCCGGTGCTGGAATTCGTCCCGCTTGCTGGAGTAGAGGGATACCGCGTCATAATACACGGCGTTATCCCGGATGCGGGTACGGGTCAGGGGCCGGACGATCTTATCGGTGTAGTCCAATCCGGTCTCGCGGACAATAGCTGGCGCATCAGCGGGTAGTACCTTATACAAGACCGTCAGATCGATCACGACTTCCAGTCCGTCGGAGGTGAGTACGCGGATGGCGTCGTCGCCTTCCCTGGCGCCTTCGTCCTTCACTGCGCTCATCGTATAATTCTGCGTTTTGATATCCATTTTCTGGACGTCCATCAAGGGGTTAATGAAATGCAATCCGCTGCCGAGCACATCGTTCTGTACTCTGCCGTAAAGGATCTTTACACCCACTTCACCGGCACCGATCTGGACGATGGAAGCGGCGGAGAAGCCGGCGAGGGCGACGAGGAGTCCTATTACCCGGAGAGGGACGCTGTAGCGTTGAAGTATATCGGTTCTGCGGGCGAAGACGAATCCGGCGATGATCAGGAGGATCCCCAAAATAAGGAGAAACATAGTGGTAATTTTCAGTAAAGGTAGTCCAAAAGCCGATGAGTGCTCTATCCCAGAGTGACAGACGGCAAAGGTGGGCAGGAAGTCGTACATTCGGTAAAATCAATCAACGGGCATGACATACAAATGGATAGCATTTGCCGGCCTTGTCCTTTTCGGGGAGTTTTCTGTCAGGGCGCAAGTGGACCAGGGGTATCAGTCCCTTCATTTCACCTCCGTGCACACTCCATTCCCGGATACGGGTAGGGTACATCCACACCTGGACGGCGACAGTATTGTGCTACAGGTAGCGGGGCACTACGACGATAGCTCCGTTTTACTGATCATTCCCCCCCAGCTGAAAAGAGACCGGAAGATCGACCTGGTATTCTGGTGGCATGGCTGGCATAACAATATAGACACGGCGTTGCAATTTTATGGGTTGGGCAGGCAATTTGCCGATGCCGGCTGCAATGCTGTGCTGGTGCTGGTAGAAGCTGCTAAAAATGCAGCAGACAGCTATGGCGGCAAATTGCAACAGAAGGGGATGTTCAAGGCACTCGTAGAAGATGTGATGCAGGAGTTGAAAAAGTATGCGGGCGTACCGGGTGATGCGGTAGCCGGGCATATTGTACTGGCGGGTCACAGTGGAGGGTATGGCGTGATAGCCGATGTCCTTGCCAACGGGCAGGTGCCGGTCAATGAAGTATTTCTTTTTGATGCGTTGTACGGCCGGCTGCCGGTGTTTATGGACTGGCTGCAACAGGATAAGAAGCATCATTTTGTCCACTGGTATACCAATCATGGTGGAGGGACCGATGCTATGAGCGACACCTTGATGATGCAACTGGAAGATAAGCACCGGGATTACCTGTTGACCGGGGAGCAATTATTGAATACCGCCATGATCAGTGACAACCGGATCCTGTTCATTCACAGTTCCAGGGAGCATAATGTCATTATCAATAACCCGGACGACTTCAAGCTGTTGCTGGCGAATAGTCAATTTCTTTCCAGGAAATGAAAATAACAGTCATTCAAGAAATGAAGATAACTGTCATTATAATCCTGCTATCCATCATTGCGGGCCATGTACAGGGACAGATCAATGTGGATTCCGTGATGAGGGCCGATTCATCCTTGAAGGCTGCGCTGAAGAAGCGGAACCTGACGCTGGAGGGGTATGTCGATGTGTACTATTCCTATGCCGCCAGCCACCCGGCAGGTGGTACGCGGCCCTATGTGGTCAACTACAGCAGGGATAATGAGATCAATCTGGACCTGGCTTACCTGAGCCTGAAATATACGTCGGACAGGATACGGGCCGCCTTTACGCCGGGGTTTGGGACGTATATGAATGCCAATTATTCAGTTGAGCGGCAGACGTTGGAGAATATTGTGGAAGCGTATGTCGGCATCCGGCTATTCAAGGACAAGAATATCTGGCTGGATGGCGGCGTCTTCAGCTCGCCTTATACCAATGAGAGCGTTTTTTCTTTCGATCAGCCGACCTATACCCGGTCACTGGGTGCGGAGAATACGCCCTATTATCTGACCGGGGCGAAATTGACTGTACCGCTGGGGCCATTATGGACCATCTACCTTTATCTGCTGAATGGCTGGCAGGTGATCCAGTCCCAGCATGATCCCCTGGACGGCGGGTCGCAGGTGGAATACAAACCCAATGACAAATGGGATGTCAATTGGAATACCTATATCGGCAATGAGAGTTCGACGACCAATCCCGGTTTTAAGCGACGATTCTTTACAGACGGATATGCAGTCTATACTCCTTCCGCGAAATGGACCTTTACTGCCGATGCTTATTCCGGGTGGCAGCAGGTAGCGGGGAACAGCGGCAGTCAAACGCGCAACTGGTGGAATGTGAATGCGTGTGCCAGGTATATGTTTATCCCTGGTAATTCTATCTCTGTTCGGGTCGAACACTACGATGATCCTTATGAGATCCTGGAAAAGGCGGTGACGGCTGCGACATCGTTCAAGTTGTCCAGTGCGAGTCTTGGGTATAATTTATCTGTCACGGACGATGCGATGATCAGGTGTGAAGCGCGGTATTTCAAGTCGCCGGCGGGGATATATCCTTTGCGGAACGGGACCGATGCGGACCAGGATCTGTGGCTGACGATCGGGTTGACGGCGAGATTGAGATAGGGGAGACAAAAAATTCATTTTTACGGCTTTTTTTCGTAGGTTTATTGTAACCATTCCTTACAACGATTGCTTTTCTTTACCAGACATAACTGCGGTCTATTTGCTTTACTTTTTCTGCTGGCCGGGCATCTTCAGGCTGCGGACTATCCGCCCATCACTCATTTAAGTATTGAAAACGGGCTATCGAATAATTCGGTGCGATGTATTTTCCAGGATCATTATGGCTATATGTGGTTCGGGACGTACGATGGGCTGAGCCGCTATGACGGATATGAATTCACTGTATTCCGGAATAAATTGAATGATTCCACTTCCCTGCCCCATAATTACATCTATGCGATCAATGAGGACACTCATTATAATTTGTGGGTGGGAACGGGCCAGGGTATTGGTATCTACAGTAGTCTGACCTCGAAGTTCGCATCCGCATGGTATCAGCCGTACGGGGGGGCAAGAAGGGCAAAAATCAGCTTTAACATAACTGCTATAAAAACCGATAGCAGGGGGGACATTTTTATCGGCAGCAATGGATGGGGCCTTCATGTTCAAAAGGCCGGCACGGATACGGCTATCCAGGTGCCATATAAAACGGGCGACGGATGGATCACGGGATACAATGTCCAGGCCATCGGCATAGATGAACAGCAGCGCGTGTGGGTCTTCATCCATGGGATCGGATTGTGTCAATACGATGTCATGGCCAACCAGCTACATCTTGTCAACGCTGTGCTGAAGGCTGCTACCTGTCTGGCGCCTGACAATGCAGGCAGCATTTGGGAAGGTACATCGAAAGGGCTTTATCGCTATTCCATCGATGCCGACAGTATTGTCCAGGCCTATAACGAGGGGCAGGGGGCGTTGTCCGGAGGAAATGTCGCCTGCTTATATTTTGACAATAGCCATCGCCTATGGATCGGGACTCAAGGCGGCGGCGTCAATATTTTAAATCTGACTACCGGCGGGATGGCGTATTTGTTACCCGGCGAAGGCAAGAATGAGCTGACGAGTGAATCGGTGTTCGCCATCTATGAGGATAAGGAGTCGCGTCAATGGATGGGGACGCTGAAAGGCGGCATCGATGTCATGGACGGGCAAAATAACCGATTTCAGACTATTGCCCATAATCCATTGACGCCCAATAGCCTGGTTAATAATTTTGTGAGTGCCTTCTTCGAGGACAAGAACCGGAATCTCTGGATCGGAACGGATGGCGGCGGGATGAGTATCTGGGACCGGCGGAGTGATCGATGGACAAACTTCCGGCATCAGGCCGATCCGCATTCACTGAGCAACAATTCTATTACGAGCATTCGTGAGGATCACCTGGATAATATCTGGATCGGCACTTTTGGGGATGGCATCAATCGATACAATCCGGCCACGGGTGCGTTCGAACATTACCGGTGTTTCAATACCGCTACCGGCGAGGAAAACAAGAATATATGGCTGCTGTATGAGGACAGGTCCAATAATTTATGGGCCACGACCTTTGCCGATGGAAAGTTATACCGGTTCAACCGGATAGCCAACCGCTGGGACGTTTTCAGCCAGGCTTTCAATGATCTGATCGCACTGACGGAAGACAGGAGCGGGGCATTATGGGGTGGCAATTCTCATCAGTTGATTTACATCGACCGGACCAACAGGAATTCTTCTTTTTATGAGATAGGTAAACCCGTTCGTGCCATCTATGAGGACCATAAAGGTAATTTCTGGCTTGGCACCGAGGGTGGGGGCCTGATCGAATATGACAGGGTGCATGGCAGGGCTATAGCAAGGTATTCCGATGCGGACGGGTTGTGCAACAACTCCGTGCTGAACATCCTGGAAGATGCGGAGGGTTGTCTGTGGCTGAGTACTTTCAATGGTTTGTCGCGATTCAATCCTGGCAACAAAAGTTTTAAGAATTTCTACCAGGGCGATGGACTACAGAGCAATCAGTTCCTGTACAGTGCTGCGCTGAAGCTGCAATCCGGTGAATTAGTCTTTGGCGGCATTAATGGATTCAACCTTTTCCTGCCGGACATTATCCGACCCCGCAGCTATATGCCGCCGCTGCTGCTGACCGGGCTGAAGGTCGATAATAAGCCTGTCGGTGTGGATGCCGACCATCCCCGGAAACTGGAAATCCCTTATAAGGAAGCCATCTTATCCGTCGATTTTGCCGCGCTGGAATATTCTTCGCCCGACAATATCACGTATGCTTATTACCTGCAAGGGTGGGATAAGGACTGGAACTATACCAAGAATATCCGGACGGTGAATTATACCAATCTGAGTGAAGGGACGTACCGGCTGCGGCTGAAGGCAACGAACGCTGAAGGGGTATGGAATCCCCGGGAGACATATATGGACATTGTGGTGCTGCCACCGTGGTACCGCAGTTCCTGGGCCTGGGGTGTTTATATTTTGCTGGTGGTTGCGATGGGGTATTTTTATCGCCAGTATAAGATGCGGCAGACGCGATTGGAATATGAAATCAAGATCGCTCATTTGAATGCTGAGAAAGAAAAGGAGATCAATGAGAAAAGATTATCCTTCTTTACCAGTATTTCCCATGAGTTTAGGACGCCTCTGACGCTGATCATCAATCCACTGAAGGATATATTAAAGAGGGGAGAAGCAGGAACGGCTGCTGGCAGGCAGGAGTACCAGGAAGTCAATATTGTCTACCGCAATGCCCGGCGGCTATTGAGCCTGGTTGATCAGCTGCTACTTTTCCGGAAGGCTGAAAGCGAAGGGGATAAGCTGAAGATCGCGAAGTTGAATTTTTATGATCTATGCCGGGAGGTGTATCTGGCTTTTGCCCAGAAGGCGAGAGCGGAAGAGATAGATTACCAGTTCGAATGCGACAATGCCGACCTGGAATTGTATGTTGACCGGGAGAAAATGGAAATTGTCTTTTACAATCTTATTTCCAATGCCTTGAAATATACATCCGGAAACGGGAAGGTGCTATTCCGGATCGGTGAAACCAGAGAAAGGGTGGAAGTAACCGTCAGTGATACGGGTCAGGGGATACCCAAGGCTGTAGGTCAGAAACTGTTTGAAAAGTTCTACCAGGTGATGGAGAATGGGCGGCCGTCGCCGACAGGATTTGGAATCGGGTTGTACCTGGTGAAGCAGTTTGTGGAGAGTCATGGGGGGAGTGTGCGGTATGAAAGTGAGCCTGGAAAGGGGACGACCTTCTTTATTTCTCTACTGAAGGGAAGTGTGCATCTGGGGGGCAGGCCTGTCTTTGAGGAGGCGGGGGTGCGGCCGGCTATTTTGGAGGAATTAGCCGGGAACGAAGAAGAAGAGGTTCGGCTGCATGGGGCGGGTGGAAAAGTGGGGGCGGTGACTGCGGAAGAATGGGCGACCGGGCGGCAGACCATCCTGGTGATCGATGACAATGAGCAGATGCGGGAGTATATTCATCAATTGTTCAGAGAAGGGTATACCGTGTACCGGGCGGCCAGCGGAGAGGATGGGTTGCATCAGGCCCGGTTGCATCAGCCGGATATCATTATTACCGACATTATGATGCAAAGCATGACCGGTATCGATCTGTGCAGGGCCATCAAAGAAGATCTGGTATTGGGGCATATTCCGGTGATCTTACTAACGGGTAGCCCTTCCGAGGAGACGAAATTGCAGGGGGTAGAAGGCGGGGCGGACGATTACATTCTCAAGCCATTTGACAAGCAGATCTTACTGGCCAGGGTGGCCAGCCTGCTGAAGAGCCGTAACAGCCTGCAGAAATACTTCTATAATGAAGTGACCCTGCAAAAAAACAACCTGAAGATATCTGAAGAGGACAAGATTTTTATCGACCGGTGTATCCAGATCGTCAAAAACCACCTCGACGATGATGAATTTACTATCAAGACGCTGGCATCGGAGATCGGGATGAGTCATTCGAGCCTGTATAAGAAGGTTAAATCCGTCAGTGGTCAGTCCGTCAATGGGTTTATTCGGTTCATCCGGTTGCGGCGGGTGGCTGAGTTATTGATCAGTACGGAGAAGAATGTCAATGAGGCGGCCATGGAGGCGGGGTTCAATGACTTAAAATACTTCAGGGAGCATTTTCATAAGTTATTCGGGATGGCGCCTTCGGAGTATATCAAGAAGTTCAGGCCAGCTTTTTCGAAGAATCTCCATGTGAACCGGGATCTGAACGGGAAGTAAAGGGGAAGAGGGCGGCCTTAAACGGGAAATGAAGGGGGTATTTTCGTTTTTACGAATTTACCCCCTCTTTTTGATGAAAAAGAGCATCCTCTTTTCATATAGTGGCTATTAATTTTATCGGCATTCGTCGGATAAAATAATTGCTATATGAAACAACTGCTTTATGACTTGCCAGGAGCCATCGCCCGATGGCGCAACGGGCCTCACTTGATTCGTAACAGGATTCCCTTCATTTTAATGTTTATGTTCACCGGTTTGGGCTTGTTTGCACAGGCGCAGAACCGTATTGTGGTACATGGGACAGTTCGGGGGAAGAATAACGTTCCCCTGGAGGGCGCCACCGTCAGGGTAGTCGGGGGCAAAACGACCCGAACGACTGACAGCTTAGGTTTCTTTACCCTGAGCGTGACGCCGGGGGTGACCCTGGAGGTCTCTTATGTAGGGTATGGGTCTTCTGCCCTTACCGTCAGCCGGGCGGGTGAATATGTAGTCACCTTGACGGAAAAACAAGACACTTCGGGTCAAAATGATGTGGTGGTCGTGGGTTATGGAAGGCAAAAGCTGCCGACCGTCACCGGCGCCGTGAGTGTTGTTGCGGGCGCCGACCTGGTGGCTACGCCCGTCAGTAATGTGACGAATATGCTGGTAGGGCGTACTTCAGGTGTCAGCGCCGTGCAGGCCAGTGGTGAACCCGGGCAGAACAATGCTACCATCCGTATCCGGGGGATAGCTACCCTGAACGGGCAAGACCCGCTGATCGTCATCGATGGCATTCAACAGCCGGCCGAGCAGCCTTATGTTATTTTAAACGCGATGGATGCCAATGAAATCGAATCCATCAGTATTTTGAAGGATGCGTCGGCCACCGCGGTATACGGTATCCGTGGGGCTAATGGGGTAGTGATCGTCACTACCAAACGGGGCAGATCGAGCCGTCCCCAGTTCAGCGTCACCGCCAACCAGGGTTTTACGCATGCTACTTCTCTTTTCCAGACGGCGAATTCTTATGAGTTCGCGACGTTGCGTAATTCAGCCATCGCGAATGCGCAGGCCGGGGGTGATCAGACCTTCAACCAGCTGATCTTTTCGAGCGATCAACTGTGGAAATTCCAGCATAACCGTGATTACACGCCTGATGAAGTGAATGCCATGAGCAATCTGACCGATGCTCAGCGGACCCAGCTGATGAACAGCCCGGCGTTGTATTATACCAGCCATAATTATTATCAGCAGGAGTTTGGGGGTACGGGTCTGCAACAGCAGTTCAACATGAATGTGTCGGGAGGGACGTCCGCCATCCGATACTTCACTTCCCTGGGCTATTTCCAGCAGGATGGTATCCTGACCGATGGCAGCTATGGAGGGGCGAATGCGAATCCGGTCTTTCAGCGGTATAACTTCCGGTCGAACTTCGATATCAACGTCGCGAAGAATTTCCTGTTGAGCATCAATATCGGCGGTCAGTCTTCCATCAATAAGGTACCCGGCACCGATGCCAATCCGGCTGATATCGGTAACCGTTACCAAGCCATTGTCCAGGGTATCCTGGAGAACAGTCCTTTCACCGGCCCCGGCATTGTCCAGGGTAAATTGGTGACCGGCTTTCTGGGGACTCCCGGGGACAGTACCAATCCTTTGGGGCTGCAGGGTGGAACGGGGGCCAGTCCGATCGGGTCGTTGCTGACCGGCGGAACGCTGACTGTGTATACGACCAATCTGAATACGTCGCTGACGCTGAAGCATACCATGAATTACCTGCTCAAGGGATTGGATATACACTTTACTGTTGCGTACGATGACAGTTATCAGAAAGGGTTTACGAAGACCGTTGTCGTGCCCCAATACAGCGCCATGCGGGACCCGAACAACCCGTTGAAAATCGACTTCGTCGGCGGGCAGATAACTCCTACGACCGATGCGGACAATCAGGGTAATGCCAGTTGGCGGAAGATCTACCTGGAAGGTGCTATCAATTACAACCATAGTTTCGGCAGTCATAACGTCAGTGCGCTGATCCTGGGGAATGCGCAACGGTATAATGCCAACGGGCAGGTGGATAGTACGGCCTCCGGTCTGATGGGGCTAGTGGGACGTGTTACCTATAATTACCAGGAGCGTTATTTAATCGAGGGTGATCTGGGGATTAACGGTACAGAGCAATTCGCTCCGGCCAATCGTTTCGGGTACTTCCCGGCCATCAGTGCGGGTTGGATCCCCAGCAAAGAGTCCTGGTTTCCGAAAAATGACATTGTCACCTGGGTCAAATTCCGCGGTTCTTATGGTGAGGTAGGGAATGACCAGATCGGTGGCCGGCGGTATCTCTACCTGCCCAATACCTGGACCACCACTGCCAGCGGGTATTATTTCGGTAACAGCGACGGGTCCGTCGTCAACCCCTATTATGCGGGCGCCACAGAATCCACCGTCGGTAATCCGGCTGTCACGTGGGAGAGAGCAAAGAAGTCCAATATCTCTGCCGACCTCAAATTCCTCAAAAATAAATTAATGGCTACTGCCTCCGTCTTCGAGGAGCATCGTGATGATATCCTCGTTACGTCCGGCATCATACCAGCCAATTATGGCGTCAATGCGAGCGCTGCGCCGCCCATCAATTCCGGCCGGGTGGTCAACAAGGGATTCGAGTTCGAAGCTGACTGGGAAGATCAGATAGGGAAGCTGGTCTACTGGGTCAAGGGCAACTATTCATACGCACGAAATAAGATACTGTATGAGTCAGAAGCGCCTTATCCATACAAATGGATGGATGCTACCGGCTATGCCATCAACCAGTACAAAGGATTGCTGACCAACGGATTTTACAATACGACAGAGCAACTGGCCAACAGGCCTAACAATCAATTCGGAAATACAGCGAGGTTAGGTGACCTGCGATTCAAGGATGTCAATGGAGATGGTATTATCAACGACGAGGATGAGGTGCCCATTGGTTATGCCAATATTCCGCAGATCGCGTATAATATGACCATTGGATTTGCCTACAGGGGTTTCGATTTCTCGGCATTGATCATCGGAACGGCCAAGGGTTCCTTCCCGCAGTTCGGTTATATTCTCAGCACTCCGTTTGCGAAAAATGTAGGAGAAGTATTACAGACGGCCTATGACGGAACCTGGACCCAAGCTAAATATGCTGCGGGGCAGAAGATCACCTACCCGGAGATTTCGCTGAGCGGCGGCGGTCCCAATAACACCGTGTTGAGCGACTACTGGCTAAAATCAAACAATTTTCAGCGGTTGAAGAATCTGCAGGTCGGCTATACTATTCGGGCGCACACCGCTTTCCTCAAGCATACGAATATCAAGGGGGTGAGGATATATGCCAACGGTAATAATCTGGCCACCTGGGGTACGCATCTGCTGAAGGGGATCGATCCGGAGATGGAGGATACCGGCAAGAATAATATGGGGTATCTCTATCCGCTGACGAAGGTCTATAATATGGGCGTGAATGTTCAATTCTAATCCATTTAATATACAACAATGAAACAGCTTGCTTATTTTTTGGTCATACTTATTCTGGTGACGGGCTTCTGCGCCTGCGAAAAAAACTTTTTGCAGATGCCCATATCCAGTACTACTACGGTAGATTCTGTTTTCTCGACCACCGTTAAAGCCGATGGGGCCATTGCGAATGCTTATTATGACTGTCTTTCGCAGGGGATACCCTTTACCAATGTCTGGAATGCGATGATCCAGGAAAACCTTTCCGGTGGAATGAACTATGGCTATTCCTGGACCTTGTCCGAGCCGATGACGCTGAGTGGCATGACGGCGGCGGGCGGGAATGAGGACATGGACGGGTATTCGCAAAATTTTGTCTATATCCGACAGGCGTGGCTTGTCAATGAGAACATCGACGAGGTGACCGATATGGATGCTGCCGACAAGGCTAGCGTCAAGGGGGAGATGCTGGCGTTGATTGCCTATCGTTATGAACAGATGTTCATTATGTACGGCGGGGTGCCGATCATCAGCAAGGCCCTGTTGCCGACCGATTCGCTGACTATACCGCGGGCGCCTTTAACGACCGTACTGGATTCCATCGTATCCTGGTGCGATCAGGCTATTTCGGTGCTGCCCTCTACATGGGCGGCTCAATGGAATGGCCGAATGACAAAGACCGCGGCCATGGCCATCAAGGCAAAGGCCTTATTATATGCTGCACGTCCGTTGTTTAATACTGCGACGCCCTACCTGAGCATGGGTGCGAACAATAACCTGATCTGTCTGGGTACTGCGGATGCGACGAGATGGCAGACAGCGTTGACGGCGAGTGAGGCGGAGATCACTGAGGCGACCACCAATGGTGGATTGCAGATCATCAATACCGGTAATCCGGCGGCCGACTATGGGACGGCTACGGGCACACCGAGTAACCCGGAAGTCATTTTGGCCTGGAAGAATATAGATCAGATCCTGTTCGATGCGGGCAACTGGGCCAACCTGCCGATGAATGCTTTTTATAATTGCCGGGTATGGGAAGCGCAGGGCAATGTGCTGACGACGAATCAACTGCAGAACTATTATAAAGCCGATGGCACTAACCAGACCTGGCCGGCGGTTGGCGTGGTGACAGCTTTCAGCGACTATACGGCCCGGACAGAGGCGATGGAGCCCCGGTTCCAGATCACCTTCCAGCCATGGGAGCAGAATGCAGCCAGTAATCCGGGCGATGTCAACTGGACCAATGCCGCGACTTTTGGCGGTCAGGGTTTCGGTTGTGCGCGAGTCACCAAGTTCTGGTATCTGGCCAGCGGTCGTACCTGGATGGAGTTCCCGCTGTTCCGGCTGGCATCGGCCTATCTGAGCTCGGCGGAGGCGTATAATGAAACAGGGCAGTCCGCGCAAGCCCTGCAGCGGTTGAATGTCATCCATCAGCGGGCGGGGCTGCCGGCTATTACGACGACCGACCAGGATTCGTTGCGGTCCATCATCCAGCGGGAATGGGCTGTGGAGTTTTATGATGAGCAGTACCGGCTGCATGATGTGAAGCACTGGATGCTGCCGTCTATCGGTACCGGAATTATCGGCGGTCCTATCAGGGCGTTTGCCTTCAATAATGGTGGCAGCGTGATCGAGACGGGTAATACCAACTATAATGACAACGTGCTGTATACTGCCTTTTGGTCGCCGCAGGAGTATTTGAATCCTTTTCCGACGACTGAGATCAACAAGGGGTATCTGATTCAGAATCCCGGATACTAAGTTCATCATTAAGACTAACTACTTGTATATGAAAAAATTTATGAAATATATGATTTCCGGAGGGCTTTTGTGGTCGGCGAGTGCCTGGTGGTGCTGTTCCGTTGACGCGCAGGCTTCACAGACGTCGCAGATGTCATTGCGGAAAGATACTTCGGCGATCCTGCTGAGCTATCCTTCGCGGTTAATCGAGCCGGGGCCATTGCTGTCGATTCCCCACTATCAGTCTGTGTCGGCCATTTCGACCGTCAGCGGCGCCGAGCTGGCGAAGACGCCGGTACCCAATATTACCAACACCCTATATGGGGAATTGTCGGGCTTGTCCGTGCAGATGACATCCGGGCAGCCGGGGTATGATGCTGCTACTATGCAGATCCGTGGTATCGGCAGTTATGATAATGCTGCGTTAGTGTTGTATGTGGACGGTTTTCAAACGACGGCTACTTATTTTCAATATTTATCGCCTGCGGAAATAGAGAGCATTACTGTGTTGAAGGATCCGGTGACACTGGCGACCTTTGGCATGAAGGGCGCTAATGGGGTTCTCTGGGTCGTTACCAAGAGGGGTATGGTGAGCAAGCCCAAGGTTCAGGTCAATTTGGTGAGCGGGGTACAGCAGGCGCTGAAGATCGACAAGCCGCTCGACTCATACGAATATGCCAATTTGTACAACGAGGCCATCAGCAATGATAACTATTCGCTGAATGGCTACCAGTTCAACTGGACGCCGGCGTATTCGACCACCCAACTCCAGGCTTATCAGACCGGGACCGGTACCGACGTAGATTGGTATAACAAAGTGCTCAAGCAAAACGGGATGTATTCCGATGCCAACGTGCTGTTCTCCGGCGGGGATACGACCACCAAATATGGATTTGTCTTCGATTATATGCAGCAGGGCGGCCTGTATGATATATCCAATACGGCCAGTACCTCCAATGCTTTTATCCAGCGTTATCTGGCGCGAGCCAATCTGGATTTTAACTTCTTCAAGATATTCGAGGCGAAGGTCGACTTAGGCGGGAGGATCGAGGACCGGCGCTATCCCAACTACAATGGGGCGCAGCTATGGCAGAACATGTCCAGCTACCCCGAGAATATTTATCCCGTGAAGGATCCGGCCACCGGGGGCTGGTCGGGGACGACAGTCTACCCGAATAATCCGGTAGCCTCGTTGAATGCATTAGGGTGGGTCTCCACGCATGACAGGACGTTACAGGCCAATTTCAACTTAAAGGAAAAATTTGATTTTATTACTCCCGGTCTGTATTTGAATGAGTCTGCCAACTTCAATACCTGGACCCGGACCTCCACCGGCAGGATAGCCACGTATGCCAGGTTCTATCAGGGGGTGCAGAGTACGCCGGATAAGACCACCGACCTCGTCGCCATGGGCACTGACCCTACCGACCAGTATGATTGGAAGCAGGCCAACCTGACAGCCGGCTATAATCGCAAATTTGGGCTGCACTCTATTACTGCTGCCGTCAACTATTACGCCAGCAATTATGTGACCGATTATCAATTGAACCTGACGGGTAATAATGCGGGCAATAATATTTATTATCATTTCGAGAATGCCAGTGGTCGGGTACATTATGCATACGATGACCGGTTCCTGGTGGACCTGGGATTCGGAGCGAGCGGAAGCGATAATTTTGCGCCAGGTCACCGGTGGGGGTTTTATCCGGCGATCGGTGCGGGGTGGATATTGTCGAATGAATCTTTCCTAAAGGACAATTCGGTGTTGTCTTTCTTAAAGCTGCGGGTATCGGCTGGTCAGTCTGCCAATGATCAGTCCAACAATGGCCGTTACCTGTACCAGCAATATTATACTACCAGTTCACCCTTTTATACCGGAACGGCATTGACTGCCAATACAGGGGTCTATCCCTCTTATCTGGCCAATCCGAATATTTTTGCCGAAAGGAGCACCAAGTATGATGCGGGTGCGGATGCTACGTTGTTCGAGCATCTTTCGATAGTGGTAGATTTATTCCTGGATCATCGGACGGGTATCATCACGCAGGAGAATAATCTGATGGCGACTTACGGGGCGCAGCTCCCTTATGGGAATATAGGCAGGGTCACCAATAAGGGATATGAGGTCAGCGCCACCTACAGCAATAAGGCCGGTGGGCTGGGATATACGGTAGGTGTGATGGCTTCGTATGCGCGAAATACGATCAATTATATGTCAGAGATACCGCCGGTGAATGCATTCAGCAGACTGACCGGTCGGCCGATCAGCTCCGTGATGGGCCTGAAGGCAGATGGGTTGTATCAGTTGAGTGATTTTAATGCGGATGGAACATTGAAGGCTGGTGAGGCCGTACCCAATTTTGGGGCGGTACAGCCGGGAGATATCAAGTATGTCGACCTGGATCATAATGGGGTAGTCGATCAGAATGATTTTAGCAAGATAGGCAAACCCGATACGGCCACCCTCACGTATTCTTTCAAATTCGGAGTCAATTATAAGGGATTCGATCTGAGTGGTCTTTTTCAGGGTGTTACCGGCGCCGATATCAATCTGCTGACGGCGGCTTATTACCAGACCGTCGCATTCGTGGGCAATATCAATGCCTACCCTATCGCTAAAAATGCCTGGGCCTATTACCCGAGCCAGGGTATCGATACGCGGGCTACGGCGAATTATCCGCGGCTGACTACGCAGACCAATCTGAATAATTATCAGAACTCGACCTTCTGGATCAAGAATGGTGATTTCCTGCGGCTGCGGAATGCGGAGTTGGGTTATACGCTGCCTGGTGGGGCGTTGAGGAGCATGCACGTGGATAATCTGCGAATCTATGTGAATGCTGTCAACCCGCTGACGTGGTCATACCTGGGCAAGCATTATGGTATGGACCCGGAGACCCCTTCGGGGTATGTGGGGCTGAAATCTTATAACGCCGGTATTTCACTGACTTTTTAAAATGATTGTTATATGAAAGCAAAACGATTATATCCATGGACATTACTGATAGGGCTGGCGCTGGTGTATGCGGGTTGCGCGAAGAGCTTCCTCAACACCAAGATCGATTCCAATGAGACGGCGCCGATGTTGGCTTCTAATTACAGCACTTTGTTTGATTATGCCAATGCGCCCTATACTTTTGTGCGCAATGAATTTTCGATCATCGACAATAACCTGTTCTCTCCTGTCACCGACGAGTCCGTCGAAACCCTGCCCAATACGCAGGTGAAACTGTTCGACAATGGCAGCTGGAATGCTATCAACAACCCGGATAATTATTATGATAATTATTATGACGGGATCAGGGCGGCCAACTATTTTATCGAGCAGTCGCCCACTTACAAGGTGCAGCTGGCGCTGAACAGAGATACGTTTTCGGCTACCGGCAAAGTATCCTATACACAGGATACCACCAATATGGCATGGTATATCGGGGAGGGGCATATTTTGCGGGCGTGGTTTTATTTCGAGTTGTCCAAGCGATATGGGGGTGTGCCGTTAGTCACGCAGGTACTGACTACCTCCGACAATACCAATATTCCCAAGACGTCATACGATTCCATTATCAGTTTTATTGTCAACGAGGTCGATACCTATAAGGATAGTTTGCAACCTAATTGGAAGACTTCCGCCTACACCAATAATGACGGCCGGCTGACCGTGGGAGCTGCGCTGGCTCTCAAGGCGCGAGCCTTGCTGTATGATGCCAGCCCGTTACACAATGCGGGCAATTCCGTGGCGAGGTGGCAGACTGCGGCCTCCGCGCTCAATGATGTGCTGGTGTTTGCACAGGGGGCGGGTGCATACAGTCTCGATCCGAGTTATCAGAATTATTTTCTACAAAATACTACGCTGACCAGTCCGGAGACCATCTGGGCCATGCGGTATGCGGCCAGCAATACGCCGGAGACCGAAAACTATCCCATTGCTACGCCGGGCGGCAACAGTGGGGTGACGCCTACGCAGGACCTGGTAGCCGCCTATGAATATACGGGGACGCCTAATCCCAATGATCCGTATGCCAATCGGGATCCGCGGCTATACTACAGTATCGTGACCAATGATACCGTCTGGAATTCACGGACCATCGATGAAGCGCCAGGGGGGTCAGATGATATGTCACTGACCAATGCCAGCAAGACCGGGTATTATCTGAGGAAGTTCCTCAACGACAATCTGAACCTGGTACAAGGGGGAACGGATGTGCATAACTGGCCGGAATTCCGTTATGGCGAAGTGCTGCTGGAATATGCCGAGGCGATGAATGAGGCGTATGGTCCTGACGCTGCCAATGGGTATGGGATGACCGCCAGGCAGGCGTTGAATATGGTCAGGAGCAGGACCGGCGTCAATATGCCGGCTGTCACCGTGGCCGATCAGGCTTCCTTCAGAACAGCCGTCAAGCATGAGCGAAGGATCGAGCTGGCTTTCGAGAATTATCGTTACTGGGACCTGCTGCGGTGGAATGATGCAGACAGTGTGCTGGGGCAGCCGGTGCATGGGGTTGCGGTGACGACCAATTCGTCGGGGCAATTCGTGTATGCGACTCAGGTGGTCGAGAACAGGGTGTTCACGGCGCCGAAAATGTATTATTATCCTTTTCCGCAGACCGAGGTGATCAAGTCCGCGGGCGTGCTGGCACAGAACCCGGGGTGGTGAGGGGGAGCGATTTTTGCGAGTGCGGCGAGTTTTCGAGTGCGGGCGATTCAATTTTTAAAAACAAAAGTTTATGAGATATTATCTTATCATAGTGGTGGTGTTGGTGGTGGGAGCGTACTCCTGCCAGAAAGACGACAGCAAGCTGCCATATGGGATCTCCAAGATCTATATGCCGCAGGCCATCCAGCAATCCGGTGGGGTTAACAACCAGGATCCGGTTCCCAGCGGTACCGATTCGTCCACGTATAACTATACGCTGGATGCAAAAGACTCACAGCTCGATGTTATCCTCGGAGCGAGTCTCTCCGGGCCTTCTGCCGCCGCCTATACCGTAGGTATCCAGGTGGATAATGATACCATTCAACAAATGTTGGCCAGCGGGGTATTCGATACGGCGACTTATATGCTGATGCCGGCGTCGATGTATACCATTCCGACTTCGTTGACCGTGCCGCAGGGTGCGGGAAGTGGCACTTTCAATGTAGCTGTCAATATCGGGGCGCTCAAGGCGGCCAGTCTTGCGGGAAAATACCTTTTGCTGGCGGTGTCCATCGTGAATCCGACCACGTATTCACTGGATACTGCGTTGAGCACGACCATAGTCGTGATGAATGTGAACAGTCTGGTGATTGGTCCGGCGGTGAATATAACAGCGCAGTATGTTCAGAACCCCGGCAATCCTTTTGTCGCCAGCAGCTGGGACGGTACGAGGTGGGGAACCCTGGTGAACTGGAGTGTCAATCCGGCGGCAGCGAGCCATAATGGGCTGGGGGGATATTCTTACGATGGCGATGGGTATACTATGGATATGGAATCCGGCTGGGGATCGGCGCAAATTTACAATGGGAAGGTCTGGCAGACGGTGACGTTGCCGGCGGGGACTTATGGATTCGATCTCAGTGGCGGCAGTTGGGTATGGCAGGGTACGTTAGATCCGACTTATGCCGTGGTGGCGCCGGGGGCAGATTCCTTGCCCGACTATACGAATATTAAGAGCAATAGTGCCATAGATTACCAGTTGATCGTCAATAGTCCGCAGCCGTTGGTAACGTGGACGCTAACCGGGTCGACGAAGGTGACGCTCGGGGTGGTGATCGATTATGTGCAAACCGAGCAGGGTTTCAAGACTTCGCAGGTCATGTTGTATAATTATCCAAAACATTTGTAGGGGTATGGTGTCGATAAAATACGTTTGGGTGAGGCATTGGGTAGTGATGGTGGGTTGCTTTTTGTGGGGTTTGCCTATTGTATCGGTTGCGCAGACTGCTGCGGCCACCTATTACGTCGATGCGTTGGGTGGGGATGATGGTCATTCAGGATTATCACCGGCGCTCGCGTGGAGGACGCTGGAGAAGGTGAATGAGCATGTCTTTCAGGCGGGCGAGCGGTTGTTGTTCAGAGCGGGGCGGGTTTATGAGGGCCAGTTGGTGATTAAGAGCCGACGGAGTGAGGATGGCCAGCGTGCGAGCGGGCGAGGTGAGGGCGGCCGGCTGATCCGGATCGACCGGTATGGCGAGGGGGGAAAACCCCGGATAGAAGCTGACGGGCTTTTTCGTTCGGCGGTGCATATTTTCAATACCGAATATATCGAGGTATGCCATCTGGATATCAGTAAC
>JAMFSL010000111.1 GCA_026225275.1 Puia dinghuensis
CGGGCCTTCGGGTATCCGAGCTTTGTCTGGGCACCATGACATTCGGCGGAAAGGGCTGGGCCAAATCGATTGGCTCACTGGATCAGCAGGCAGTAGATGCCGTGGTCAAACGCTCTATCGATGCCGGTATCAATTTTATCGACACCGCCAATGTCTATTCGGAAGGCTGGTCGGAAGAGCTGACCGGCCAGTCGATCAAAAATTTAGGCATCAGCCGGCACCAGCTGGTGTTAGCTACCAAAGTACGGGGCCAGATGGGCGACGGACCGAATGACAGCGGCCTCACGAGGAAACATATCTTTTGGCAGGTAGAAGAGAGTCTGAAAAGACTAGGAACGGATTATATCGATCTGTACCAGATCCACAGTTTCGATCCCTTGACGCCCTGGCAGGAGACATTGTGGGCGCTCGACGACCTTGTCAAAAGCGGTAAGGTGCGCTATATCGGCGCCAGCAATCTCGCGGCCTGGCAGTTGGCGCAGGCATTAGACTTCGCTCATTATACCCGGGTAGCGCCATTTGTATCGCTCCAGGCGCTCTATACCATTGCCAATAGGGACTTAGAGCGGGAGATTGTTCCATTGCTCTTGAACCAAAAGACAGGCCTCCTGATATGGAGTCCGCTCGCAGGTGGTTTTTTAAGCGGCAAATTCCGCCGGGACAGCAATCCCACGGAAGGGACTCGACGCACCGCTTTCGATTTCCCACCCGTCGATAAGGAAAGAGGATATAACATCATCGATGCACTGGACCCCATGGCCAAGGCCAAAGGCACGTCGATCGCACAGCTGGCCCTGGCCTGGTTGCTGCACCAACCTGTCGTGACGTCGGTGATCATCGGAGCCAATAAAATGGAACAGCTGGAAGACAACCTGAAGTCCGTCGATGTCAAATTTACAGAAGAAGAACTGAAACAGCTGGACACCGTCAGCAAGTTACCGCCAGAGTATCCCGGATGGATGCTGGAATTTACAGCATACGACAGACAGGAGCAATGGCCGGTTGACCGTAAGATGCCCGAATAACAATGTATTTATTTGACGACAAGAACAGAGGATGCGGTTTTATGTTTCCCGTCGCTCCAGGCCAGACGGTAAACTCCGTTATTTAATCCCGATACATCGATTGTCACCTGCAGTGTATTGGGTGCCAGGACGATGGTTTTGACCACCCGTCCCGTCGGGTCAACCATCTGCAACGAGGACGGCGAGTTGTTCGAAGGAATGGCTACCGTCAGCTGATTAGCCGTCGGATTGGGATAGCCATTGACAACAAGCGTATTGGCCCGGTGAGTGACAGATATCACCGGACTATTGGTAAAGGCGGCAGTAGTATCCTCCATCCGCAGTTGAAAATACCAGACTCCCCCCTGAGCCAGGTTGGCGCTATATGAGTACGAAGCGGTATTTTGCTTGAGTGAAGTGATAGTCCCCAGTTCACTCAGGTTGGTTGAGTCCTGGCCTCCGAACACCAAGTAGTCTTGCATCTTCTGATCATACAGGGTATTCCAGAAAAGCAGCACGCCTTCTGTCGAGTCGATGCCGATGAATTGTTGCAGCTGAAAAGTGCTGACCGTTGGAGGCGGAGTCGTTGGCGTTGTATCCTGTGAGACAGAGCCGATGTAACGAAAGCCGGATAGGCTGTCGATGCCCCACTCGCCGGAAACCAGGATCTTGCCGCTGGCTCCGGTATCGACGATGGCTATCAGCAAAGTATCACCTTCGGTAGTGAAACTGCGAGCTGCAATATTCCCAAGGCTGACGCTGGTAAGGCTGTCGAGATGCTGACCATAGATATAGACAGCGTCGCCGGCAGTAGCACTGTCAGGAAAGAAGCGGATAAGATGCAGGGGACCCGTACTGGCAATGAAAGTAAAACCAGGCTCAGATGCTGATCCACCCGGATTAGTCACAGCCACTACTCCGCTGGCTCCATATCCGACAACAGCCCAGACAACGCTGTCGTTTTTCGATCCATAGCTGGCCGCCGGCACGCCACCGAAGGCAACACCATTGACTGTCGTCAGGTTATGGCCGGTAATCAGGACGGTATCGCCGGTGGTCCCGCTGGCCGGAGTAAAGGAATAGACCGCCGGGGGTGGTGCTTGAGTCTTCCAGGTGAAGCCGCTGACGGAGTCAGAACCGGCACTCGTCGTAACGACGACGTCGCCTGTAGCGCCGCTGCCAACAATGGCTACAATGGCCGTATCGCCTTCCAGGAAGAATGAGCTGGCTGAAACCCCACCAAAACTCACCGCGGTAGCTCCTGTAAAATATTTTCCGGAAATGTAGATGTGGGTTCCTTGCGTCCCACTGTCAGGAGTGAACGAGTTGATCACTGGTTGTGCAAAGGAACGAGCACCAAAGAATAAGAAAAATAAAAAGGCGATGATTCCGCCGGTTCGGGTAGAGGTTGGAGGCATAGGAATATTATGATTTCCAGATCAAATTAATAGATTTCTTTCGTCTTCGCAACAGAGATCTATAAGTATTTGATAATCAAAGTCATTTCCAGCCGCCCGGGCACAGTCCACCTAATGTTCAGCGAAATCAGCAACAGGTTGTTTATCACCTGCTACCAAGTGCTTATGCTTGTCTCCAAACGTATGTTTCCACCGTTTGTGGCTCCACAAATAATTAGCATTGTGGCCGCGTAAACATTCTTCCACATAAGAGACCATGTTCCGGGTAATGGCCCCATCCGGCATGCTCCGGGGTTCGGTAGTAAGCAACTTTATCTCGCTCTTGTAATAACCACGCTTGACAGCATAAAAATTACACATGACTACGGCAGCATTGTATAATTTTGCCCCTTTTTCCGGCCCCTTTACAAACGGAGTCATTCTGCCAAAAAAAGGTGTCCAGTAAGCGTTTTCAGGATCGGCGGGATTTTGATCACCGACTAATACGAGGCAAAACCGGTCTTTGGATAAGTGGGAAAAATCCTTTCTGAATGTGTCAGCCGCTACCAGGTGAGTGCCAAAACGTTTACGCATGTGGCGAAATAATCTTTCGAAAATCCTATTCTCTATCGGCTTGTATACAACGACAAAAGGGTATACAAGATTATTGGCGTAGGCCAGGTCAGCGAATTCCCAGTTAAAAAAATGGCCCAGCAGCAATTGTACGTTTTTACCCGAACTATAAAGGTCATTAATAACTGAGTAATCGCACACAAATCGTTTGTTCAGCTCTTTTTGGGAAATAGAAAGCAATTTTATCACTTCGATAAAATTGTCTGTGAACTGACGATAAAATTGTTTGACAATAATCGCCCTTTCTTTTTCCGATTTTTCAGGAAAGGCGATCTGCAGATTGGCTATGACCACTTTCTTACGATAGCCGATTACATGATTCAAAATGAAAGCAATAAAATCGCTTATAAAATACATTACCCGCCAGGGTAATAGTGAGATAAGGTAAAAAATACCATAAACAATAGTGTACATTCTGTTACAATTAGTCTGTTGTTAAAAGCCTGTCAATGTGATCTTTATTCCAGTTAAGCCTATCTTTCGATCTGATTCCATTTGTTCTAACGCTTATATCGCAGATTTTGTTCGATCCCCTGAAAATCACGAGAAGGCCAGCCTGCCCAAAGCGCTACTTCCCCCAGACATAAGATCAAATCCTCGTGATCGAAAACGTTCCCAATTTATACTCGCCCATCTCCTTTACCATCCGGCGGGTATCCTTATCGATCCAGATATAACCCTTTTTTTCTCCATGGATAAAATGGATGACCCTGCAATTCAATTTCCCGCCAGCATCCAGGTTCCATATGTCGTCGAAGGCATACTCGATCAAAAACGGATCCGATGGCGAAGGCGTATCTTTGTTGAAATTATCCAGCGTGTAAATAATACCTTTTTTGATGTCCAGGTAGCCGAAGATGTACTCTATCATATTATCTTCGAAATAGCCGCTTTTCATGGGATAGGCTTTGACAGAAGCTACTCCATTTCTAAAGGATTGAACGCTGGCCTGCGTCTCACCAAAGGTCATGACAAAACTCACATTGCGCTGCACATACACTTCATGCATGCTGATGGGGCGGAAGAAGAGATCGCTAATTGAAGTGTCAGTAGAAAAGCTTCCAACGGGTACCTGCCGCGATCTTGCGAATGTAATGCGACCGGTCGCGGTGTCGATGCTGATGACCTGTTCATTTACCCATTCATTTTTTATATTCCCCGAGGTATCCGCCGAAAACGCCTTGTAGAAGTCGTGAGACGGCCTGATCAGGTCCTGACGGATAATCTTATCACCGGGTTTGATAATCGTCTGTGTATGACCCGCAATAAAAATCGTCATTAGAAGGCCTGTCAAAAATATTTTCATGCGCCTGCAATTTGTACACAAACTACACCCTCCGTCACGCTGAGCCCAATCTATTCAATCATCCCACCTAAAAATTCAACCAAATGACCGCTTGTACAATCGCTTTGCGCAAGCGTC
>JAMFSL010000112.1 GCA_026225275.1 Puia dinghuensis
CCAGCATCGCCTGGCTCATGCAAACGCGGAATTTTTCACTCCGTATGCCGTTCTCAAAGCTTCGCGTGCTCTACGTCACTCTGCTTATCTCAATCCTTCTGCCTCTCTCAAGCCTACCGCTCCCCGCCGCTTGCAATACGGCCAGTCACCCACCAAAACGGGCATCGCCGGCGTGCTGGGTTATGTACTGGATAAATATGTCTATACTTCGCTCGATGAATTGAACGCCATATTAGTCGCATACGGGGTCCGTGCCGACCGCGGCCGGGAGGAAAGCCTCATGTATCGAAGCAGGGGATTATATTATCGGGCGCTGGATGATAAGGGTAGAAAAATTGGCGCCCCCATCAAAGCCAGTGCTTTCGATCAGGATTGGAAACTCGATTATCTTCAGCGAAGGTTTGTGGCCAATCAATCGCTGCAGCAGGAACAACTGCAAAGCGTGCGTACGATGATCGACTGGACATTTTATAAACAAACGCCTGACAGTTTGGGTGAATGGAAAAATCAACTGAAAAGGGAAAAGCTATATGTCCTCACGCCCGTAGTGCCCGCCCAACGCAAGCGACAGCAGTTATCGCCCTCATCGTCTTTATCCCCCGCCCTAACCGCCGCCGCAACCCCCGCCGCATATGATGGTCATGGTTTCTTCTACTTCCATTCTTTATCCAACACCGTTTTTCGCGATACCGTTTTGGGTCAGAAATATACAGCCGCCGCCATCTTGCAGCGTGCCGGATTGGATCAAACGATCCAAAGATTGGTAGCCGGTCAGGAACTGACCCTGACCCCCAAAGAGCGAACTCTGTTTCAGCAATCCGATTCTGAACCAGCCGAAAAGTTGCGGACCCTCCTTCGTTTGTCACACCAGCACGATCATATCCAGGAGCTTAAACGGCAGGAAGCCCAAAAACTGCGTCAAACCCAAGGGCTGCGCCAATCCTGGTGATGTACTTTCTGTAAATCATATTTAATTGATTTTCAATGCTATGTGATTTTGCGGACGCTGTCCGCAGAATTCGATGGACAATTTCATCAGGGCGGAAATCGACCGCCACCAGAGCGACATAATAGCCGTAAATCGCCTCTTTTAGAAAGTTAAGTCATATATTTGCATATATTCTGCAAATTATAGACTTATGATGCTCAATTTCACCGTTAAGAACTACAAATCCTTCCATGAACAGGTTAACCTGTCGATGGAAGCTTCGACCTTGAAGGAAACCTATGCGTTGCCCGCCCAAGCCGCTTCGGTGGTTATGAGCGGCATGTCCATCTTGCCGGTAGCTTCTATTTTTGGCGCCAACGCTAGTGGTAAATCAAACCTGATCGACGCCATGGCCATGATGAAATTTCATATCCAGACCTCGCTGGCCAAGGATAATGTGCTGGATAAGATTCAGGTGGAACCGTTTCGGCTGTCTACCGAGACACTCAAAGAGCCGACTGAGTTTGAGGTATCCTTCGTGGTAAAACAGAAATTGTTCCGCTATGGTTTTCTGGCCAACAAGGACCGCGTTTTGGAGGAATGGTTGTACGAGAAAGAACTAAAAGAGCGATCTAAGGAAAAGGAATTATTCTACCGCGAGGAAGATACCTTGCATTATCACGCTAATTTATTTAAAGTAGGGAAGATCATCAATGAGCAGCGCCTGGCGAAGGAAAGTGTCCTGATTCTGACCTTGGGTTACCAGTTGAATGACGAACTGTCGAAGACCGTGATGGAATGGTTCGTCAAT
The DNA here is from genome assembly GCA_026225275.1 of Puia dinghuensis. Classification (GTDB taxonomy): domain Bacteria; phylum Bacteroidota; class Bacteroidia; order Chitinophagales; family Chitinophagaceae; genus Puia; species Puia dinghuensis_B. The sequence continues at coordinate 1,740 of JAMFSL010000112.1, forward strand.
TTCAATGTACTGATGGGACACCGCTACGACGGCTATCAGCATTCTCCCTTAACCAAATTGAGGAAGAGACAGAGATAGCGGGGGACATGAAGAAATTGATCCGGTTTGCGGATACCGGTATCCAGGAATTGACCACCGCCACTATCTTTGGCAATCCGGAGGTGCTGGCGCATCATGCGGTTTTCGATGAGATGGGGGATGTCGTGGGGGAACACATGTTCATTCTGGATAAACAAGAATCAGGAGGCACCAAGAAATTTTTTAACCTGTCGGGGCCTGTGCTCAATTCGTTGAACTATGGCAAAGTATTGGTCATTGACGAATTGGATGCGCAGCTGCATCCCAATCTGATGGAGAAGTTAGTTTTGATGTTCCAGGACAGGCGGATAAATACCAAAGGTGCACAGCTCATTTTTGCCGGCCACAATACAAATCTGCTTAGCGCACGCCTGCTTCGCAGGGATCAGGTCTGGATCACAGAGAAGAATAAGTACGGGGCCACCAGACTGTACTCCATTGCAGAGTATAAGACCAACAAAGGAAAGGCGCGGAATAAAGAAGCGATTGAGCAAAATTACCTTGACGGCAAATACGGAGGCGTTCCGTTCTTGGGGAATTTGGAGAATTTTTTAGAACAATACCCTCATGAGTAGGAAGGATCGCGCCAAGCCAAACTACGACCGCCCTCGCTCGCATAGTCAAAAGCCAGTCCGGGAAAGCTTTCTGATCTTTTGTGAAGGGGCTACGGAGGTTGGTTATTTTAGCTGCTTTAAAAAGCGGGCCAAACTCGTCGCTGGCGGAAACGCCCTGAAAATTGTCCAGAGTGCTGTTGCGTATAAAAACGCAGCGGAAAAGCAAGTAGACCAGTATTGGGTAGTGTTCGATAAAGACGAAACGTCCGACCTTCAGTTTGGTCAAGCAATTGCTATGGCTCGGGAGAATGGTATCCGGGTCGCATGGAGTAATCAGGCCTTCGAGTGCTGGATCATCCTTCACTACCGGGAATTCAACCATGCCTGTCACCGCAACGACTACGAAGCCATGCTGAAACAATATATACAGGAATACGATGCCAGCAAAAAGGGAGAAGAGCAGGGTAGACAATTGCACCAAAAAACAATCCCCTTGCTGAAGACCGCGCTGGCAAATGCCAGACGGGGGCACACATCGTTTCCCCCCGATAAGCCCGATGCGCACAAGCAAACGAGTACTTTGGTCTACACGTTGGTCGAAGCCATTCTGGCGCAAAGCTAAACGCTTGGAATTACTGATTTACTTTCTACCACTGACCATCACCGCATCCACCACCGCCTGCCACCCCGGATACAGATCCTCCGTTCCACTAAGCTTCCGCGCCAACGGCATAAATGAAGGATCCGCATCGAAGTACGCGGCCAGCATCAGCGTATTCACCCCATTCTTCGGATCGAACAACGTCCCGGCTTTATACGCCGCCTCCCCATTTCTTGCGCGTTGTCGATCGAACTCCACCGTGCTATTCACAAACTCCCCATGCGTCTTTTCCCCGGTGAGATAGGGCAGTAACCACTGGACCGAGTGGCGGATCGACGTACCTGCAGGAGACACATACGTATAATAATCGACACCCGTGGCCCGCTGCAGCACGATGGCCAGTGTCAGCAGAGGCTCCAGATCATAGACATGATAGTGCAGCGCATCCCTGGTGACAAAATCGCTGCTCGACCCATCGGGATTTAGATTCCTCGCGATCTGATCTCTGATCCCCCTGACGGTATAACCCTGCAGCGCCGTATCCCCAATGGCAAAAGCGATCTCTCCTACGATCTTCAGCCGGTGTGAATGCCAGTTATTAGTGGAAGTTGCCCGGCCGGGCCGGTTATAAATGGCATTGAGCTCCATATCCGCCGTCGCCTTCAACCAGTCACGGATAGTCGTGGCATCCGCCGGAGCCAGCATTCCCTTCACCATATCGTATGCCTCGATCACCGGGTCCAGGTTGGTATCGTCGATGGGATCCCCCCGCGAATGGTTAGTGGTCGCCCAGGCCATTAAATAGCGGGTGAGCTGCGGTAGATAGGTCGGGCTCCCCATCTTGCATCTCAGCGCCAGCGCATAGATCCGCGGCATGTCCCGCAAAGCCTGCTGTGTAGCGGTCTTCTTCGGATCTCCCTGCAGCAACCCTTCCGTCCGGATCGTGTCGATAGGGTGGGGGTCCTCCTTTAGTGATTGATCGGCCAGCCGCATCTGCGCAGTATATAATCTGACAAAGCTACTGTCTCTCGACGGCGAAAACATCCAGGCTTTTAATTTGACGACCTCGACCGGCCGCAGCCCCACATCCTGCGCTGTCAGCATTCCGCTTGCGGATAGCAAATAAATAAGGAGAAGAAATTTTGCAAGCATACGTCAGGCATTTATATCGACAAGTTACTATTCCCTGATCAATTTTACAGCCGGTTTTTGTGTTCCACCGTGTTTGTCACGACCATTCCCTTCAACCGCCTCCGGCATCGGGTTCGAATCCTGCCTTCCCGACGAACTTATGAAACCCGCTCTGGTAGCGGGTTTCTATTTTTACGACAAGCTGGGACTTCTCTAACATTGTCAAATTCAAGTTACTAGCGGTTCGAATCCTATGAAGACAAGCGCTGCTTTTCCTTTTAATTTAGCCAAATCCATATCTGATGTTTCGAAATGTCTATGCTAACCCAATTATCGCTTGACAAACTGGAATACATTCTGAAATATCCAGTCCCCTAGTATATCTGCTCAAAGCTTTTCTACCAAAATTTAATATCAACTCGTACTTTTCTTGTCCATTGTTTCCACAAAACGCGGTCTGAACTTGCCTTAGAAATCATGACACGTAGTTAAGCTCCTTTTGTCGAAGATAAAATTTGGTTTTCAAATTCGTATTCATTCGTAGCCAAATAGCCTAAAGCAGTGTATCTCCGATACTCTCTTATACCACAATTTTTGTTATTTTAGACTCATGGAAACTGAAAAAAAATTCACGCTCAGTCAGATGATAGAATCCAGCCCGGCTTTGAGAAGC
>JAMFSL010000113.1 GCA_026225275.1 Puia dinghuensis
CTTTAGTTGCTCTTCCATGTCCTTTAGGCGGCGGTATATCAGCATCTGTTCCTGGCCTGTCGCCAGCCTTACGTAATCCTTCTCTCCTTCAAAATACAGGATGTCCTTTAATAAAATCTTCCTTAATGTTTTTCCGGATTTCACGAAAAAAAACTCCGGGCCCTGTTCAGCATTTGGCAGATATTCCGGCCCGGGTTTTAAAAAATGCTGCTCTATTTTCTCGACTGATGCCAGGAAACGTTTTAAAGTGATGGGTTTAAGCAAATAGTCGATGGTCTGAAAAGAATAGCTTTCAACAGCATATTCCGAATAAGCCGTGGTGAAAACAATTTTGGTGCGGGGCGGCAATAAGGATGCGAGTTCCATGCCTGTTAGCTTTGGCATATTGATGTCCAGGAAAATAAAATCAACCTGGTTCACTTTTAAAAACGCCAGCGCTTCCAGTGCATTATAACATTTCGCCTTCAGTACCCAGGTTGTGCTTTGTTTTATCAGCAGTTCCACCAGGTTGACGGCGTCAGGCTCATCATCAATAATTATGCAGCTTAGACTCATGAAAGCGGAATTTTTAAAAACGCAGTGAATAATTCTCCTTCGTCATCAATGGTCAGTTCGAATTTGTCCCCGTATAACATCCTGAGTCTTTTGGTTAAATTAATGATCCCGAATCCGCCCGGTTCATCGCTGGCCTCCGGATCTACCTTACGATTGCGGGTGGTAAAAAACAGATGATCATTTTGCTGGACCAATGAAATTGTTACCTGGTTTTGTTCCAGCGATTTGTCGATCCCATGTTTGAAAATATTTTCAACAAAGGTCATGAGCAGCATCGGGGGAATGCGCAGATTCGGGTTATATGCTTTCTCGAAATTAACCGAGGCGCCATGCAGGATACGAATTCTCTCAAGCGCAATATAGTTTTCTATAAATGCCACTTCTGTGGATACCGGCACTTCATCCTTTGGGCTTTCATCAACAAAATAACGCATAATATCAGCCAGGCGTTCTATCAGGCCGGCTGCCGGCGGATCAACTTTATAAACCCGGTAGTAAATGCTGTTCAGCGCGTTAAAAAGAAAGTGCGGCTGAACCTGCGATTTTAGCAAATTAAGTTCAGCCTGACTTTTTTGCAAAAGGATTTCCTCTGTCTGTCGTTTTAAAGTGAAATAGGCAATGGCAATGCGAACAACGAAGCTGAGGACATAGATCAGGATAAGACCGGGAACATATTCCAGTAATTCAAGCAAATGAACCGGGGCTGGTTTTGCCAACTGAAAATACTCGTAGAGAATATCGCCTGCGTAACCCTTTAACATTCCTGTTACAGTTAAAAACAACGCTACCGAAATGCCGTACAACACGAATCTTCTTTTTTGATAAAATACCGGATATAATAGCAGGATATTCCCGTAAATAGTGATTGCATATGACATTGTGGTGACTACCGCGTATATGACTGATTTCAGTAAACCTTCCATCGGCAGCACTGAAAAAAATACCAGCAACAACACGGCTATCCATACCACCACCTGGAGCTGAACAATATTGGGTGCTTGTCTCCATATCTTCATGTTCAAAAATACCAACTTTCTACGTTTTCATACACTATTTTATACCGTTGGGCCACTATTCTCTGCAATTGTGCTAAAAATTCAGACTGTCGGTTAAAAAACCCCGAAAAACACACCGACGGGCAATGGTCTAAATAATTAACCATTCCGTCGAAATAATAATTCATTTTACCGAAGTGATTTTAAGATTGGCTACTGATCAAATAACTTACGATCGTGAATTATCTAACACTTAATAAATAACACAATCATGAAAAAATTATCACTATTATTTACAGTCCTGGCATTAACTTTTGTCAGCAGTTCAGTATTCGCTCAATTTACGCAATCACAAATGGTAGCCGAATGGCAGCGGGCAAAATTATACACCAAATCCTACCTGGATGCAATGCCCGAAGATGGTTACGGTTTTAAACCAACGCCGGAGATCCGATCGTTTGCCCAGCAAATGCTTCATATAGCGGATGCCAATTATATTTTTGCTACTGTCGCGAGTGATAAACCAAACCCTATTGGGGAAACATTTGGCTCCTCTCATGATGTTAATGAAAAAACAGTGTCCCCGACGAAGGGAGCTACCACAAAAGCGGTGATGGATAGTTACGATTTTGTAATAAGCACACTTCAAAATATGACGCCCGATCAATTGCAGGAAATGACAAAGTTTGGCAAGCATGACATTACAAGAGGCGGATTATTCGGTAAAGTATTCGAACATCAAACTCATCAACGGGGCCAAACCACCATTTACCTGCGTTTAAAAGGCGTGACCCCTCCAGCGGAAATTCTGTTTTAGTTATTGTCAAAGTTTTCTCATTTGACGTTTAGATACGTCATAATCGAGGGTCTGTTTCTACAGACCTTCCTCTTTTCAAAGGCATCTTTGACCTTCAAAAACCAGTTCATGCAATTACTTCATTTAAAAATAGTGGCCATCAGTCTAATGATGCTGATCGCCGTCAGCGGATACGGGCAGCACAATATAAAAATATCCGGAACGCAAACCGACTCGCTGACCGCATCAAAAACCAAGTTACTGACGGAGGTTATCATCACTGGCAAAAAGAAGGCATTACAGAATATAGACGGTAAAAAGGTATTTGCCGTTGACCAGAGCCTTGTCAGCAAAGGTGGTAATGCGGCGGATCTGTTGCAGAACGTACCCACCCTTCAAGTCGATGGTTATGGTAATGTAAGCCTTCGCGGATCGACCAATGTTAAAGTCCTTGTTGATGGAAAACCTTCCATTATTGCAAATGGCGATATTACCCAGATACTTCAATCTATACCGGCCAACGCAATCGAAAGCATAGAAGTGATCCCCAATCCACCAGCTAATTATGACGCCAATGGCGAAGGGATTATCAACATTATTCTAAAAAAGAACAGCAGGCCCGGATTAAACGGCTCCGCAGATATTGCCGGCGGTACGAATGATAACTACAATGGCGATGCCAGCCTGAGTTACCAAAGTGGCAAGATAAACCTTTACGGGAACTATAGCCTGAAGGATGGAAATACTGTCACCACTGGGTTCCAGAGCTACACTTTTTTCCATCCGCCTGACTCGGTTGTGTACACCCATGAAACCTTTCCATACGTGACCCGAAACAAAATACAGTTTGTAAAAGCCGGCATTGATTATTCACTTACGCCCGGGAGCACATTAGGTATATCCGCCAGTTTCAATTCGCGTAACAGGCATGAGAATCAGTTTTTAAGTTTTACCGATTATTCTGCAGCTGACGCACTTATTGAGTCCTACAACCGCTTTAATACCGTAAATAATAATGGCAACAGTTACGAATTAGATCTCGACTACAACCTGCATTTTAAGAAGCCTAAAGAGGAACTTGCGTTCAACTTCGCCTACGCATACGGCAGTTTCAGGGATTACCAGCAATATACGACCCGTTATAACCCTGTTAACGGAGCGGAATCACCCAATATTGATACACCGTTGATAAGTGACACCAGGCATAAGGCCAATAATTATAATATACAGGCAGATTATGTTTTACCAGTTTGTAAATCGGGGCAATTCTCGGATGGTTACCGCAGCCAGATCACCCTCGGAAATAATGACCAATATGCCTATAACGTTTTAAATACGGGCGAAACTCCGCTTTATACACTTACCGATTTTTTTAGCAGCAACAACCAGGTTAACGCCGTTTATTTGAACTTTAAGGACCAGATTGGCAATTTCAGCTACCAGGCAGGTGTAAGAGGAGAAGATAGTCACCTCGACGCTACCTTTACGAGTTATAATGCAAATAATATGTTATTTGCAGCCCCGGTAAAAGTGCCGGTCAAGGGAATATACCCAAGTGTGCTGCTCACCGAAAAGCTTAAAAACAATAGCCAATTGCAGTTCACCTTTACCAACCGGATTTCAAAGCCAACGGTAAGGCAATTAAATTCCACCACGGATTTTTCCGACCCGACAAATTACAATAAGGGTAACCCGGGTTTAAGACCGGAAAGCGTTACTGACCTGGAATTAGATTATAATAAAACGTGGCAAAATATATCCTTTACCTCCGGCATCTATACCAACAGGATCAATAATGTAATTAAATCTATTCAAGCCTCCCCGGTTAATGATGAAACAACCACGATGCCTGAAAATTTAAAATACTCAATTACCACCGGGCTGGAGTTGATCGGCCATTTTGACCTGCTAAAAGGATGGGACCTAACGGCGAATGCAAATATCTTTGATCGGGATAATGCTGCGGCTCCGCAATATGGTATAACGGCCAACAATGCGATTAGCTGGAATGCAAACATCACCAGTAATGTGACACCCGTGCAAAAATTATCATTTCAAATCCGCGCAGATTACCGTGCCTCGGCTATGTTTTTGCAGGACAAAAACCACGCGGCTTTTAAAATGGACGCAGCTGCAAAGTATGCCTTCGCCGGAAACAGGGCTTCGCTGAGCTTTAATGCCAATAACATTTTCAACGGCCGGGCGGTGTCGCTTTTAAGAAGCAGCGATGATCTCTTAATCGATTTAGAAGTTCGCAGAGTAAGCTCCAGAGCTACGTTTACGTTTTCTTATCATTTTGGCTCCGGCGGCTCAAAGCAAAAAGAGCCTAAACAAAAGCGGATTGAGGATGCGTCTTAAATCAAATAGAAAAAACATCGAAACCGCTATAAATCAATAATTTATAGCGGTTCTTTTTTTCAGGCATTTTCCGTGGCGCGGCCACTGTTATTTCAATATCTCTTTGGCCAGTACCCCCTTACCATCATTAGGCAGGCCCTGTATCCCCAATATTGTTGTCATCACGTCATACACCTCAACATTCTGAAAAGGCGCAATATGCTTGTGCTGCTTAAAAGCCGGACCCCATGCGTAAAAAGAAGCCCTTACATCCTTCACGAGATAAGGATTGAATCCATGAATCCCGATACTGGAGTGGGGATTAAACGTCTTCGGCCATTTCGCGATCACTATGATGTCTCCGATACGGTGATATTTATCATCCTTTGCGCCATAATGTAATTCTTCGGGAACGTCGGCGGCCAGATACACGTCATAGCTTCCGGCATCCGCACCAGCCTTCAGCTGCTCATAGGCAGGCTGAATATACGAAGGGTCTTTGGCATACAGATTGGCCACGGCCGTCTGATAATTGACTACAAACTGCGTGTCGGCAAACGCCGTTTTCGGAATGACGGCCGGATGTGTCTGGTCGACTTTTGTCATGCCGTGGTCCGAGACGAAGATGAAATTCACCGGCAGACCCGAAGCCTGCGCCGCATCGTTGATCTGTCCCACAGCACTATCGATGTATCGTACCGCCGCAGCCGTCTCCGGCGCATCCGGGCCGAATTCATGCCCCTGGTGGTCCGTATCGGGGAAATAAAATGCCAGGAAATGCGGGCGTTGGTCCTCCGGCAGACTCAGCCAGTTCTTTAAGGTCCGGATCCGTTCGTCGATCAGTACGTTCTTTTTCTCATTTACCTGATAATAATAGGTAGGCAACATCCCCCGCATCGGCGTAGAGGCATCGATCCAGAAAAAGCTGGCCGTCAGCATATGCTGCTTTTCAGCGGTAATCCAGATCGGCTCTTCGCCAAACCATACGCTCTCGGACCCCTTGAAATACTTCTTCAGGGCCGGATCATAAAAATTGTTGCCGACGATCCCCGAATGTGACGGGTAGAGGCCGCTGACGATTGCGAAATGGTTGGGATGTGTTACGGAAGGATAGGACGGGATCATCGACTCGGCCCTAATACCTTCCGCCGAAAACCGCAGCAGGTTGGTCGCATGATATTTCTCGGCATAGTCGTAGCGAAAGCCGTCCCCGCAGATCAGAATAAGATAAGGTTTTTTGGTCTGATCACCGCTATTGCGACGACCGTCGATGATATGCTGGGTCGAGTCGATTTGAGCGTGGCCAATCAGAGCCGACGTAAAAAAGATAACCAAATAAAAAGCTTTTTTCCAGATATACATTGCTATTATTTTTTTGTTCTTGATAATTTTACCAGCCCGGATTCTGCACCAGGTTAGGATTCAACTGTATTTCAGTCAATGGGATAGGATAA
>JAMFSL010000114.1 GCA_026225275.1 Puia dinghuensis
ATGAAGCAGATATAATAACAGTTCTTCCAGCTTAAGTTGCTTAAACTTATCAGAGAATTTAGATGGTGATTTTAATAAAAGCAGAACGGAATTAATGTAATTATTTATAAATCCATCCTGGCGGTAAGTAATAAAGGGTTGGTTGGAAATGCCTTTCGCGCTCCCGCTGATGCTGGTAGCATATTTAATCCAAAATTCGGCAAACACTTCGTTGGTAAAATAGATAACAAGGTTATGAAAAAGTCCTTGTTTCGGAAGCGCCTGGGAAATAAGCGAGCTGCCTTTAGAAAGGATCATCAGTTCACCTGCTTCCAGTGAAGTAATGTTATAAACATCAATAATTGTTTTTTTCCCAGCTATTACGATATCCACCATATTTTGGTGAATAATGCTTTTGTTATTAGCTGAATTGCTGGTTGCCTGGTGGGAGCGGATGATCACCGGCTTGTCCTGCTCTTCGGCTGAGTTGAAATCGTTGGGAAGGTTGTAAATGACCAATGCCTTTTCAGATTATCGAATAACAAATTTAAATAATTAAATACGTGACGTCCTAAAAAACCTTCCAAGCCGATAACCTCTATAACGGTGTCCGAAAGATCGTCTGGCGTACCTCCGGCTTTGCGTCCGCATACATCATTTTTTCCATACACTCTGCGTTTTATCAGGTATAAATAGAAAACGGCCCACAAACACATGGTTATTAAACCACTACGCTTGCAAGCCGCTTTAAGTCAATAAGAAAGTGGTTCGAAAATTGTATCGTAAGGGCCACAGATGAATCTTTTGCCCCGCTTTCGCGGAGCATTTTTTTGCCGCCAAAAGGCACGAATATCATACACTTATCATACACTAAGGCCGTTTTAATTTCCCCGTGCTTTTTTCTCTATCAGGTATATTTGACGAATCGCTCCAAAACGTCTTATTCAGAAGATCAATGGTGGATGTAGCAAACCGATTGATGATAATCAGTTGAGTTTTGTCCTTTAAGAAGACATGGTAAGCAAATTCTTTATCAGGCTCGTATTGCCATTTCATAAGTTCCGCAAAACTCCTTTTTAACATTTCCAATTCTGCCTGATGAGTTTTTGACACAATCACCAATTTGGTAATTGGTATGTGACTCATTTTCTCTATAGTCATTCCGGTTACAGGCTCATCCTCCTCGGCATAGGAAGTGTACGGGTAATTGTGCCCGATCATGTCAAAATCTCTATCATCATCTGTCAGCACATACCGGTAAGTAAGCAAATTGCCCAATTCATTTAACCAGCCTGAATAATTATCTTCATAAATTTTAATATAGCTGTTTATAAAATCCTGGTCTATGGGTTCCTTTTTACCGATATATTCTGTTACCAAAGGGTACATTTTCTTAGCCATCAAGTTTATATATTTCTGGTTATACCAAACACCGGTATCAACTTTTCCACTAAGACTGCCATATACATAACCGTTCCCCAGGGCGGTCGCAAAGGCTTCGTTCATTAGCCAATAGGCATAATTGCTGCATCTGCTTGGGTTGGCCCTAAACCATCTGCTGATATCCTGCTTCATTTTTAATGGTTGTTCATTGTAGATCATATGGAATATTTCATGCAGCATGATACCTAATACACCGTCAAATTCTTTTTCGCCTGTTGGGATCGCACTGACCGCGTTATTAATAAAGGCCTCAGCGGTAAAACCCTTGGGGTTAGGGAGGGGATATAAGACTATTTCAAAAGGAATGGAGTTATCCCATGTTGTCCCATAAAATCGTAAGCCCATTTCAAAATATGCAGGAATATTTTTCGAAATAATGTAAGCTGACAGGCTTTTGAGCTGCTGATTAAACTTATTCTTGTTTGGCATATAGATCAGTTCCCGGTAAACCGGAGAAAATTCTTCAAGTATGGCCGTTAATTCAAGCAGTTCGGAGTTGGGGATCAAACCAAGTGATCTAATTTTGAAATCCTCCAGTGAGCCGCAATCAATCAGGTTCTTTTTCAACAGCCGATCTGTCAACCCGGGCATTTTTGATCCGATAGGGAATGTGGGAAACTCGTAAGCGTAGTTAAATGTCAGGCTGTCAAATCTTAAAATAAGATTTTTATATTTCGCCTCGTTATATGCTGATGTAGTAAAGGCATTCTTAAAAGGATTATCGGGATAATGCGCTGAGAGGTTTTGGACAAAAATAAAGACGGCCAAGGGTTCGGAAAATTTCACTTCGAATTTTGGTTGTTGCGCTAAAGTTGCTTTACCAAAGAATATTAATATAACTCCGAAAAAAATGTATTTCATAGCCAATGTTAAGTCAAAATGAGAAAACCGCCGAACACTTAATATTTATTCATAATGTGATTTAGCCGAGTATATTCTCTATGTTTGCAAGTCGCTTTAAATCAAAAAGAAAGTGGTTCGAGAATTGTATCGTAGAGCCCGCCAGAAAATACGAACGAGAATAAAGGTCTGTAGAACGGGGGTTTTGCAGGCCTTTTTCGCATTTAGGGGGGTCTCCACCAGAAGAAAACAGATCCCCCGCGATCTTCAGCCGTGGTTTTTTGTCAGAAGTCTAAGCCATATAGGCGATGAAGCCGAGAATCAATATAGAGATCAGGGCACTCCATATACCTGATGCTTTTTCTTTTGGTTTCCGGGGGTGAATGCTTAACAAAAGGATCATCAGAATGAGAATAAGGGCCGAACAAAACCGGAAAGACTTAATTAAAATGCCAAGGCCCGTCGCGATCTCGATGAGGCCTGAAGCATAATACACCCAAACAGGGTAGCGCAGCAGGTAGCTCGTCTTCGCCCATTTCCAAAAAGGTAGTTGGTTTCCGAAAATTTTCAAAAGCCCGGCGAGCAGGAAAAAGCTGCCGGTAATTGCGCTCAGGGCCGCGGCTGTCAGTTGGAGAGTTCCAGGCATTGTTTTATACAAAAATATAAAGAGGTTGTTGTAAATTCATGCAGGTTACCTCCAGTTAACCTGGTAAACAAAAGCTAACCCGGAATGAATTATGGACCCATCCAAAGGCACTATAGGGGATTGCAAAGAACTGATGTTATCCTTGCGGGATTTCGGAGACATTTGGAGAGGTAAATGGAAGATTCAGATCATACTCTATCTCTCCATCAATAAGGATAAGACCATTTACTTCACGCAAATACGACGGGACATCCCTGGTATTTCTTCCAAGATGCTTTCAAAAGAACTGAAGGAACTGGAAATAAACAGGCTGGTTAGCCGTATTGTCCACCCAACCATTCCGGTGAAAGTCGAATACCTGATCACCGCGCATGGCGAATCATTTGCTCCGGTAGCCGAAACTATGATCTTGTGGGGGCTGCAACATCGTAAGCTAATCCTGGGAATAATAGCCGCTTTAAATCAATAAAAAAGCGGTTCGAGAATTGTATCGTATGGATACTTGGAAAAAGCGCTGACGATTCTTTTCCTGGCGGGAAGGAGGGACAGATTGAGCGTGTATAAATGACCGGGATACTGCCGCCAGCAGTATCCCGGTACAAAGAGCGTGAAAATGAAAGTTATTCTTTATAAATGTCGTCCAGTTTTTTCTCCAGCTCATCGCCCCGGAGATTCCTGCCTACGATAGCCTTGGTAAGTACTTCTACAACAATATCTTCGGAAGCGAGCACGTCCCCGGTCATGCGTTCGGAGAATAAGACCAGTGGCTCGAAAAAACGATCAAAGACCTTTTTTTCGGCCCATCCGTCCCCTTGCTGGAACGCTCTTAAGAGCACGGTATCGTCCATTACTGGTTGCATCACTGGGACAAAGATGTTCCAATGTAGGAAAATTCAAAATGAATTTTGGACGAATTGGAAAAAGATTTCTGAAAAAAGGGAGTTCAACTGCGATGTAGGCGAATCACTATAAGAGAATAAGGGATAATTGCCAAAGGCCACGAAAATGAACTTCACGCTGATTTTGAATAGTTTGGTCTTGATGATGTTGTAAGTCTTGAAAGGATTCGAACCACTACTATTAACAATTGAAATATCTTCAATAAATTCGCCCAAGTTCTTTGTGAAACAAGCGTTTACGATAGGAATTTGAGGACACGTATTATTGTTTTATATATTGCGAGACTCTTGCGAGACCTCTATTTGCAAGATCTCCTGAAACCCGCTGCAGATAAGGATTTGGAGGGGCAGGTTCGACACCCCCCCTCTCCGAAACAATCCGGCTTATAGGGATTGTGAATAATGGGTAAAGGTTGCAACTTCCCCAGGTCTAAGCATGACGACCCTTCCACGACGGTTTCGCCGCAGTAGAAAATTCAGGTTGTAGACCGAGCGTGCATTCGAAGTACCCAGAAGATGATCTTTTTGTGCTGGACTGCGATATGACGGATATGGAGACATCGATACTGGGTGAATTGTATGATCATTACCGACAGCAGTCTTCATTTGAAGCATTTGTATTTACTATCGACAGGGAAGCGTTACGTTAGCGCCCCGCCAATTGGGTTAACCTCTCCAGGCCGTTGATCCTGATATCTTTTCCCGAAGAAGTGATGACTCCGGCAGCAGTGAGCTCTGCAAAGAACTTGAACACCGTTTCGTAGGTCGTTCCCGCATAGGCCGCGATGTCCTGCCTTGTCAGCTTCAAGGCGAGGAACTGATCTTCATCTGTCCCAAAGCTCCGGAGAATATCGAGCAAGGCGCCCGCGATCCTGCCCTTGACCTCCATATGGGTGATATCCCGCAGCCGCTTTTCCGCCTTTTGTAATTCCGTAGCGTAGAATTGCATCAGCGTATAGGTCAGCGATGGATTGGCTTTCATGCTCAGTTCGAGGAAATCATTGCCCACGAAGCAGGCCACCGTATCCTCCAGCGCCGTGGCGGAGATGGGGTAGAAGGCATTACCGCCCAACCCCCGATGCCCGGCGATGTCCCCCCCGCGTGCCAAACGGATGATCAACTCCCTGCCGTCCGTCCAGGGCGCGTGGATCTTGACAATCCCGGAATAAAGAAAGAAAATACCCTTTACTTCCTCTCCCTCAGTAAACAGGGCTTTCCCTTTTTTGATCATCAGGGTCTTTTTGTGCGTGGCTGTTACTTCTTTCCATTCGGGCATACAATGCCGGCACAAAAAACAGTGGTCAAGGTTGCAGGTTAATTCTTTCATTATATGGTATTTGCAATATTATCTACATCAATATTCCAAAAATATGCTAAAAAATATTGTTTATGCAATATCTTTGCATTCAATTATGCATACCAACGGCAATACTATTCCCCTCTTACCGGCTTTAGGCAATCCGTCCCGGCGAATTTCGGCCAAAAGGCAGTTTCCTGTTAATAAACGGGTATTCTACCTTAGTCTCCAGGTGGTAGGCAACGCACTATTCATCGGCCTTGTCGCCAAAGGCCTGGTGTATCTTATCGACTTCATTACCAACCTCTCGTTTTACGGCCGTTTTTCCTTCGGGCCGGCTTCCCCTGCCGGCAACCAATTAGGCGCGATGGTCGTGGCCGTACCTATTGCCGGGGCCGTGATCGTAGGACTGATGGCCCGGTTCGGTTCTAAAGCTATTGGCGGACACGGGATTCCCGAAGCTATGGAAAAGATCCTTCTGGCTGAAAGCCGGATTCCTCCAGTGATCACCTTGCTCAAGCCTTTATCGGCCGCCATTTCGATAGGTACTGGCGGTCCTTTCGGGGCGGAAGGGCCGATCATTGCCACCGGGGCTGCCTTCGGCTCCTTTACCGGTCAATGGATACATATTTCCCCTGCGGAACGTAAGATCGTGCTGGCCGCCGGCGCCTGTGCAGGTATGGCGGCCATTTTCGGGAGTCCTTTAGCAGCGGTTTTGCTGGCGGTTGAACTGCTGCTATTCGAATTTTCACCCCGGTCAATCATTCCTGTCGCACTGGCCTGCATCACGGGCGCCGGTATGCATATCCTGCTTTTCGGCCACCAGCCCGTCTTCACCATGCCGGACATCCCGGCGCCTTCCAATACGGCCCTCGCGGTGTATATATTGCTGGGCGCTATTATTGGCGTGGCCGCAGCCTTCGTATCCCGCTCGGTCTATTGGATCGAGGATGGCTTTGAAAAACTGCCTATCCATTGGATGTGGTGGCCTGCCCTGGGGGCCATTGCCATCGGGGTCGTCGGCTATTTTGCGCCGCATACTATGGGGGTAGGTTATGATAATATTCAACGCCTGTTGACAGGCACGGCTCCTCTGAAGGTGATCGTCGCGCTCTGCTTTCTCAAGTATATATCCTGGTCCATCAGCCTGGGCAGCGGTACTTCTGGGGGAACCCTGGCGCCTCTGTTCACCATTGGCGGAGCCCTGGGCGCCTTGCTTGGCGGGCTGGTGATACATTATTTTCCGGGTTCACAAATAAACCCGGCTACAGCCGCCCTTATCGGGATGGCCGCGATGTTTGCAGGAGCTTCCCGCGCGTGGCTCACTTCCATTGTCTTTGCCCTGGAGACGACCGGCCAGATCCATGGTCTGCTGCCCTTGCTCGGGGCTTGCGTAGCAGCTTATTTCGTGTCCTTTTTCCTCATGAAGGGCAGTATCATGACCGAAAAGATCCAACGCCGCGGGATTAAAACCCCCGATGCCTATGAACCCGATATCCTTCGCAACGTCACTATACGGAAATTAGTAATCCCCGTGAAGACCGCATCGGCCCCGATCCACTGGATCAATGCATCCGACGATGCAGGCCTGGCTGCCGAGCTGATGGGGAAATACAATACTGATAGCCTTGGGGTACGGGACGATAAGGATGGCGATAAGGTCATCGGGGTGATCACTTCCCGCAGCCTCCTGGCCTTTTATAGTCAACAGCGGCAGAAAGAACAACACTATCAGTCGCCGGCCATCACCCGCCGCATACTGGTGCAGGGAAGAAAATTATTACGTACGTATAAATCATCAAACAATGAATAACGAACATCAATCCATTTTTTTCAAAGCTATGATGACCGGTCTTTTTGTCGGCATCATCGACACGCTCATTTGCCTGACTTATAATATCGGTTACAGGAGCCTGACAGGTTATGCCCCGTCGTCGATCATCAATGTGTCCTCGCTCATCTTTGCCGTCAACCTGATCCTTTTACTGGTAGGCATAGCCTATTATGCATTCCTGCGGGTCTCCGGAAAGGGCGATGTCTTATACATGGTAGCCATCCTCCTGCTCACGGCTTTTCTGACATGGAAGTCGGTAGAACTCGTCCGCTTCAACGACTATCGGCTGGACAACGGATTCAGGGGCCTTCTTACCGGCATCGTACTCATCCTGGGCATCAGCGCTGCATGTCTTCCATTCCTTTACCGGAATAAGAAGTTCCTGGAACACATCATTTGAACACGTGATGTTAATTCAATTCAGGTGAAACCAATAATAAATATTAAGCGTGCGTATGATACTCCATTGGAAAAAGATGGGGTTAGAATTCTGGTAGACAGGCTTTGGCCTCGCGGAAAGAGCAAAGAAGATTTGGAGATCCAGGAATGGCAAAAGGATTTGGCACCTTCGGTAGGATTAAGAATTTGGTTTGATCACAGGATAGATCGATGGCAGCAATTTGAAAAGTGTTATCTGGCAGAACTTGAGAATAATATTGCCATTCCAATCTTTGTTGCGGAACATATAAGTATTCCGAGAATTACGCTTATCTACGCGGCAAAGGATGAAGTCCATAATCATGCGGTGATATTGAAGGAATATTTAGATAGCCATTTCCGTGGAAATTAGAAACCCTACCATAATCTTCTCTATAGTTCATTTGGGGACAAAAACTCCAGGTGCAGACTAATGGTGGGAAGGGGAGGCAAACATACGACCGGCAAAGCCCTTTGTGCTTTTTATTATTTCATGGCCGCAGCGATTGGACAAGTTCGGTGGCTCCGCTCTAAAATGAAAAACCGCCGAAATGCGGAGGCTTTAACAGTTTATGTGTCGTCGTTGCAGGGCTCGGACCAATAATATTTCAATTGAAATATCTTCAGTAAATTCGCAGGAGTTCTTTGTGAAAGAGGCGTTTACGATTATAATTCGAGGATACGTATTATTGTTCTTTTTAAAGCGAGACTTTTAAGAGACCTGTAACAATCAAATCTCCTGAAACCCTCTACAGATAAGGATTTGGTGGAGTAGGTTCGACACCCTCCCTCTCCGCCTTCGCCCGCCATAGCTTTAGCGACGGCGGGCATTTTTTTGACTACCATTTTCTCCAGAACCTAACGGTGAAGAGTTTGAGGAGCGGGTAAAGCTTAAGTCAGACAAGCCGGGCATTCGTTCCAGCGGCTTCGAACCTTAGCGCGGCCGGGCGATAAGAACAATCAGGGCCATATATGCAATGGTCAAAACAGCTCCGCCAGTGAACTCCCACCATTTTTTATTATCCTTCGGCTGATTGAAGAGCGCGGCCACGCAAGCAATAATAAGAATGAAATGTGCGATGCCACCGACCGGCACCATCATCGTCTCAAGTCGTTGTACGTGTCCGGTTTGCACAAAAGACCAGAATACAACCGTTCCCGCCTGCATGAGATGGGTCACGAAGAGATTAAGACTATTCCAGGCGACGCCGATCGAAACGCCCGCGCCAAACCCCCATGCACTATTGCGGCGCGCAAGACTAACGATGGCAATGTAAATAACTGACTGGAGGAGGTGAAGAAGCCGAAGTTGCGGAACTACAATCGCTGAAATCGCCAGGGCTACAAGAAAAAGCGCAGCTCCAAGGGGAATCCAGACACGGGTTGACAAAGAACCATTCGATCTTTCCATTTTATTCCCCATCATTAACGCCTGGAAGGCCAATAAGCCCATAAAATTGCGGAAAGGCACATTATTAGTGTAATGCTATATTCCATGCCATTTCTTCCCTCACCAACTACAAACCATCCGTTACTAAAGTGAACCAGCCCTATCCCAACTAATAATATAACGAGGTGACAAATACATGATGGTAATACCAGCCGGCCAAAAATCAGTCCTATGCAACTGCAAAACTGCACTGACTGAATTAACCAGGCCAATGCCACGCCAAACGGAAATCCAAGTGAACTAAGATATCCTCCAAAGCCATTAGTGGCTGCAGGGTTAACTAAGCCGTGAACCGCATGTACGCCGATAATAAGCCCAATGGCTATCCGAATTATTTTCAGGCCTGTTTCCGGCCTCCTTAAAGGGCTTTTAAACAAATCGTTTATCGCGCTATCCATAAAAATTTAAATTTATAAAGGGTAAATTTAATTTGCATGTGCGGGTCACTTTCTTACTGTGGCTTGTTAAAAATAGCGTCCATTTTTGGGAATACAGAATCCGGATTTACCTGCGCTAGCAAGCGATTTAATCACTAATCAACAGTAATTATTGTGCCAACTGTAAATGTATTGAATTTCAATTATATATATATTCGGTGAAATGAGCTGTGTATTGAAAGCGGACAGGTGTTGTGCGGTTACGAGCATCATTAACTCCAACCCTCCATTGATAGGCTTGTATTTTAAGCGATTTTGGGCCCGTGACGATTTGAAATTGACAAATTCATAACTTTCTGAAAATCAGGAGGTTTATGAATCAGGGTAAATATGTCTTTGCACAGATTGCTTCATTTCTTCCTCAGCGAACTTTTGACACCATAATATAACCCATCTACGCCTGTCATCGACCCCGACCTGATAAGGGCGCCGGAAAAAATAAAGAAACCCACCGAAGACCACCATCTGAGAATCTGTCACAAAATCAGCGGGTACCACATCCACGCCACCGACGGCAACATCGGCCACATCAACGACTTCATCGTCGACCTGCGTCCAAAAAAAGTTCTATTTTACCGTTACAAGGGTAAAATAAAATGGTCTAACCTGTATAAAGCGACAATATGAAGCCCCCTCCTTCCAACCTGACGGATGAAGCGCTCGTTCTTTCCAGCCTGCAGGGAGACAAAAGCTCTCTGGAAGAACTATTGCAGCGGCACCGGGATTTTATCTACAACCTCAGCCTGAAAATGACCTGGAACAGAGAAGATGCGGCCGATATCACCCAGGAAGTCCTTATCAAGGTGCTTACCAAACTGGAGGGATTCCGGAAAGATAGCTCCTTTACTACTTGGTTGTACCGGATCACCGTTAACCACATCCTAAATGAGCGGAAGGCAGCAGCCGGCAAAAGAAAGCTAACCTTCCTACAGTTCGGGGTAACACTGGAAAATACGCCTGATTCCGACCTTGCAGCCGATGAGCAATACCGGGCGGATGCGCCACTGCTGGCGGAAGAGACCAAACAAACCTGCATGTCCGGCATGCTCATGTGCTTAGACGAAAAGCACCGCATGGTCTTTATATTGGCAGAACTGTTCGGAATCAAAGATGCTGCCGGCAGTGAAATACTGTCCATTTCTAAGGAAAATTTCAGAATGATGCTGTCCCGGGCCAAAAAGGATCTCTACAATTTCATGCAAGACAAATGCGGATTGATCAACCAGGATAACCCATGCAGATGCGCAAAAAAAACAAGATCATTTATCAAGGCCGGCTTTGTCGACCCGGACCATCGACTCTTTACCGGTAAATACAGGACTACGATAGAAGAAGCGGCAGGTTGCAGAACAGATAACAGTTATCCAGTATCCTAGGTAATTTCACTCACAATACTTTTAGTAAGCCGGTTAAATACCCGGACGATACATTCAACGATCCTGCTAGAGTTACTCAACGACAAATAAACAGATGTAACCAAATCCACTTTTGCTGTAACACTTTCCTATTATAGCATTCGATTCGTCGTCATCGATACGATTTGGAATCAATTAATAATTTCGGCATAACAAAAGGCGAATCATTTTTAATAGCAAATTCAGTTAAATTAGCAGTCGGAAATAAAAGCGATAAATCGGAGAAGGGACATATTTGTACTATTGGCTTTAATTTTTGTACTTTCTGACATTTTTCCTATGCTTGCTAACTACTTTAAATACTTAACGATAACCGACATAGAGGAACGTTGGGGCATGTACATCACCTCCACAGGCTGTTCCAGGGTCGTCCCCCATGACCACTATCCCAACCAGGAACATCCTTCGAGTCATCATCTGACCTGGAACAGGGGCCGCATTCTTAATGACTATTACGTCGTATTTATTTCGAAGGGCCAGGGGGTATATGAATCTGCGCATACGACGCCGGCGGAAGTCGAGGCGGGAACCTGTTTCTTTCTATACCCGGGTGTCTGGCACCGATACAAGCCGGACCCTGCGGCAGGGTGGCAGGAGTACTGGGTGGGGTTCAACGGAGCGTATATCGAACAGCTAATGGGGTCTGGATTCTTCAGCCTGCAGAAACCTTTCGTCTTCCTGGGAATGAACAAGGATATACTTATCTTTTTCCAGGAGCTGCTGGAGACAGTGCAGGCGTCGCTGACGGGGTATCCCCAACAGATCGCGGGTATCACTATGCGTATCCTGGGGCTGCTGAACAATGTCGCGCTTCACCGGGATGAACACCCAGACCCGGTCGGCAAATTGATCGCCAAGGCGAAGTTCATGATCCAGGAGTCGTTTGAACATACCATTGATATGCAGAAGTTGGCCGAAGAGCTACCGATGGGCTACTCCGCGTTCAGAAAAGCCTTTAAGCGGATCACCGGTGAATCACCCAACCAATATCATCTGAATGTCCGCCTAAACAGGGCGAAGAAATTGTTGACTTCAACGGTGCTCAATATCAATGAAATTTCCAATCATACGGGGTTTGAGTCCGTCTATTATTTCTCCAAGCTGTTCAAGAAAAAGAACGGCGTCTCTCCCCGAAGCTATCGCAACGAAAACTAACGATACATGCTGTACCTGCTACGCAGCAGATGCAGCATGTAGGTATTGAGTTCGAACTGATCAAAGACGGGCAGACCGCCTGGTTCCGTAACCGCCATATAAGGAGGAGGTCCGAATTCCGTTGTGATGGGCAAGATTGGAATACGGTTCCCGGCGTTGGTTTCGACAATGCGATCCCACCAGCCCAGGAAATGGTTGACTGCGTAGCCCCATCGGGAAGCCCGGGGATCAGGCACCTGTGGTCCCTGCTCGAAGCCGACCCGGGCATGGATATGGCGGCTCCGTCGGATGGCCTCTGTCAACGTGTAATCAAAATGTTCCAGCATGCTTTCGGTGACGCATACCCAGTGGGAAAAGTCCGCAGTGATGCACAAGTCCCTGCGTAAAGAGAAGAGTGTGGCGGCAGCCTGGGGAGAATACCCCATTCGGCCCCGATGGGTTTCATGCAGCACAGGGATACCCGTCCGCCCGGTGAACTCCCCGGCGATGTCCACCAGCGCGATGAGCTGCTCCAGGGGGAAGTAGTCCCTGCCGGTATGTGAATTGATCAGCAAGGGCGCCCCTTCCGCGCATAAGCTTAGGTTGGCGGCGAAGGACTCCCGGAAGGCCTGGAAGGTGGCGCCTTCTGCGCGATGCTGGTGGGCCACCCAGCACATCCCATGCCGGTCCAGGTAATCGAACAGCAGGCGTTTGTCGGAAGGATCCTCCGGCACCCAGGTGTCTATGCCGTCATAGCCCGCCGCCCGGATGCGGTCCAGGAAACTGGTGAGGGGAAGGTGCTCGTGACCCCACTGCGGGCTAAGTATCTTAACGGTCATGGGTCAAGCTGATTTTTTCGGACGATGGTCAGGCTCATGTTTTCGGACGGTGATCGGGGGGTGATTTGTATCGACAGCTCCCCGCGGAGGTCGCTCCGGTAACGCCTGAGCGGCCGGCCCCCGACCGCCAAAGCGTAGGTCGTATTAGGGGACAACTGACCGACTCGGTATCGCAATACGGCGGGCGGCGTCCCCGGGGTTGGCGTAATTCCGGCGGGTTGTGTAGTACCGGCGGTTTGGGTCCAAGCCATTGCGCTGTCGCTCCATTGAGTAACGGCCAGGGTCAAAGCATTTTCTGAGGTGGCCTCCAGAGAGGGGATGGAGCTGTTCCCGTGAAAATAGGATACCTCGTTCTTCGTCGCACAAAAACCAAAGGCCCTGGGGGAGACCACGGTGAACTTTGCGTCTGAAACCGAATAATGGTTGGTATCGAGGAGGATCGTCAGGTGCTGACCCCTGAAATTGTATTTCAGCCGGGTACCTCCCAGCTCCGGGGTGATATGGGGGTCGAGGTAAAAACGGTTATACAGGGGATTGATGCCGTAAAGGGCCTGGTACAGGCCCACGATGGCCAGGCTGTTCCCGGACAGGATATCGTCTCCCAGCCCCTCCTGGTGGAGGCGGCCGTACCGCTGGAAGGCCAGCCCGTCTTTGCTGTATTGGTCCAGCACATTACGGACGTAGCGCAGGGCCAGTGCCGGATCATAGTCCGCATAGGCCTTTACCGCGATGGCGCCCCAGGACAGGAAAAGGTCCCCGTTCTCATAAGCGGGAAATGGGAATTGGGATGACTTGCCTTCGCCGACTGCGTAAGAGGTCATCGCCAATGGCCAGAAGAACAGGTGTTCCCGTTCCATCTGCGTCTCGATCTTGTCCAGGATGGCCTTGCTTCTGGCCGGGTCGTCGCAAAGCCCATAGGCGATGGCCATGAAATTCACGGGGGTGACCATATTGCGTCCATGGGCGCTTTTATCGCGGTCGAGCCAATGCACATAGCAAGTATCGGCGGCATCCCAGAAGCCGCCCTGATCCACGGGTTTGTTGAAGCTGGTTTTCAGCCGGGCCGCAAAATCTTCATAGTAGGCGGCTTTTGGTGAATTACCCAGCTGTCGTTCGATGGCCGCCCATTTCACCAATGCGTGGTAGAGTTTAGCATTGACGAAAGCATTTTCATAGGAGGCCCATATGATGTCTATCCAGTCGCTGCCCCGATGCTGTTGCTCGCTGTCGGTCATCATTTCCACCAACCCGTTCCCATCGCTATCCCGTCGGAGAATCCAGTCCAGCGCCCGTTCGCAAGACAACTGATGGCGTTGCACCCAGGCTTTGTCGCCGGTGAGGTCGTACAGGTCGGAAACGTTAGACACCAAGTCCGGGTTCGAATCCATCAGAAAGCCCCATTGCGCTTCGTAGAATCCTTCTTTGTTGCCCTGCACCGGCATCATATCTTCGTCTGAATAGGCCCAGCGTGCAAAGACACGGCCGTCCGGCTCGATGGCGTGGTCACGGTAATAGTCCAAACAGCTTTGATAGCCTTTCAGATAAGCGGGGTCGTCGATGGCGAGGCCCAGTTGGGCGATATATTGCTCATGCAAGCAGATGGGTCCATAAGGGGTATGCCAGCTATTCCCCCCGAAATGAAGGGTGTCGATAACGCCGATCCGGGCGATCGTGTTCAATACGGAGCCGACGGCCTGACCGTTGACGCCTACGAACTGACCCCGGCCATAGCGTTCATTAAAGTCAAAGGCGCGGAGGGTGATGCGTTGCTCGCTTTCACCGGATGCCGGGGTAAAGGGCGCCCATACATCGGTTCTATCGCGGATATAACGGCGTCTGTGGGTGCCGCTGTCGAACCGGGGAACCATGGCCTCGTCCGACACCGTGATGGCATAGGCCAGCCTGTTCTCCAGGGTTCGGGTATATCTCATCGCGACCTGTTTCCCGGGGGCATCTACGGAGACGGAGAGGCCATTGCCAGTTTTGCTGTTCCAGAAGTTGGAGACCCGGGTATGTACACCGTAGGTACAAAGCTTTTCATTGAAAAGATAGAACCAGGCCAAGCCGCCATAACCCTGGTAGGCGCCTTCCCAGGTGTTGATGTCATCAAACTGGAACACCGGGCTTTCAGAGGCTTCTACGGGCAACGACCGCGACAGGCTCCTGCGGATATTCCATTGGATCGACCCGCGGATTGTAGTGAAAGTCCATACTTCTGAAATGGTCAGGCGGGCATCCCCATAACTTATACCGGAGAGCCGGATAACATCTTTGTTCATGGTCAGCACGGGGGTCGAGGTCAATTGGAGGGAGGAATACGTTGTGCCCGCCACATTGATCGAAGTAAAAACGCCGTCGGTGCTGTCGATGACTTTTTGGCCGTTGACACTGAGCGACGTAATGGCTGCCTTGCCGACATACATAAGCTGCATGCTGATACCCGCGGCGCGGATCGCGACCGGTTTCGGCTGGCCAGCCGCGTGCAGCACCGCCAGTAAAAAGAATCCTATACCTATTCGGCTCAACTGCATAATCCTATTTTTGCTGGCTGTAAATGAGGGGATTCCGGGCGTCGTTATTCAGGAGGTCGCCGATTTTCAGACGATTGAATTCCGCATCGCTCAGGATGTTTTGAATGCCATTGAAAACAGCCCCCTCGGGCATATACGCACAGGTCATGGCCCGCCGATAGCCGGGTGTCATATTCGCATGGGCGCCGTGGATAGTGAGTCCGTTATGGAAGGAGCAGCTGCCGGCTTTCATCGGCGCGGCTACGGAGCGGCTGGTTTTGAATTCCGGATAGGTGGTAAAAATGGCCCCCATATTCTTACCGATGCCCGGGTTCTCAAAGGTTGTCCGTTGGTAGGAACCGGGGATGAAAAACAGGCAGCCGTTCTCATAAGTCGCGTCGTCCAGCGCCACCCATATGGACAGGGCCCGCCGGTCGCTGAATGACCAGTAAGGCGTATCGAGGTGCCAGGAAGTGGGGTTGGCCCAAGGCTTCTTGATGAGCGCCTGGTCGTGCCAGATGCGGATGCCATCCACGCCCGCGAGCTGAGCGGCCATTTGGCCCAGGCGCTCGTCAAGCATGACCTTCTTCATCTTTTCATTGTCCTGCCAGAGATTGATCAGCTGTTCAAATACATTGTCGTAATAGAATTTGTCGTCATTATCGCCCTTGCCATATACTTCTTCTCTATCGGGCAGCTTGCTGCCGTTCCGTTTTGCCACCGCTTCATCGAGCGCTTCACGCCAAATCCCCAGTTCACCTGGCGATAAAAAGTCTTCCTTGACTAAGAATCCATCACGTTGATACCAAGCTATCTCTTCAGCCGAAAGTTCGTTTTTCATTGTAAAATTTGAAATTTGCAGGTTCAGGATTTCAAAAGTAGATCAAAAGGGCTCGCATCCGCTTTTACAGGACCTCTTTTTTGTTGTACTTTCTGGCATATTATGCGGACCCCGGTTGCTCAAAATATTTTTAAAGGCAGCGGTATCCAGGTCAGACCTATATCTCTCTTCATATGACTGATGCTGTTCCCGGGAGCGCCATCATATAACATTGCCAATTTATCGCCAATGCGAACGACCGAGGGCATTCCAATGGCACCCTTTGCCCAGGAACAGTTCAAACTGTCCAGAACGACCGCTTTGTTATTTTCATTCCAATGATAGACATCTTTTGACCAATAAACCCAAACAGCGTCCGTGTATTCCACGTTATCTTTTGTAATTCCTATATGATTGGTAAATAAATACCATGTCTTACTCTTTTGATCATAATATACACTCGAATTTTCAACCTGCTCATCCGAAGGAAAAAGAGGTTTATCCATTATTTTCCATGAACCGTTTAAGTCTTTAGTTATTGCGATTCCCAAAGTTCTTTTGACGGCGTTTCCATCCTCCATCGAGCCGCTAAAAAACTGGATAAACGCTCCATTGTGTTTTATGATAAAACCGGGGCTGGCAGTTAAGGAGTAGTAACTATCTTTTTTGAGGGTGAACGGATTTACCTCATATTGCTTGATCCAGGGACCTTCTATAGCGTTGGCTTTTGCCTTCATAGTCAGATACGGAAAAGCTGGAATCCGGTCGGGCGCTGGTGTAGCATGCGGGGTACCCAGGTAAAACATGTGCCAACCGTCTTTGCTTTTTATTATCCATGGCGAGGATGCAGCTTTGGAATCATTTCTGGATGAATCGCCCAATGGGAGAACCGACCCGATTTTAATCCAATTTCTAAGGTCAGTGCTTTTAGCCAGACAGGCTTCCCAGCCATCCTTTCCCGCCCCGTCGTAAAAGAGATAAAAAGAATCACCGACCTTGTTCACTATCGCCTCCCTGGCGCCATAGATGTCACAGCTATCCATACCGTCACCATGTTTTAAAACCACGCCCTCATCTTTACACTGTAATCTCAAAGAGGCAGTAGGGCGTCTATCTATATAAACACCGGTGTGCCGGGTAACAGCCGGGTCAAAAAATATTCCGCTCAATACTGGATTGTCGCCGCGCACCCTGTTAATCCGGAACTTCGCCGATTTGTTATAGCAATAGGTCAGGTACGCGCCGCCACGGCAGCTTTTTACTATTTCTACAGGCGCAATGAGGTTGGATGTAGCTGAGTCGAACATTTCAACCGCAATTTTTCTTCCCTGGTGGTCCCAGTCGAGAAAATAGAGTGATATCTTATAGTCGTGTTTGCCTTTTATGGAAATGGTGGAAGTAAAGGTGTAACCGATCTGATCGACATCCATCGCATATAGACAAGTGGCATTTCTGGGGAAACTGTTGGCTGTATCCGGAGCCAGTGCCCTGCGATCATCGGTATTTGATTCCCAAACTGCATTAAGGGGCTGGCCATTTCCCTTTACCTTGTAGTAAGTGATAGAAGAAACATAGAGCGGCAGGTTCTTTTTATCGCTGCCGCTCCCATTATAATTACAGAGCAAGTAGCCGTCTTTTCCATATTTCCTGCCCCAATCCCCGCCAGTTGTCGAATCGATTCCGGTGCATCTGGCAAGATAGATCCAGGCCGGTTCGGAATATCGGGATGTAGTACCCGTATAGACCGTCACGAACTTATAGGTACCGGGCAGCACGTCTGTAAAATAGACGAACTGAGCATCCTCGCTGGCGCCGCCCAAACCGGCCACTGCATGATAAATGCCGTCCCACGCCAGCATACCGTTGACTTCTATCCTGGAGATATTCTTTTCCACTTTCGGAATACCAACTCGTCCAATAGTGCCCGCAGGTGATGACATACTGCATACGCCGGTGGAAACATTAAAACCCGCGTTTATATCGCCCAGCGGACCCGATGTCTTCCCTGAAACGTTCGTCAGTGTCCTGCCAAGGTGCGGAAGTATATCGAATGTCGCAAAACCGGGTGAAGTCGGTTTTATCCCCAGCACCTCCTCGCTAAGCCATTTTGTAACGCCGGCGCCCCAGGGATGGCATAGACTGGTAAAGCCGCATTGATTGTTGGGTACCGGTCCGTTCTTCCGCACAACTGCGTTCCATGATGGCCGATAATCTTCAAAAAAAGTGGTGCCACCGTATTTTACCTGGCCACCCCATAGGTCACGTATGGAACTCAATGCGTCGTCATATTTATTCATTAAGGCTAAAGCCTGGATGATAAAATACTGGTTGAATGGGGAATAGGAGAGGCGATTTACCCTGTCTGTAAAACTCATTTCGTAAATCCCCCTGATCTCGTCAGTACTCAATAATCGGGTTGTAACGGCATCCGCGGCTGCATGAAGGCCAAAACCCTGATACCACGTGGTATCTTTCTTTAAGGCAAGGATTTTCTCGCTTGCATAGTTGTTGTACTTGTCCCGCAGGTCTGTCCGGCCACACATACTCATGGCTCCGGAGAATTCTTCCCAGGCACGTATTGAAAGCATTTTATAAGCATTCTGCGGCTCCGGGAGGTTCGGGTGTTCAAATCCGGCGCCCAACCGCTCGTCCCAGCCGTAATACTCCAGATTAGGATTGGTTCCATAAACCGTGTAGGCGTCATCCAGCTTTGCACAGGCGTTCGACACGTAGTTTCTCAGTGTTGCGGAATCACCGGTGTATCTATAATAGTCGACCAGGCTCAATACCCAATAGAGCGCATAACTCCTGATGCCGTTGCTCTGATTAGCGGTAAAGTCGATATTTTTCTTTACAAAATTATAATTTCCAAAGGCGACCATGGAAGCTGCCTGGGCGGGGTACGCGTCACCGGTCCAGGAAAATCTATCGCCGCGATTCATTAAAATCGCCCCAAGGTAATCTTTGAGCAGGTTCAACCTTACTGTATAGGCTCCTGTATACCATATCCGGGTGAGCATTGTATCGCTGCATGAAAAACTTCCGGTGTAATTGGTCGGTCGGGTCTGACAAACCAGTCGCACTGCGGTGATATGCCACGGCGCGGAAAATGTCCGCACATGAATCCAGCCGTACCGTACACCCTCATATAGATCGGTGTTTAATTCGAGCCGGTAGGTGTTTCCGTATTTTTTCGGAGCCCCTATCTTTGGCGGATAAATTGATGGATAAGCGGGAGGCTGATCATATTCGCTGATGCTCATTTCTACGCTATCGCTATCAGCAAGATCAGGGCTGTCGAATTCGATCCAACCGGCGTTCTCCATTCCAAAATCAAATAAAAGTTCACCTTTTCCGGTTATCGTTATTGAATTTTTATCTTGCCGGAACGAGTTAACAGGCGTCGCTGATATTCGTTTTGGCCGAAGGGTATAGACCTGCAATGAATCATCCGCTTTAGGGTTTTTCCACTGGTAACGTATCAATGGGTCGGGAGAACCGCTTTCAGGGAGCCCGGAATAACTACCACCATGAAGCGGCTCATATGGTTCTTTTACCTGG
Organism: Puia dinghuensis; assembly: GCA_026225275.1. GTDB lineage: Bacteria > Bacteroidota > Bacteroidia > Chitinophagales > Chitinophagaceae > Puia > Puia dinghuensis_B. The sequence continues at coordinate 19,522 of JAMFSL010000114.1, forward strand.
GCTGTAGTATTGTAATAAACCAAGAGACAAAAAAATAGCGCAATAGGAATTCTCATTGTGACTGCTTATTGGCAAACCGGACACGCACGTATTTGCGTATCCGGTTTTTTATCATCGCTTTTTGTGACACCTGGTAAGTACCTTATGTTCATGCCGCTCAACGAGTAAATTAAAGTGTTTCAACTCTAAGTTCTCACAGAACCGGACGTGAGGCTCTCGCCGCATCCGGCTCCTATTATCCAACCGACGGCGTTGCGCCGATCGTCCAGTGAGCGAATAAATC
>JAMFSL010000115.1 GCA_026225275.1 Puia dinghuensis
CGCCGATGATGACCGCCAGGATAGTGATCAGTGCGTTGATCCGCACCTTCGATCCCACGATGACCGGCAGCAGCACATTCGAATCGACCAGATGGATCCCCAAAATAGTACAAATGACCAGCACTAGCTTGGCGGTTCCGGCACTGGCAAAGGTGACCAGCGTACTCAGCACGAGGGCAGTGGCAATCCCGATATAAGGGATCAGATTGAACAGGCCGATGAGCAGCCCCAGCAGAATCGCATATTCGACCCCCAATATCCACAAGGCCAGGCAACTGGCCGATGCAACGATCAGCATTTCCAGTAATAATCCAAGAATATACTGCCGGATCCGTGATTGGATCTCCGCAATGACATCGTATACGAGAACAGCGTTTTCCTCCCGGAATACGGCCACCAGGAACCGGATGATCAACCTGCGGTAATAGAGCAGGAAAAAAGTATCGATCAGCGTAAACACCAGGAAAAGCAGCAGCGAAGAAAAAGACACCAGCACATCTCCAAGGACGGAAGACCCCGTCTCCAAAAATTTGGAAGTAGCAGTGTTGACATAAGTCATCTGCTGCTTGATCCGAATGTGGAATTTGAGCGATATCCAGTGCTGCAGGCTATCCACCGACGTTAGGACCTGCTGCTTGAACTTAGGCCAGTCCTCTGCCAGACTGCTGATCTGCGAGCCCACCAGGTACAGCAGGCCTGCTAGTGAAAGGACCAGCAGCAACACGGACAACACCGACGCCAGGCTACGGGGAAATTTCAACCTTTTTTCCATGAATCCACACACGGGCAGCAGCAGGACAGCGAACAGCAGAGCGAATATCAGGGGAGCGAGTATACCCTTACCCAGAACAGCAATATAGAATAATGCTATAAGACTGACCAGCACCATGGCCAGCCTGGTATAGAAGGGAGCACTTTGTTTCAGGGGGGATGCCATGTATTCAAATATAGCATAAAATGCAAAAACCGCCCGGTTTAACAGGCGGCCTTTGTAAACATTTAGGCGGGCAATCGTCCGGCCGCACGATGCGGACCGGTATGCGTCTACTTAAGACATATAGCGTCTGGCTGTATTGATGAGTAGTTTGCCTTCCAAAAATTTAGCCACTTCCACAACAGCGTCATTATCTTTCCGGGGAGCTTCACGAAACTTCCGCGGATAAATGGAAATGCCGGTGTAGATGTTGTAATGCAAGGTCAGGATGTGACCCTTGTAAAGAAAGTCCCACATCAGCGAGTCGAAATCATCTGTCTTTTGAGTGAATTTGATGTCGAGATCATCAGAAAGGATGTTGGCAACTTCATAAAAGCGCTTTAGGCCGCAATCGTCATCGATGACTGCTTCCGTGCAGCCAAAATCAGTACGTAGGGTTAGTGGGCTCATAGTGTAGGGATTTTAAGATATATAATAGAATACTAATTTCCGCCTTTCCATTTCGCATTCGGAACTTTCTCACCCGCCAATATCCGCTCTGCACCTACGTTTCTCCCATCGCTGGGACAACCATACTTGGGTCCGAAAAGATTGTGCATCCATCCGCAGGAACTAGAACCAGTCAATAAAATTGCCAGAAAAATAAGAAGGAGTATGCCGTTAGGTCGTTTCATCGGTTTCATGGGGATATCGTATAATAGAACGATTTAAACCTACGAATATTATCGCTTATTTGCAAGGGTCTTGCCAGATTTAATCATACGCCCCCTGGGGTAAATGGGTAGCCAGCCCTATGTTTTAGGGCGTAGGTACGGCGTTCGACTCTTTGAACCAGCCGGCATAAATGCAATAGTGATTGGCAATCCGTTCGATTTGCCCGGCAACGAGATCGGGGGGGATATTCTTGATCTTTTTCGCAGGAATGCCGCCATAAATGCTACCCGATTCTACCCGGGTACCTTCCAGCACAACTGCGCCCGCAGCAATAATGGAATTGGTGCCAATGACCGCATTGTCCATAATAATGGCGCCCATCCCGATCAATACCCTGTCTTCTATGCTACACCCATGGACAATGGCATTGTGACCGATGGAAACATTATTGCCGATATGAACCGTCGTCTTCTGATAGGTAGCATGAATGACGACCCCATCCTGGATATTCACCTTGTTGCCGATATAGATGCTGTTGACGTCTCCTCTCACAACAGCATTGAACCAGATACTACAGTCATCACCCATCTCCACATCCCCCACCACAGTGGCATTGGGTGCGAGAAAACAGTTTTTGCCAAAGCGCGGCGATTTGCCTTCTACGGGTAAAATAAGTGCCATGATGTGGAGTTTTCACGAAATTACGAACTTTGACGCACCATGGACAGTAATTTAGATTCACGCCGACTGTTTCTCCGCCACGTGGCACAGACCTCTCCTAATCCGCTAGGACTTGAAATCGCCAGCGCAGAGGGGATGCATTTGTATGATACCTCCGGTAAGGCATACCTGGACCTGATCGGCGGAATCAGCGTATGCAATACCGGCCACCGCCATCCCAGAGTTGTTCAGGCAATCAAAGACCAGGCAGACAAATACTTGCATCTGCTCGTATATGGCGAGCTGATCCAGTCCCCGCAGGTACAATACGCTGCCCTGTTAGCCAGTCATCTGCCCCCTTCACTGAATTCCATCTATTTTACCAACAGTGGGGCCGAAGCCACCGAGGGGGCCATGAAACTGGCCAAAAGAGTGACAGGGCGTACGGAGATCCTCGCTTTCAACCAATCCTATCATGGCTCCACCCAGGGCGCCCTCAGCGTAATGGGGGACGAATATTGGCGTAATGCCTACCGGCCCCTTCTGCCCGGTATCGGGCACGCTGACTACAATACAGCTGCCGCCCTCGACCTGATCACCACCAGCACAGCTTGTGTCATTGCCGAAACAGTACAGGCCGAAAGAGGCGTATACACACCGGATAAAGAATGGCTGCAACAGCTCCGGCAACGATGCGATGAGAAAGGCACGCTCCTGGTCTTCGATGAGATCCAGGCAGGCTTTGGCAGGACCGGAACGTTATGGGGATTCGAACGCTATGGGGTCATACCGGATATATTGTTGCTGGGAAAGGCACTGGGCGGGGGCTTACCTATGGGAGCGTTTATTGCAGACGAACCTGTAATGAGGGCACTGACCGGAGATCCGGTGCTGGGACATATAACGACTTTCGGCGGACATCCTCTTTGTTGCGCTGCCGGACTGGCTTCCTTTCAGGTGCTTCTTGAAGGAGATTGGATTGAACAGGTCGCCCGGAAGGAACAATTATTCCGCCGCCTGCTGGTCCATCCGGCCATTCGGGCTGTCCGGAGTTGTGGCCTGCTCATCGCTGTCGAATTCGGGAGCTTTGATCAAAACAAGCAGATCATCGATCAATGTATCGCCGGCGGACTCCTGACGGATTGGTTCCTCTTCGCCCCTCAATGCATGCGAATCGCTCCCCCTCTGATCATCACCGACCAACAGATTACAGCAGCCTGCTCCATTATCCTTGCAGCTATCCCTTAGAATTCTTGGTTCAGCTCCGCCAACAACAGCGACGGGGCAATGCCCAAACCTCGGGCAAGTTCTACGATCGTGGACAGTGCCACATTGAATTTCCCATCTTCAATTTTGGCAATCTTACTGTTATCCAGTTGACAGGAGGCAGAGACCTGGCGCAATGTAAGCCGTTTGTCTTTCCGGATCCGCTGAATGGTTGCGCCAAATTTTTTCTTTAGGATTTCTTTTTCGTGTGGTGTCATAAATATTTTCTCATAGGCAAATGGCCTAATAAGGCCGCAAATTACTATTTTTGCCGCAAAAAGAATAAAATACTACATTGGGAGAGAACAACCCTTCTCTCTCTCATTCCATTCCCACCTCTCCGGATAAGTGTAGCGTCCGTTGACTGGTCATAGACGGACTATGCCGGGCACTACCTATATCTTAACACTTAAACATCTTTTTATGTCACAGTTTTTAGAGCAGAAGGAGCTGTTCGATGGGGTGCTACGTCTGAAAGAAGAAGAAAAGCGTGACCCTATGATGGTACTCGAACGCTTTTTTAGCGATTACCGCCTGCATGAATGGCGGCATCACCTCTGGGCCATGGTTGAAACCTGCCTTACCACCGATAATTCAGAGTTCAGCGATCCGGAAGAAAGAGGAAATTTATTATTGCAGCACCGTGACCTCGAACGGTTGCTGGAGGCCGGTAGCTTGCTCCTGCAGCAGCATAACCAGGGCAAAAGTCTGCCGGAAAGGGAAAAATAGCGATTGCCAAAACCAAATGCCTTTTTTTCTCGTATGTACGTCCGAATGAGAAGAATAATTTGGGCTTAGGAATTTGATTAGTCATCCCTGCTGTGAAGCAGGGATTTTTGTTATAGTATATGCTGAAAAAAATCTACCCTCCATTGATCAATTTAAATACCAGCACCGCCAGCAAACTGCCTAGCAGCGGGCCCACGATGGGGACCCAGGCATAACTCCAGTCACTATCTCGTTTGCCCGGAATGGGCAGCAGGGCATGCATGATCCGGGGACCGAGATCCCGTGCAGGGTTGATGGCATAGCCCGTAGGGCCGCCGGGCCCAAGCCCTATCCCCAATACCAGCAGACTCACCGGCAGGGCATCCAGCGCACCCAGGCTGCTGGATGGTGCGGCGATGAAGAGCACTCCCAGTATCAGCACAAAGGTGGCGATCGTCTCGGTCATCAGGTTGCTGCCATAGCCGCGGATCGCCGGAGTGGTGCAAAAGGCCGCAAGCTTGGCATTCGCGTCCGTTGTGGGACCGAAATGACCGTGATAGCACAACCAGGCCACCAGCGATCCGGCCATAGCGCCCAGTAGCTGTGCGGCAATATACGTCGGCACCAGCTGCCACGATATTTTACCGGCTACCGCAAAGGCCAGGGTCACGGCAGGATTGAGGTGTGCCTTACTGGCTGCCGCCGAACAATACACCCCTACAAAAACAGCCATCGCCCAGCCAAAACTGATGACGATCCAGCCGCTGTTATGACCCTTGGTCTGGGCCAGGACTACATTGCTGACCACTGTCTGGCCCAGCAGAATGACCAGTCCCGTCCCGATAAATTCTCCGATAAAGGGCGTCATAATATAGAGTTTAATATTTTCCCGTTCCTGAATTCTCCACCTCCGGCAGATATCCTTTTGCCAGTTCCCTGAATGCCTCCGTCTGCCTTACCTGCCAGTCCTCATTATACCCAAGCTCCGCTGCCAGTAACGCCGCCACCACCGGAGCGCATTCGATAGCTGCCTGCGCATCCAGCAGGAGGGACCTTGTCCGGCGGCTGAGGGCGTCTTCCACTGTCAGACACGACTCCTCCCGCGCTGCCCAGATGATCTCTGCCCGGATATAGGGCAGACGGACATGCAACTTCTCTCCCCATTGCGTCCGCTCGGCCACAAGCGCACGAATGCCATCGGCATCGGTCCCGTGGAAATGCAGTGGATCACTAAAATCGATCTCCACGGCCCCATGAATCGCCAGCGTTGCCGTAACACATGGCCTCTCGGGTAATCCTGACCGTTGTATAGCCGTATTGACTGTATCCTCCGCCATTCGCCTGTAAGTCGTCCACTTCCCACCAGTGATGGTGATCAATCCCGAATCGGCTACCAGGATAAGATGATCGCGGGCCAGCTCTGCCGTCTTTTTGCTACTGCTCTTCACCAATGGCCGCAACCCCGCAAATACGCTGCGGATGTCCCCGCGGACAGGCACTTTCCGCAGATAACGGCCAATCTGCTGCAGGATGAAGTCGACTTCTTCGGGTAATGCCCTGGGCTCTATCGTTGCCATACTGACCGGAGTATCCGTCGTTCCGACGATGATCTTGTCATGCCAGGGAACGGCAAACAATACACGGCCATCGTCAGTATGGGGGACCAGGATAGCCGCCTGACCCGGCAGAAAATCTTTGTCGAGGATGATATGCACCCCCTGGCTGGGGGCGATGACGGTCTCACTGCCCGGCTGGTCCATCTGTAATATGCTGTCGGTGAATACGCCTGTAGCGTTGATGATCGTTTTCGCATACACGGTATATGTTTCACCGGCGATCGTGTCCACAGCCTTCACCCCCACGATACGACCATCTTCTTTCAGAAGTTCATCGACCCGGCAATAATTCAATACCACAGCACCCTGCTCCGCCGCAGTCTTCGCCAACTCTATCGCCAGCCGGGCATCGTCAAACTGGCCGTCATGATAGAGGACACCTCCCCGCAAACCCTCAGCATCGAGGGTGGGGGCCTGCTCCAGCGTCTCCTCGCGGGACAGCCACTTGGATTTACCCAATCCCAGTTCCCCCGCCATCCAGTCGTATACTTTGAGGCCAAGCCCGTAATAGGGACCTTCCCACCACTTATAGTTGGGCACGATAAAGGATTGATCTTTCACCAGGTGCGGCGCATTCCTCCGTAGAATACCCCGTTCATGCAATGCCTCTGTCACCAGTTTGATATTGCCCTGTTGTAAATAACGAACGCCTCCATGCACCAGCTTGGTCGCCCTCGAGGATGTCCCCTTGGCAAAATCGTATTGCTCGACGAGTACCGTCCTGAACCCGCGGGATGCGGCGTCCACCGCTACCCCAAGTCCCGTGGCGCCGCCGCCGATAATGCAGAAGTCCCATTCCTGGTCGCCTTTTGCCACCAGGGCTTTTAACATATCTTGTCGGTTCATAATTAATTTCGCCCTTCCCAGCCGCCGCCCGACTGTCATTCCTCCGTCCATGCGATGGCTGCCTTAACCGCCTTCTGCCAGCCCTTCAGCAGCTCCTGCACCCTGCCGCCATCCATATGCGGCTCGAATCGCTTGTCCACCGCCCAATGCTTTTGTAATTCCTCTACCGACCCCCAATAGCCTGTCCCGAGACCCGCCAGGTAAGCGGCCCCCAGCGCCGTCGTCTCCGTGACGGTCGGACGGATAACAGGTACCTGCAGGATGTCCGACTGGAACTGCATCAGCAGATTATTGGCCGTAGCACCACCATCCACCCGCAGCTCTTTGAGAATGATACCACTGTCCGCCTCCATCGCTTTCAGCACATCATAGGTCTGATAGGCGATACTATCCAAAGCCGCCCTGGCGATATGCGCCTGGTTGGTGCCGCGTGTCATACCGAACAGACCCCCTCGCGCATATTGATTCCAGTGTGGCGCGCCCAATCCGGCAAAAGCCGGTACCATGTACACGCCTTCCGTGTCGGTTACCCTTGCCGCCAACCCCTCCACCTCCTCCGACGACCTGATCAGGTGCAGACCATCCCGCAGCCACTGCACGACCGCCCCGGCTATGAAAATGCTGCCCTCCAAGGCGTATTCCGTACGACCGTTGAGGGTCCAGGCAATCGTCGTCAGCAGGTTGTTGTTCGATAAGATAGCTTTGTCGCCGGTATGCATCAGCATAAAGCAACCGGTACCATAAGTGTTCTTCACCATTCCGGGCTGCGTACACAGTTGTCCAAACAAAGCCGCCTGCTGATCTCCGGCAATGCCGGCTATAGGCATCCCGACGGAGCCGGGCGCCATGATACTGCCGGTAGGACCGTATATCTCGCTGGATGACCTGACCTCCGGCAGGACGGAGGAAGGGATGTCGAAGAGCCGCAGTAATTCGGGATCCCACGCGCCGGTGTGGATATTAAGCAGCAGCGTGCGCGAAGCATTGGTGCTGTCGGTAATATGCAGCTGCCCTCCCGTCAGTTTCCAGACCAGCCAGCTGTCGACGGTACCGAAGGCCAGCTCGCCTTTGTCCGCACGGCCTCTGGCGCCAGGGACTTCGTCCAGTATCCACTTGAGTTTGGTAGCCGAAAAATAGGCATCGATCACGAGCCCCGTCCGTTGCCTGATCAACGGTGAAAGCCCCTGCGCTTTCAGCTCATCGCAATAGCCGGCGGTTCGCCTGTCCTGCCACACGATGGCCGGATGGATAGGCTTGCCACTCACCCGGTCCCAGACGATAACAGTCTCCCGCTGGTTGGTAATTCCAATTGCCGCTATATCCCGGGTCGTGCAATTGCTTTTGGCCAGAACTTCCGCCAGCACCCCATATTGGGAAGACCAGATTTCCTCCGGATCATGCTCGACCCAGCCCGGCTGAGGGTAATACTGCCGGAATTCCTTTTGTGCTACCTGCCGGATTCGGCCGGATTGATCGAACAGGATGGCCCTTGAACTGGTTGTTCCCTGGTCCAGGGCGAGGATGTAAGATGCGGGCATGTAATCGTCTTTTAGAAAAATACAGCTGTAATGTAGGAAAAATGAATTTTTCCACCTTACTTTGTATTTCAAAGTGCTTTTATGAATAGCCAAACCCCGGCCGATCAATCTCTGGAGACACTGCAGGACATCAAAAGGATGATGGAGCGCAGTTCCCGCTTTATTTCGCTGAGCGGGCTCAGCGGTCTGAGTGCAGGTATCTTTGCGCTCATCGGGGCCTGGGTGGCGCATGGATTGATCGTCAGCTATTATGGTGTCAACGGATACGTTTCCCACGGCTATATGCGCGACAGTGCCGGAGAACTCAAATGGCAGCTCATCGGATTGGCCGCGGCAGTGCTGATAGCAGCCCTGGTTTCTTCGACCTGGCTCACCTGGCGCAAAGCAAGCAAGAATGGATTGCCGATATGGGACCATGCATCGAAGCGACTGGCAATCAATATGATCATACCCCTAATAGCGGGAGGCTTTTTCGTGTTGGGATTGATGGTCCATTCAGATTGGGGATATGTGGCGCCTGCCTGCCTGGTATTCTATGGCCTGGCGTTGGTCAATGCCAGCAAGTATACGCTGACGGATATCCGATACCTCGGGCTTTTAGAAATTGCTCTTGGCTGTATCTCCATGTATTACCCGCATGACGGTTTGTATTTCTGGGCGCTAGGTTTTGGCGTCCTGCATATCATCTACGGCCTGATCATGTGGTGGAAATACGAGAAAAAATGAAGAACCCGATAGGAAATCTCAATAAAGTATTCGATAGTCGCATCCGTATGGGTGTGATGAGTATTCTGCTGATGAATGCGGAGGTTAGCTTCAACGATCTCAAACAATTGCTCGAACTGACGGATGGCAACCTGGCCTCGCATCTGATCAATCTTGAAGAAAACGGATTTATAAAAGTACACAAGGGTTTTATCGGCCGAAAGACGAATACGACCTATTCGATCACCAAGGTAGGCGAGAAATCTTTCAAAGAACATCTCGAGGCATTGGAAAACATGATCCGGGGAGTAAATGGGACATAGGAAGCCTTTTTTTTGACCCTTACACTTTGAATTTCAAAGCACTTTAAATAAAATTAAAATGATGATGACAAGAAAAATTATCCGGCCAATGACATCCGGGCTGTTAGGTATCACGCTACTGCTGCCGGCCAGTTACTTCATGTTGACGATAATGACCCGCATCTGTCTGGGTACAACAACCATGTATTATTATATCGCTCCATCTTTCTTGCAGTCCCCCTTTCATCTTTTCGCCTTTCATAAGGCACAGGTGATTATCGGCTGCCTGTTATTGGCCATACTCTCCAATGTGCTGACGATTGTGCGATTCCGTCTTGAGCAAGGGCAGAAGGGATGGCAGATAGGCGTATACTATCGGCGCTACTGGCTGAACGCAGCGATCGTTCTGCAGGCGATGATCCTGCTGCTGGTATTGTCGGGGTATACGCTGATCCAACACATCCGCTACTAAGACCCTGCTCCGCACCTAACCCTCGAAACCATTAATCCCTATACCCGGATACCATGGCCATTAACCTTATCCTTTTTTTCATCTCAAACAGCCAACCACGATGCAGCCAGAGAAATTCTCCCTACGCAGCAGAATAAGAAGTTTTCGCTATGCCATAGCCGGCATTATCGCATTCATCCGGCAGGAACACAATGCATGGATCCACATGGCAGCCACTATCGCGGTGGTGGCCGCGGGTTTCTTCTTCGGTGTGAGCCGGATGGAGGCTGTAGCACTGACAGTGGTGACCGGTGGAGTCTGGATCACGGAAATGCTGAATACCGCTATCGAAAAAATGGCCGACCTGGTACATCCGGAAGACCATCCTGTTATAAAATTTATCAAAGATCTCGCCGCCGGCGCAGTGCTGGTGGCCGCTGTCACGGCGGTCATTGTAGGTCTGATCATCTTTATACCTAAGCTACTATGACACCTCTATCTTTTTCTCTTCCCCGAACATGGCGTTTTTTGCCGCTTCGCACAGAAATGGATCGCATCCTGATGGCATCGGTCCTCTTCAGCTGCACCCTGGTAGGACTGCGCATTCTGCATACAGGCAGACTGACGTTCCTGTCCATGATCTGGAACCTGTTTCTGGCCTACATACCCTACGCCATTTCCACCGCATTGACAGTCTGGAAAAAGCCTGCATTCCTGCGCATCCTTATTTTCTTCATATGGCTGCTCTTTATCCCTAATTCGTTTTATATCCTCACGGACCTATATCATCTGGCAGACAACCATCGCAACAGCCGGGTGCCGGAATGGTTCGACCTGGCTCTGATCCTGTCCTTTGCCTGCAACGGGTTACTGCTCGGCGTCCTGTCAACGCAGCAAGTGGAAAAATTGCTGATGCATGAAAAGACTTACATATGGCGGTGGGCGTTCATCTATCCCATCATGTGGCTCAACGCACTGGGGGTATACATCGGCAGATATCTCCGCTACAATAGCTGGGACATAGTCACAAATCCCATAGATCTTATATCAGATATCACAACGATGGTTCTTCATCCCATGCGATATCGTGATGCCTGGGGCATGGTCTTCTGCTACTCGATTCTGCTCACGCTACTCTATAAACTAATCAAACCCGATCATCATGGAAAATATCATCACTACTTTCTGGAACAGAAATAAGATCATTCTGAAAAGCTTTTGGATAGGTTTTCTGCTTCTCCTCCTGC
>JAMFSL010000116.1 GCA_026225275.1 Puia dinghuensis
AAAGTGGGAATATTGCAAGTATTGAAACCGACGTCGAATAAAAGACTGTCCTGTTTTTTTAAAGTTTGATATAAGGTTGAGGATGTGCTGACCTGGGCCTTTGAAGTATGGCAGGTAATAACTGCGATGATTGCCAGAACGGCACAAGCAATATTGTTTACCTTGTTAAAATGAAATTTACTTACGGATATCTTAACGTAGATGGTTGATTCTTTCATGTTTGGGTTAGAGTGAGTCAATTAATTTAATTTAATACGCGATTTGATGTCTCAAGTTAGCCAACATCAATGCCAGTAGGTATCTACTTGATAATCAACGATATAATAAAGGCGTCCGTTCATAAGTGTTCGTTTATATTAAACCGTTGTTCGAAAACGCTACATAGGTTGATTTCTGACAAAAAGCGTATACGTGTTCATCAATGGGAAATAGATTGTTGGCGTCGAAATAGAAAGTTTGCAAGTATACTCGGCATAATATATCGTACTGTCTCGCAGTGGGTCAATTGCAGTATAGTATTGAGCCAATAAACTAGTTAATAGACTTTGGCCTGGGATAGTCTTATTGCCCGTCTGCAAGTCTACAACCGCTTGGGGAGGATTCGTATTGAATTCCACCATTGCCCTGGAAGTCGTTTCGTCCTGCCCATGACAGGATGCAAAAACGACAAGAAGGATAGGAAAAAGGCGCTTTATAAATAACATAATATGAGATAAATATATGTCTCAAAACATGTATCAAATAAAAAAGCAGCTACGAAGAAAACTTCATAACTGCTTGATTTTCAGCTCCCCCTGCCCGACTTGAACGGGCGACCCTCTGATTAACAGTCAGATGCTCTAACCAACTGAGCTAAGGAGGAATATCCCCAAAAGGGGTTGCAAAAATAGGGATTTTTTGAGTTTAAAAAGCTGGGAAATAGAAAATTATTGGCAATTTTTGGCGGGTCGCGCGTCAGAGGGCGAGCGAAAGGCGCCGTCTTAGAACCATTTAAAAAGACCGCCTTCTTCGATACCGATAAAAACCCCATCCGGGCGCACCTCTACCGGGTAGGTTTTCAGCTTATAACCCTCGCCGTTTGTGTCACGGCCATTGCTGAGATGGAACTTCAGGTTATGAACCGGGCAGACGACATGGCAGGCGCCATCAACATAACCATCCGTCATAGGGGCGCCGGCATGAGGACAGAGGTGGGCAAACCCATACCATCCGCCGTCGAATCGCGCGATACAGAGCTTTTTGCCGTCAGCTTCCACTTCAGCTACACCGCCGGAAGTCCATTTGACATCTGCTTCCTTCTCTGCAAATTTATACCACTTGATCTTTTTGAGGCCCATCAGTAAAGAAATTCGGTTTTGTAGGGATAACGTATCTTATACATTTCTTTGACCTTGTCCAGGATGGTCTGGCGCAATTCATCGAGGTTTCGACGCTCTGTCGCGGAAATGAATACACAATGACCGTTGGTCTCGCGCTCCCAACGTTCCCGCAATTCGCTCATCAGCTCTTCTTTTACCGCGGGTTCCAGCCAGGTATCGAAGGTGGCGGCCTCATAGCGGTCTATCTTATTAAAGATGGTCAAAATGGGCTTGTCAAATGCCTGCAGCTCCTGTAAGGTCTTATTGACGACCCCCAGCTGCTCTTCATACCGCGGATGGGAGACATCGACGACATGCAGCAGGATATCTGCCTCCCGCACTTCGTCCAAGGTACTTTTAAAGCTCTCAATGAGGTGATGGGGCAATTTGCGGATAAATCCAACGGTATCGCTCAGCAAAAACGGCATCGTCCCAAAGACAACTTTCCGGGTCGTCGTATCGAGAGTAGCAAACAGCTTATTTTCCGCGAAGACATCGCTCTTGCTCAACAGGTTCATCAGGGTCGATTTCCCGACATTGGTATACCCTACCAACGCCACCCGGATAAATTCACCCCGGTCCTTGCGCTGCGTGAATGCCTGCTTGTCTATCTCCTGCAGCCGCCTGCGCAGTAATGCTATCTTATCCCTGACGATACGCCGGTCCGTTTCGATTTCCGTTTCACCCGGCCCCCTCGTCCCGATACCGCCCCCCAGCCTCTCCAGGTGATGCCACATGCCCCGCAATCTGGGCAGCAGATACTGGTACTGGGCCAGCTCAACCTGTAACTTCGCCTGCGCAGTCTTTGCCCGGGCGGCGAAGATGTCGAGGATCAGATCGGACCGGTCAATGACCTTCGTATCTAATATTTTCTCAATATTTGAGATCTGGGAACCCGATAGTTCATCGTCAAAGATCACGATCTGGATCTCCTTCAAAGTGATGTATGTCTTGATCTCCTCTAGTTTACCCTTGCCGACAAAGGTTTTGCTGTCCGGGTGCTGTAGCTTTTGCGTAAACCGCTTCATGGTTACGGCGCCAGCGGTCTCTGCCAGGAAAGACAACTCGTCAAGGTATTCCTGCACCTGCTCGTCTGTCTGCTCCTTTTGCACCACCCCTACCAGTAGGGCTCGTTCTTCCTTTTGAATTGAATGTGTCTTGTCTAACAAACTGTAGTTATGATTTAAGAGGACAAAAATAAGAAATCCGCCGGCGAACCGGCGGATCAAAATTATATTCGTTCATAGTGAAAAAATGCTGGCGACGGCTTATAATCCACTCAACACGATCCCTGCCGAGAATGGGAAAACGGCAGGACCGGCACTGGCCTTGATCGGGCTATTGATCTGGATCTGCCCGAAAACACCAACGACGCCCTTGCTGACCCGGATGGTCGGTTCGAACTTGGGTGTGTTGAAAAACGCCTTAGAACTTTCCTTCTCGGTATAGTTGCCCTCGTTCGCTCCGCTGCCCGAAACGAGATCTTTACCTTTGGTATATGCACTCAACATCAGGCCCACCTTAGTGCCCACCGCAACCTTCCAGCTGTGGTCCATGTCTGTCGGGTCGACGGCAAACCGCAATTCTATAGGTATCTCCAAATACGTGGTGACGAGCTTGAATTTTTTGAAATGGGGATCTCCCGTCAAATCGGGAAAGGCCAAGGTCTGATTCGTAAAGGACGCGTTAACCAACACCTCCTGGTTATGGAAGAAGATATTGCTGCTGCCAATTCCGATACCGGCCGCTACACTCCACCGTACATCCGACTTGAACGGGAAATTGTACATGAAATAAAAATTGAAACTCCTGTTGAACCCCTGGATGTGGATACTATCCGGCGTATTCGCCCAGTTGTCATAGCCTAGTTCGATCATGAAATGATCCGCAGCCTTCTTTGGATCGAGTTTGACCTTGCTCCAGTCCTTTTTGCCAGATTTGGCGGCCGGGGGAGGAGGAGGGGGCGCGTTTTTAAGCGCTTTTTCGAGAGCGGAAGTTGTATCCTGAGCTGCAGTATGAGTGGGAGTGGGAGTGGTAGTACGTCCTCTTTGGGCAAAAGCAGCAGTTGTGGTTAATAAAACCAACGCGAATACGAAATATTTCTTCATAATTTCACTTGTAGGTGATGTTCTTTTGGTGAGGGCACATTTGACCCGGTGGGCAAATGTATTCTCTTGGGGGTTAATAAAAGGTTAAAGATGTGCCTTACAGCCCCTGTAGGCTCAATGGGGGCCTCATTTTAACCGGCCGCAAGATATTACTTTTTGTCCTCTTTCCCATATGGGAATAATTTCCGTCATCGCCGGTTGGTAAAGTCACGATACTGGGTTAATTTCAGGGCTGAATTCAATTTATTTTTCATGATACCCGAAAAGAAAGAGCCATTAGCAGGATGGGGCAATTATCCGGTGGCTGATTCGTATCCCTTGATCCCTCGAATCGAAGAAGATCTCAAAGCTGAAATCACGAAGGGACCATTGATTGCCCGAGGATTGGGAAGAAGCTATGGCGATCAGGCAATCAATAATGATAAATATGTAGCGGTCTGCACCCGGCTGGATAATTTTCTGTCCTGGGATGAGCAAGAAGGCATCCTGGAGTGCGAAGCCGGCGCGAGCCTTGAAAAGATCATTTCCGTCTTTCTTCCCCGCGGATGGATGCCGATGATCTGCCCGGGTACGAAGTTTGTCACGATCGGCGGCGCCATCGCCAACGACATTCACGGAAAAGCGCATCACATCGACGGATCCTTCGTCAATTGTGTCCTCTCCTTTACGATCCTCCTTGCCGACGGCGATATCCTCACGGCTTCCCGAACGGAAAATGCAGACCTGTTCTGGGCCAACTTCGGCGGTCTCGGACTGCTGGGTGTGATCCTCACGGCGAAACTGAAGCTCCGCAAGGTCGAAACGGCCTATTTCAAGCAGAAGTCTATTGTTATTAAAGACCTGGACCACATGCTGGAAGCGCTTGAAAAATACGACCAAGACTATAATTATTCCGTCGCCTGGATCGACGCCCTGGCCAGAGGCAAAAAGGCTGGCAGCGGCGTGCTTACTCTCGGCAACTCGGCCCGACTAAGCGAGCTGCCGGAAAAGATGAAGACCGATCCCCTTAGACTACATGCTACCGCAAAACTCTCCGTGCCTTTCTTTTTCCCGTCATTTGCGCTGAATACACTGACCGTTCGGATAATGAACCGTGTCATCGCCTTTGTCCAGAACTCACCCAAAGAATTCGTGCACTACGATAAATTCTTTTTTCCGCTGGATGCTATCAACAACTGGAACAGGGGGTATGGGAAAAGAGGGTTCATTCAATACCAGTTCGTCATTCCGGAAGAGAATGGCAGGCAGAACCTCATAGAGATTCTGGAGATGATCGCCGTCAGCGGCTGCACGCCTTTTCTGAATGTCTTCAAGCGCATGGGCGACGGACAAGGACAAGGTATTCTATCCTTCCCCTTCAAAGGATATACGCTGGCCATCGATTTCCCCGTGAGCAAGGAACTGCTGACCTTTACACCCAAACTGGATGAAAAGGTACTGGCCGCCGGCGGCAGATTATACCTTGGCAAGGACGCGCTGCTGCATGAAAGCATGTTCAAATCGATGTATCCCCAGTTCAGCGAATGGCTGGCGGTCAAGCAGAAATATGACCCGGCCAACCGATTCACTTCGAATATCGCACGAAGGCTTGGATTGGAGTCATGAGACCGGGGAAGTCGGGCATGACTGAAATATCTCATGATTTCGAGGAAAATTTCTTCCTGATCCGGCTCAGCGTTTCCAGCGTGACTCCCAGGTAGGAGGCAATATACTTCAATGGGATGCGATTGGCCAGGTCACGGTGCCGCAAAAGGAAATACCGGTATTTATTTTCCGCCTTCGTCAGCCGTGCAATGAAAGCCCTTTTCTCCGCATCGGCATAATAACGGGCGAATATCTTCCGCGCCAATATATTTACTTCGGGAAAGCGATCGTACATCTCCTGCAGGTCCACATAGGTCAGCGCCAGTAATTCGCACTTTTCCAGGGCCTGGATGTTCTCAATGGGCACCATCCGATCGTCCATGCCGAGGATCGACGTCACCAGCTCGTTTTCGATGGTGATCCAGGTAGTGATATCCTTCTGTTCTTCGCGGGTAAACCCCCGCAAGGCACCCTTCCCAACGAAATAAATATGCTCACATCGCTCGCCCTCCTGCAAGAGCAATTTCCTCTTACCAATCGAACAAGGGATCACATGTTGCTGAAGGAACATTTCAGCCTCGGGACTTATCGGATATAAACTCCTGAATACGGTCAATAAAGCGGCGAAATGCGCCGGTTCAGGTTGAAGCATGGGCTTGAGGGGTTAATATAACTTGCAGTAAGTTACAAAATACCCGGAGTTGGGCAATAATTACCCCACGAAAAGGTGTTTTAACCCTTATCACTAGTATAAATACCGTCATTGACCCCTATGAACCACCCTTTTCTGGCCTTTGTTATCTGTGATCTCCACATAGTCAATATTACTGATCCAATCGATGAAGCGGCCAGATTGCGATAAAAAGGATGCGCCATAGTAAGCCTCTTCCTTCCTGGTCCGCCCATTCCGGTAATGGATCAGGACACTGACATCAGCCGGCTGCAGTGCAAAGGTGGGCAGCGGATGCCGTTGAGCGAATAATTTCAACGGTCCCCTGTTCTGGCCTGCGGCCAGCAATGAACCACCCCCAGCCCCCCTTAACCGGACCAGCGCCTTCCCATTGCCAGGTATATATAAGCCGCTCTTCAGGATCGAAAGGGGAGTGAACCCGCCTTTCCCATCCCCGGAAAGGTACAGCCCATTGAGCGCGTCATATCGCCCGAAATTGACGGAAGTGCCATAATCGTTGCCGCTTATGGCCAGGTCCAATTGTCCATCTCCGTCGAAATCGGCCACCGCCATGCCATCAATCACCGACCATTGCGCTTCGGGAGGAAGTGGCACGAGGGTAAAATGCCCATTGCCATCATTGCGCAGCATCGCCGTTGAAAAATCATTGGCATGAAGGATCAGAGCTCCCTCCCGCTCATTTTTTGTCAATACCTCATCCATCGTCGCCAACGCATAGGAGCGGTAGGTGGGGAAGCGGCTGCGCATCGTATTGATCTGCCGCAACAGATCGTCACGCATATCGACCGGGAATTCCTTTACCTCTCCCGTACTATCAGGGAGATAGTAGGAGGTGATCATGTCGTATATGCCGTTGTTGTCGAAGTCTTTTGCATAAGCCCGCACAGGGAAGTCCGGGCTCGCCTTGAAAAATGAATTCTGGCCCAGGTTACCTACGATATAGTCGATATCCCCGTCGTTGTCGAAATCGCCGGCAGCAATGCTATTGTACCAGCCGAAATGACCGGCGATACCGGTTCCGGCTGTGACATTCCGGAAAATTCCATGGTCGTTCTGCAGGAAGGTGACCGGCATCCACTCTCCCGCCAGCACAAGGTCGGGCCAGCCGTCATTGTTAAAATCTGTCCACAGCGCGTCAGAGACCATACCGATATTCATCAGGGAAGGCGCAACCTGCGCCGTCACATCCGTGAAATGGATATGCCCGTCCTTTGAATCATTGCGATAGATGGAGCTGGACACCGCCTGCGGATAATGCCAGGGATCTACCCGCCCTGCCACGAATAGATCTAATTTGCCATCGTGATCGAAATCCACGGCCCGTACACAGGACTTGCTGGTTAGATTGCGGGGCAGCGCCGTCGAATCCCAGGTGAAATGGCCCTTGCCGTCATTGACGTATAGTCGGTCCGCATAGGCCGGGCTGTTAGAAGGGTTCTCATAACCGCCGGCGGCGATATAAAGGTCGGGATCGCCATCGCCATCTGCGTCGAACAGGAGGATCCCCATATCATCCCCCCTTTTGGTCTTTGTCTGTTCGGGTGTCAGCAGAGCATGTTGCAGGAATGTTCCGTTCGGTTGTTGCAGAAACAGCTGGGCGCTGTTACCCGCGGAGCCGCCGCAGATGATATCGTCCAGGCCATTGCCATCGATGTCCCCTACTGCCAGCGCCGGGCCGTATTCGGATAATTTATGCGGCAATAATTTTTGAATATTGAAGTCGATGAAGTCCCGCTGTTCCTGTGTATAATGGATGCCGGCCGAGTCGGTGATATCACGGAAGATGCTAAAGGTATCTCTCGCAGTGGGACCCAGAGGAGCGACGGAAGCGGAAAGCTCACGCGTGGCTGTTGCCTGGCGGATATCCACTTTGAGCAATTGATCGGCGGCCACATTACGCAGTAATTGGATTTTCCCCCCGGGCCACCTGACGAGGACAGAATCCACGGAATGCAGATTGGCCAAGCCGAAATGAGCGATATTCTGGATAGTCGATAAATAACCACGATAGGGTGTATTCTCGTACGCCTGCTGGTGCCCATGATCATAGTGGAGTTCGATCCAGGCACCCTGTCCATCCCGGTTACTGCTGTCGCCCCTCAGATTGACCTGCAGGTAGTGGTTGTGGCTGGTATCCCGTTCGCGGCCCATATTGCGGAAGATCATGGCCTTGTCATTGATATTATTCATGATAAGGTCCAGGTCGCCATCGCCGTCGAGATCGGCATAGGCCGTGCCATTGGAAAACGAGGGCGTCATCAGTCCCCAGTCCCGCGAAACATCGGTAAACCGCAGAGCGCCATCATTTCGAAAAGCGTATTTATGCAACTTGACCTGGGGAATGCGCGCCAGCATATCCTGCTTGGTCGCCAGGCGGGCTGCCTGGTTCATAAAAGTGGTGAAATCATGGTCCGAAACATCTTTAGGGTACCCATTGGTGACGATGAGGTCGCGGTAACCATCATTGTCGAAATCGGCGGCAAGGGGCGTCCAGCTCCAGTCGGTCTCGGCGATGCCGGCATAGAGGCCGATATCCGAAAAGACAGGGTCGCCGATGGAGTCGTGTGGTCCCAGGCGGGGACCCCGGTTCAATTGCAGGACATTGCGGACGTATTGATATTGGTAGCCGAACTGCTCGTTATTCAGGTAAGTATGATAGTTGTTGGCCAGCAGCATCATCTTCTTGCGGTAATTGTCCTGTGGGTTCATGTCCAGCTCGACGATGTCTTCCAGCCCGTCATTGTTCATGTCTTCGATATCCTGTCCCATGGCACTGTTGGCCGTATGTTTGAAATATTCGGCGGACTTGTCGGTGAACGTTCCATCATGGTTGTTGATGTAGAGTACGTTATCGGAGACAAAATCATTGGTCACGTAGATGTCTTTCCAGCCGTCGCGGTTGATATCGGCGATCGTCACCCCGTGGCTATAGCCTTCCAGGTTGATCCCTGCCTGACGCGAGACGTCGGTGAAGACGGGGTGATGGAGGGAATCACTCCAATCATTGCGGTAGAGCCGACAGGTGCTGGGAAAGGAACCGTCTTTGATGATAGGCCGGAATTGGCCCGGGTTAACGCCTTTGGGAATGACATTGACGGCAATGAAACAATCCAGGTCTCCGTCATTGTCATAATCGAAAAAAGCCGCCATGGTAGAATGCGAGGTATCGTCCAGGCCATATTCCTTCGCCATTTCTTTGAAATGGGGCACGCCGTTCTTGTCAGGTCCCTGGTTAATATACAACAGATTCTTCCGGTGGGCGGGGTCGCTGCTGATCGCGGCGCAGACATAAATATCGGGCCAGCCGTCGTTATTGATATCCACCACCGCCGCGCCCTTGCACCACTCTCCGCCCCCGCCTACTCCGGCTTCAGCAGTGATATCTTTGAATTGGAAATCGCCTTCGTTGAGATACAGCTTATTGGAGACACGATTGCCGGTAAAGTAGATATCGGGCCGGCCATCGCCGTTAAAGTCGCCTATGCCTACTCCTCCGCCGTTGTACAGGTTAGTCATGTCAAGCGGGTTGAGGGAGTCATCCTCGATGATCTCATTGTTGAAATCGATACCCGAATGGGACGAAGAGATCTGTTCGAACAGCGTGGCCTCGTGTCTACATCCCGCCAGGGCAAGGATACACCCGACAGATAAGCCCAGGAAGAATGATAGTTTCATATGGCAACCTTATTCCTGTAAAAATAAGAAGAGGCCGGCTATAACAGCCGGCCTCTGATAAGAGATTGTCACTTATTTATTGGTAGCCCGGATTTTGAACCAGGTAAACTTTACCGGTCGCATTTTCCGCCTGGATTTCATTCAGCGGGATAGCAAAACATTCATTGACTCCTTTCGTGAATGTAGCACTGCTATTAACCCGCCAGAACCCGGTCCTGTTCTTGTCCCCGTTGACATAGGCGTTCAACGTGGCAGCCATGGTGCCCGTCCCGTTGTCATATCTTGCGAGGTCAAAGAAGCGTTGGCCTTCCATGGCCAGTTCCAGCCTACGTTCCATATAAATAGCGTTGAGAGCGTAAGCCTGTCCCTGGCCGCTAAAGGCTCCGCTGGCATACTGACTGACTTTATAGTTGCCGCCCGGCGTCGTTTGCGGGGAATAAGTGCTGGTAGGGGCGTTATACGTGGCATTCAGATAAACGTAGCCTTGCGTATTAGCGGCCCGTGCACGAATCATGTTGACATAGGTTTCAGCCTGGTCGAGATTGCCGGCCTGCGCCTCGCATTCCGCGGCCCACAGGATGACATCGGCGAGGCGGCAAAGGTTGACGTTATTCGCATCGACCTCTGAGGCGCCCCAGAATACGGTTTCCGTAGAAGAATAGGTCCCTACCTGGCTCTTGGCATAGGCATTCTTTTTGGGAACGAACGGACCATCGTCTTCGAGGTCGCGAACCCAGGTGGAATCGATCGTGCCCCAGTCAAAATAAGGCAGACCCGGTCTCCCGACTGCCCAGTCGAGGCGGGGGTCTATCGTACCGGCCCATGGTGCTTCGGCGGGGTCGCTGATCAGGGGGTTGTTGTTATAGCTGCCATCCAGCAAAGGCAGCCCGTTGGCGTCGGTTTTGTACGCCTGCACCAGGTTCCAGGAGGGATTATTAAACCCGCAGCAGCCGGGACCATTGTTGTAAGGAAAATCAAGCTCATCCCCCGTATCGCCGTTCCCGCCATTAGTGGCCGTGGACGATCCGTCGTTGACGGAAGCCTGGCAGGCGAAAATGCTTTCGGTGCCATTTTTCTGGGCGGGGTTGAAATTGCTTTCATAAATAGGCTCGAGCGCATATGGCGTACCCGCCGAAGTGGTGCCCTGGGTGATCACCTGTTGCAACAGGGGCAGAGCGCTGTCGTACTTATGCTGGTACATATAGGCTTTGGCGAGAAAAGCCATGGCTGCCCATTTATTCACCCGACCGATATTGGGTTGGGTATTCGGTAGATTGTTGACGGCGTAAGAAAGGTCTGCCACGATATCCGGCCAGATATCGATATAAGACCCGTTGATAGAATTCGGTACATCCAGGTTGCTGTTGACAAATGAAATGAGCTCGCTGACATAAGGGAAATTGTTAAAGATCTTTTTCCCTTCAAAATGATAAAACCCGCGCAGGAACCTGGCTTCGGCTTCATATTCGACCGTATCCGACGGAGCAATGGTGGGTGAAATACGCATGGTGCGGATGACATCGTTTGCCCGCTGGATACCCGAGTAAAGGACGACCCATTTCTCATCGAGGTAAGAACTGGTACCGGATTGAGCCAGGGACCAGGTCATGAGGGGTATGGCATCCGGCTGGTCGGAGGGGGTAGAACCCTTGTAGGCGTCGTCGGCGCATTCGCTGCCGTAGACGTAATTGGAGGCGGCGCTACCATTGCCCAAATTCTGACCAGGATCATTTTCACCCGATAGAAGGGCATAGGCCCCGATCAAGAGTCCCTGTACACCGGAATTGTTGGTCACATTCGCCGGGAGCAGAGCTCCCTGCGGCGCCAGATTTAATTTACTACTACATGCGTAAACGATGACCGCTAGCAGGACTACACTGGCAGGCACTATCCACTTGAAAATTTTTAACATATGAATTTAGTTTTCAAATTATTAATGAATCGCTACACTTACACCCACATTGTATTGTTTCTGATTGTTCGGGTATACGCCGCCGTCGATACCGAACGAGGCATTCGAACCCGGGTTCAACTCCGGATCCAATCCGGAATACTTGGTGATGGTGAACAAGTTCAGCGCCTGGGCATAAACCCGTAAGTGATCGATATGCAGGTGTTTGATGCCATCGGACATGATAGTGTAACCGATCGTCAGGTTCCTGCACCGAAGGAAAGAACCACTCTCCATGATGTAGGAATTAAAGGCGGCCGAGTTACTGAAATTGGCACTTTCTTCCAGCAGCGGCGACTTTGCACCGGGATTGGCGACATGGGCCGAAGAATCATTGATATTGGTCGGTGCGCCGGTTGCATTAACCAGCGTGGCTGAATGCAGCGCCACCTGCTTGCTGATCTGGTTGGGGAAGAGCTGCGGGAAATCGGTTGACGACTTCACATTATTCAGGATCTTGGCGCCGATGGAGGTATAGAAGAACGTGTAGAGATCCCAGTTATGGTAGGCGACCGAGATATTCAGGCCTGCCGAAAATTTGGGATTAGGGTTACCGAAGAAAGTCTGGTCGGCGGACGTGACCGCACCGTCATGATTGACATCGGCATATTTGAAGCGACCAGGCGCAGCATCCTGCTGGGTCGGTGATTTGTACACGTCGGACCAGCTCTGAAACAGTCCGATGACCTTATAGCCAAAAAATTCGCCGAGCGGATGGCCGGGTTCAATCCTCGAAGTATACGTCTGCGCTCCGAAAGGCTCATTAAAGTAGAGCGTACCGTCGGGAAGACTTACGACCTTGTTATCATAGGAGGTAAACGTTCCGGTAATATCGAATTTAAGATTGTTGTTGACAGCAGATCCATGATAAGTGATCGACGCATCGATCCCCTTATTCTCTACATCACCGGCGTTGGCATCCGGAATTACAGCAGATCCCGAAGTCCCCGGTTCGACCGGCTGAAACAGTAACCCATTGACACGTTTTTGATAATACTCCACGGTCAGGTCTATCTTGTTACGGAACAAGGTGGCATCGAAACCAACATTGGTGAGGATATCCTGTTCCCAGGAGGTAACCGGGTTGCCATACTGCTGGGTATACAAGCCTCCCGTGGGGGCATTGCTGGTCCCGTTGATGTCATAATAGGATTGATTGACCTGCTGGCCGTATAACGTGTAAGCGTTAGTCGGGCTGATATTGGCAAGCGATCCTGATTTACCCCATCCGCCGCGGATCTTCAGGTCACTGATCCAATCGATGTTTTTCATGAAATTCTCCTGGGAAATCCTCCAGCCGCCAGTGACGGACGGGAAAGTACCGTATTGTTTGGCAGTGCCGAATACTGCGGCTCCGTCCCGGCGCAGGGTGCCGGCAATGTAATATTTTGCGTCCCAATTATAGTCCAATCTACCGAAATAGGAATAAATCGCCACCCGGTAGGGGGTGTTGTAATTATTGTAATTGGGCTGCGGGACGTTGGAGTTATTGGTCTGAGTGGCAGGTGCGCCAAAATTCAGTGTCCAGAGGTTCGGGTCGACTGTCAGATTACTCGAATCGGTGACATAATAATTGCCCCTGGTCGTCTGATTGGCCCTGCCGTTCTCGTAAATGTATTCTTCGCCACCCAGCACGCTGAGATTACTCTTGCCCCACTCGTTGCTGTATTTCAACGTATTGGTCCAGATAAAGCTATTGTTCAATGCCCAGGTCTCCTGGTACAGGTTGGCTGCGGTATTTTCTTCTGCGTTTTCGTAGGGTGTGGGAGCGAAGGCGTTGGCGAAGGTATAATCGACCGTACCCCCGACGCTGGTATGGGCGGTGAAATGCCGCAGGAAATCCACGTCGGCGAACATATTGCCGACGACGTGATAGTCCTGGTTGATATTGTTGGCCTGGCGCTGCTGGAGGGCTACCGGGTTCGAGGCATTGCCGGTACCCTGGGCAATGGTGCCGGCATAGTTGCCCGCGATATCATGTACCGGGATGATATTGGGGATCTGATAGGCGGCATTGATGGCGTTCGTGCTATTGACGCCCAGCGCATTCAGGTAGCCGGGATTGCTTTTGTAATAGCCATAAAAATTTTCCCCAATGTGGACGTGATCATCTACGAGGGAAAAGTTGGTATTGGCCCTGATGCCATAACGTTGCAGCCTGGTATCGATCAAAGTACCGTTCTGGTCCAGGTAATTGAACGCAAAATAATAGGTTGATTTGCCGTTGCCGCCGCCGACGGATATATTATGGCTCTGCATGGAAGCCGGCTTAAAGATATCTTTGAACCAGTTATTACCTGTGCGATCGGCCAGCGTTATATGGTTCTTATAAAGATTGTAGTCTGCCAGACTCGTATTCGGGGCGCCCTGCGGGGCGCCGGTCGGAATCAGATAATATGGCACCACGGGTGTGGCACCGCTGCCGTATTGGGGATCACTCGGTATAAGACCGTCATTAAAATTCTGGGCCCATCTGGCAACGCCCTCCTGTGTAGGTGTGGCCAGGTCCCAGCTGTGGCTGAGGGGCCTCTGGGTACCGTAATACGCATCATAAGAAATTTTGACACCACCATTTCCTTTTTTGGTCGTAATGATGATGACACCATTGGATCCGCGGACGCCGTAAATAGCTGTCGCGCCGGCGTCCTTCAGGACCTGGAGGGATTGGATATCATTCGGGTTGATATCATGCATAAGCTCCGGCACCCCGTCGACCAGGATCAGCGGATTCGAATTACCCGGAGACGTAATGCCGCGAACGAGTACCGTGGCGTTCCCGCCGGGCTGACCCGTCGAGAAAACAGTCACACCCGCAGCCTGGCCTTGTAACAGCGACTCGGTGCTTCCGGAGGGGCTCGCCTTCATGTCGGCGACATTGACAACGGAAACCGAACCGGTGATGTCTTTCTTACGCTGGGAGGTATATCCCGTGACGACCACATCATTTAAGGTGGTGGAAGTGGCTGTAAGGACGATATCTCCTGCCGGAGTGCCTGCTGTTACAGGTACTTCAAGCGCGGTGAACCCTACGGCGGTAATGATGAGCGTTGCATTGGCCCGACCGGGATTGATCGAGAAGGTGCCGT
>JAMFSL010000117.1 GCA_026225275.1 Puia dinghuensis
CCAAAGGAAATTCCGCCAATCAGGTGCTGCATGATATCCTGATCCCCGGGCAGGACTGGGAACTGGTAGGCGAGGGATATGGTTTTACGGAGGGCACAGCCGCAGATGCCGCGGGCAATGTTTTCTTCCAGGATATCCCGGCATCGAAAACCTATCGGGTTAGCGCCGGAGGCGGACAGCCGGAGCTGATCTCCACCCATGCACAACAGGCCAGCGGTACCTGCTTTGGTGTCGACGGCAGCAGATACGAGGTGGCAGGTGGTTCCCGGCAGGTATTGCGATATACGGCGACCGCCGGCGGAGCGGGAAAACCCAGCGTCGTCGCCAATAACCTCAACGGCAATGATCTGGCCGTCGCCCGTAACGGCAATGTATATGTCACCGTGCCGGATGGCGCGGAAAAACCCGGCAAGATCTACCTGGTGCGTCCCGGCGGTCAGCCGGTCATCGTCGATTCCGGGCTGAAGTTTGTCAACGGCCTTTGTTTTACTCCCGATCAGACGCAATTATATGTGGCCGAATCGGCCAGCCATTGGATCTGGGTATACTCGATCCTCCCGGATGGGACGCTCGCCAACAAGCAACGCTATGGGTGGTTGCATGTACCCGATAATAAAGAAAATGCTTGGCCTGACGGATTGAAATGTGACCGGGAAGGGCGCGTGTATGTCACCACCAACATGGGCATCCAGATACTGGATCCCATCGGCCGGGTCAATGCGATCATCCCCGTTCCGTCCGGTCAGCCGTCGAATTGCTGCTTCGGTGGCGCCGATTTCGATGTGCTATATGTGTCCAGCGGAAATAAGGTCTACCGGCGCAAACTGAAGGTCAGGGGATGTAACCCCTTCGAAGCGCCGAACAAGCCGCCGACGCCGAGACTTTGATCCGCCGTTATTTCAGGATCAGCACCGGTTTCCGTGCATTCAGCCATATCCCATGCTGGATATTCTGGTGTGTCAGATGATAGAGGAAGCTATGGCGTCCCGGTAAGGCAATGATCAACTGCACAGGGTTATCGTCAGCAAACTTCAGCACCCCCTGAAGGATATCCTTGTCTTCCAGGTGATCCAGCTGATAGTCAAAGCCCTTCAGCAGCTCAGTGAGCGCCGCGTTGGCTGCCGACGATGGATCAAAGGCAGTCTGGCTGCTGCGTGAAGCGGCGGCATCCAACAATAATAACCTGGGATGCGGCCCATGGATGATTTTCCCCAACAATTTCAATGGATCGATACAGACAAGGGAGGTGAAATTGCCGGCCACCAGGGCGGTCGTCACCGGCAGATAGCTGCTTTTGGGCGGAACGATGATGACGGGGACAGGTATCACTTTCGCCAGTTCGATGATCTGAAGGCCAATGATACTGCTGTCCGTTGCGTCTATACTATTGCTGCCCACGAGGACCAGAGCGGGATTTTCGTTACAAACCTGTTCAAGAATCGCCCGCACCAACGGCAGATCTGTGATAACGAGCCGGACCGTAGTGGTATGATGAGTTAGCCGTTTCAGGACCGCTGTCTGCAGATCTTCCAGTTGTTGCCGGATCGTTGCTTTCTTTTGCTGAATATCTGCCGCAGTGATCTGCAGCAGATCAGGCGAGGGGATGATCTGTTCAAAAATGGGTACATATAAATTGGCGGCGAGAACGATATCATCGTACTGCCTGTCATTGGCAAGGTCGGCTGCAAAAAGGGCCGCATTATCGGATGGTCCTGAAAAATCAACAGGAACAAGTAGCGTTTTCATGATTTATTATTCCTCCCCGAACGTATTACTTTTCAATAAAAGCCGGTCGAGCGATAAAGGCCCGGAGCCGATGATCATAAAAAGACATAATAAGGCAAGCACCAATATAGATAACCAAAGCTCGGAATTGACATAGGGCGAAGTGATATTCACTAAAAAGACGGCGCCAAAAACGATCGGAAAATTCAATAATGCCCACAGTCTCGTATAGAGGCCCAAAAAGATCAGCCCTCCGCCCAGTATGTGGATGTAAGTCACGTAATAGATGATCGCTGTGATAAGCCCGGCCGGTTGATTGACAGCCTCTTTTTCAAGGATCAGATCCCGGAGGTAACCGGCGTTGTTAAAGAAGACGATTCCTTTAAAAGCTAAAAATGCCCCCAGGAGCATCCGGATGATGTCCAGGATCTTTGGGTGATGGCGATCTCCCCAGGCGCTGAGTTTATGATTAAGATTCATGGTTGGGAAATTTTGAGGTTTAAGATGATTGTCGGGCTGTTGTATTTTTACTTGCCGTTAATAAGACAGAAGTTGTTTCCCGCAATTTTTCATCGGGTATGCCGCCTTTCATAAGGGCGTATATTTCAGTCATCATTGGGGCAAACTTTTTTTTGTATTGCTTGCCTGTGGATGTCAGTGAGATGATCTTGTTCCTTCTGTCGGCGGGATCTGTTGCGCGGGTGACCAGTTTTTTTGTTACCAGACTGTCAATCAGCGGTGTAAGGCTGGCTTTGTTCTTTTGTACCCTGTTGGCGATCTCCTGCTGGTTAACCTGATGTTTCTTCCACAAGACGATCAATACCTGCAGCATTTCATATGAGATCTCCCGGTCGTGCAGATCCTTTATTTTTTGTTGAGCCAATTGTTTGATAGCCTGCCTTGCATTGATCAAGGCATCTACAAATTCTATAATGGCGTCGCCCTCTTGTTGCATTTTTTTCATCGGCTGCTGTTTTCTATCGACAGTATAAAGTTAGTGATTTAATGGTCAAATGTTTAACTAAATCATGAAAATTATTTTCGGCAAAAGGCGGATTGGCCTCCTGGCCGGGATAGCTTGCCGGTTGGGATTATGCGCTGGGCGTATTGTTGTTTTCCCTCCTGTTTGCGTTCACGTTGGGCAGCAGGGGAACGGCAGGCCGGCATTTTTTGGCCGATATCACCCAGGCTACGTCAGGCAACCTCTTTTACGCCTTTCTTTCGGGTGTTATCTTCAACCTGTCGAATGTCCTGCTGGTAACCGTGATTGCCATTGCCGGCATGGCGATAGCTTTCCCGATTGGAGTAGGTCTTGCTTTGGTCCTGGGCGTCATTTTCGGCTACCTGGCCAGGCCCGTCTGTAATCCGTGGATACTATTCCCCGGCCTGGCCTGCGTCGTCATCGCCATCATCTTCGATGGGATCGCTTATAGCCGGATCCCTTCCCAGGGCAGCAAGGCCATTGTCAAAGGCATTGTGCTGTCCATTTTGACAGGTATCTTCCAGGGGCTTTTTTATCCGTTAATGGTAAGGTCCATTTCGGGCAACCTGATGGTACCGGAGCCGGGTATGCTGACGCCTTACACCGCTATCGTGCTTTTTGCTGCAGGATTGTTTGTCTCTTCCTTTATTTATAATACTTATCTCATGCGCCGGCCACTGTCCGGTCCACCGATCCCCGCGCGGGCCTGGTTCAGGGGGACCCGAAAAGACCATACGGTAGGTCTGCTCGGCGGGTTGATCTGGTGTCTTGGTTTTTCCCTGATGACCCTTTCCGCGGATAAGGCTGGTACGGCCATCTCTTACGGGTTGGGACAGGGAGCCACGATGGTTGCCGTCGTCTGGGGAGTGCTGGTCTGGAAGGAATTCCGGGCGGCCCCCCGCAGTGTAAACAAATATCTAATAGCCATGTTCCTCTTTTATGTGGGCGGCCTTTCACTAATTATAATTGCTAAACAATGAAAAAATTCATGAACGATCCGCGTCTCTTTGTAGACGAAATGCTGGAAGGTATCGTGGTTGCTCACCCTGGTCAATTGATTTCCGTTGCCGGGGATCTACGCTGTATTGTGCGTGGCGGCGACAAAACCGCCGGGAAAGTCGGCATTGCTACCGGGGGCGGCTCCGGTCATCTCCCGCTGTTCCTGGGCTATATCGGCAAGGGCATGCTGGATGGCTGCGCAGTCGGCGGTGTTTTTCAGTCTCCATCCGCCGACCAGATGCTGGAAGTGACCCGGGCGATCGACAGCGGTGCGGGAGTGCTGTATATCTATGGTAATTACGGTGGCGATATCATGAACTTTGATATGGCTGCCGAGTTAGCGGATATGGAGGGGATAAAGGTGGAACAGGTCGTAGCCGGGGAAGATGTCGCATCTGCCCCCAAAGGAGAAGAGGGCAAACGGCGGGGCGTAGCCGGCATTTTCTTTGTCTATAAGATCGCCGGAGCCCTGGCCGGGGAAGGCGCTTCACTCGCAGCCGTAAAGAAAGTCGCGGAGAAGGTCAGTGCAGGCGTTCGTACCATGGGCGTGGCACTGTCTCCTTGCATCGTGCCGGAGGTAGGCCGTCCGTCCTTCCAACTGGGCGAGAACGAAATGGAGATTGGCATGGGCATTCATGGCGAACCCGGCATTCACCGGGGCCCTTTACAGACAGCCGATGAAATCGTCACTCAGATCACCGGCCGCCTGCTCGAAGATCTGCCGTTCCGCAAAGGTGATGAGGTAGCGATACTCCTTAATGGTCTGGGTGCTACACCCAAAGAAGAATTGTATATTCTGGGAAGAAAGCTGCACCGGATCCTGAAGGAAAAACAGATCACCGTATTCCATACCTATGTGGGCGAATTTGCCACCAGCATGGAAATGGCCGGCGCCAGTATTTCGCTGTTGCGCCTGGATGATGAGTTGCGGCGATTGCTGGCTCAACCTGCTGATACGCCTTTTTTCACCCAGTTTCAATTATGAGGGACTTTCTATGCAATCACTTAAGACGGCAGATATTGTAACGATCCTCCGCGAATTGAAGCTCTCCGTGGAAAACAACCAGCAGTTACTTGGCGAACTGGATGGGGTGATGGGTGACGGCGACCTGGGGTTGACGATGACCCGCGCTTTTACGGCGGCCGCCGAAGAGGCTGATCGCTCGGAGGAGCCTTTACCCGGCAAACTCCTGATGCGTCTGGGCGCGGTTATCGCGAAAGCTGCGCCCTCCACTATGGGCACACTCGTGGCCACGGGATTCATGCGGGGAGGAAAAGCGCTGGACACTACTTCCCAGTTGGGACCGCGGGAACTGGCGGTATTTTTCGATGCCTTTGTCAATGGCATCATGGAAAGGGGTAAATCCGCGCCCGGTAACAAGACCATTATAGACACGCTGTATCCGGCTGCCCGCGCCCTGCAGACAGCAGCGGCCGCCGGTGAAACCCTGGACAGCGCCGCAGGGCGGGCGTATGTGGCTGCCCGTCAGGGACTGGAAGATTCCACGCAGATGAAGGCACAGCATGGTCGTGCCGCCTACTACCAGGATGCTTCGATCGGGAAGCAGGATGGAGGGGCGACGGTGGGGCTTTTGATAGTGGAGGGCTTTTACAAAGTGATTGTGCGGTAGTCAAAGTATTGAATTCCAAGGGTGGTTAGTCAGCAGTGTATTAACAATAAAATAAAACCCATTAACAAAGCAGAATAGCTAATTTGCCGTCGAATTTATTAACCTGGCAACTGCAAATGAGCTATACCGCAATGACCGACGGCGAACTGCTAAGCCTGCTGAAAGAGGATGACGCCGCGGCTTTTAATACCTTGTTTACCCGCTACTGGGACAGGCTTCACCGGACGGTGGTCTCAAAGACCGGCGATAGCCAGGCGGCCTTTGATATCGTGCAGGATGTGTTCGTACAGGTCTGGCAGCAAAGAGAGACATTGGAGATCGAGATCCGGGAAACATTATTGCAATACCTGTCCGGCATCGTCAGGAATAAGGTATTTAATTATTACCGCACTAATCGCCGCCGGCTGCAGCAATTGAAGGAGCTCACCGAATTGCTGACTGCTGCACCAGACACGGAGTACAGCGTCATCAATGTAAAAGAAGAGACGGAAAAAGAGCGGGCCTGGGAGCTGGCGGTAGACAACCTGCCGGGCAGGATGAAAGAGGTCTATATCCTGCGCAGCCGTCATCAATATTCGTTCCGTAACATCGCAGACACGTTGAAGATCAAGCCACAGACTGCGAAAAATGCCTTTGCACGGGCCCAGGAACTGCTGCGCGAACACTTCAACGGTTTCCTTCCTCCTATCGTTTTCCTGGTCGTCTATTCTTTCTCCCTCTACGATCTTCCTTTGCCACCCGGATTTATTCTCCCTTAACAATTTGTTCATATAGCAAGGGCAGTACCAAACGGATGGTGCGGTTACAATGAGGGTGATGCACCGTAACAATCGAAAAGCAAGACTGCTGCTGAAGAAATACCTGCAAGGAAAATGCACGCCGGAAGAGATCGGGCTGCTGAACCGGTGGTATAACAATCTGCCCCCGTATTTGGCTTCCGGGGTAACCGATCGTCACCTGCTGGAAGAACAATTAAGGCAGGCCGTCTGGAATAAGATCAACCAGGGACAGGCCCCGGTGAGACGGTTAAGATACCGGCTGCCGGCCGCAGCCGTCTTCATCGGTATTCTTATTCTTTCCGTTATTTTTTGGTTCAGCCGGACTTCCTCCCATTTTAATGAAATCGCCAATACAACGACCGGAGTTCGACGGATAGTGTTGCCAGATAGTACGGTCGTTCGACTGAATGCCAATTCCCGCCTGCGCTGGAATGATGATTACGCCACAGGTAATCGTCACGTCGAGCTGGAAGGAGAGGGTTATTTCGATGTGGCGAAAGACGCTGCGCATCCCTTCAGGGTATTATCGAAGGGTGTCGAGACCAGGGTACTCGGTACTTCATTTAACGTGGAGGGATACCCGAATGAGCCGGACGTCCGTATAGCCCTCGTGAACGGCAGCGTGGAAGTGGTGCGGGTGAATGGTCATGACGCACCAGTCAGGCTGCAGCCCGGCGAGGTCGCACAGGTGGATGCCGGTACGCAAGGTACAGTGGCGGTAAAACAGGGAGATGCCGGTAGCTACGGCGCCTGGACGGGCGGTGGATTTATCCTGCAGAATGTGCCTCTCGAAGATGCTTTACAACGACTCTGCCATAAATACGGCTACCGGCTGAAGGAGAACTTCCGGGCGGGCCGAAGGAAACCGATAACCGTTTCCTATCACCAGAATAGCTTTGAGGAAATATTGGATGGACTACTCTACATCAACCATTTGAATTATTCAATCCGGGATAGCGTCATTACAGTCTATTAGCCGGTATCACCGCTGTGGGCATTGCTGACCTCTCACGGCAGGAAACAGAAATTATTATGATGTATACATTTACCCATTGGGCGCCCGGCGCCCGACAGAGTCCCTATTGCCGGACCTTAGCCCGAATGACCGGCCTCCTGCTGCTGATCCTGCTGCCTTTCAGTGTGGCGGTGCGGGCGCAGACGCAATCCCCCGGCGATCTGACGGAAAGAGTGTCCCTGGATCTTACACACGTCACGTTGTCCAGCCTGCTGGAGGACCTGGGCAGACAGACGAAGCTGCACCTGGTGTATGTGAAAGAGGATTTGGCCGGCACTGTCGTCGAATCCTTCCACGTACACAATCTCACGCTGAAGGAAGTCCTACAGGAACTTCGCAGGCGAGTGCCCACCCTGGAGTACACAGTGATGACGAGTTCAATCGGCTTTCGGCTGAAAGCACCGGCGCATGCGGCCGAGGGCCCGGTCCAGTCCGGCCCCTATATCAACGGGATCGTGACGGATGGGGTTACCGGCACTCCGATGACAGGAGTATCCGTGCAAGTCCACGGTTATACGACCACGGTGACGACCGACGCCAGCGGTATCTTCCGGATCCGGGTGCCGGATGCCAATGCCACCCTGGTTTTTACGTCGGTGGGCTTTCAGCGCAGGGAGTTTCGCGCCGGCACGGGTGCAGAGCTCCGTGTGGCGATGACCATACAGGGTAAGTCCCTCGGAGAGGTCGTCGTCGAAGCCCGCCGCAAGGTCAACACGGAGGCGGCGCTGCTGAATGAGCGGCAGCATTTGGGTATCGTCTCCGATGGCATCTCCGCCGCTAACATTGCAAAATCGGCCAGCATCACTACCACCCAGGCGTTGGCGCGGGTGGAGGGAGTCACCATCACGGACGACAAGTATGTGGCCGTCCGCGGCCTGGGCGACCGCAGCGTCATAGCCGAATTGAACGGCGCGCGCCTGTCCTCGGCTGATCCCGACCGGAGCTCGGTGCCGCTGGACCTGGTGCC
>JAMFSL010000118.1 GCA_026225275.1 Puia dinghuensis
CTCGGATACGTTCCTCGCTCTTCCTCGTTCCTATCCTTCGCCTTCGCTCGGATACGTTCCTCGCTCTTCCTCGTTCCTATCCTTCGCCTTCGCTCGGATACGTCCCTCGCTCCTCCTTGTTCGTAACCTTCGCTACGCTCGGTTACACCGAATGACCGAAAAACAAATAACATAAAAAGATTGAACTGACGATGCTCACGAGGTCGGCCAGCAGCATGGCGCCGATGGAGTATCGTGTATTGCGGATCGCTACGGAGCCATAGTATACCGCGACGACATAAAACGTAGATTCGGACGATCCCTGCAGGATAGCGGAAAGGCGGGCCGCAAAGCTATCCTTCCCCAGCGTATTCATCGTATCGACCAGCATGCCCCGGGCGCCTGCGCTCGTGAGCGGTTTGATGAGCGCCGTCGGCAAACCATCGACGAAACGCGTGTCGGTGCCGATAGCTGTAAAGAAATGTTTCAGCCCGTCAATGATCACGCCGAAAGTACCACTGGTCCGCAGCATACTAATGGCCACCAGCATACCCACTAGGTAAGGAATGATGCGGACTGCCGTTTCAAACCCGCCCTTGGCGCCCTGTACAAAGGCATCGAAAATATTGACCTTCCGGTATAATGCCACCCCTACGATCAGCAGGAAAATAAAAAGAATGATGCCCCCGCTCAGCGCCCGGGAAAAGGATTGCACCCCATCGGTGCTCAGCGTCCGGAGATAGAGCACCAGTACGGCGATCAGCAGGGAAAGACTGCCTATCCATAAGAGGATAACAGGCTGAAAAAGGTTGATCTTCTGCCGCACCGCGACGATACTCATCGATGCCAGGGTCGTGATAAACGTGGCGATGACGATGGGAATGAAGACATCGGTAGGATCGGGAGCCTTGGCAGCCGCCCGCAATGCAATGATACTGACCGGAATGATTTGCAGCCCGGACGCATGCAGGCAAAGGAACATAATCTGGCTGTTGGAGGCGGTCGCCTTATCCGGATTGAGCTCCTGCAAGCTCTCCATAGCCTTTAGCGCGAACGGCGTGGCCGCATTGTCCAGCCCCAACAGGTTGGCGGAGAAATTCATCACCATATGGCCCATGGCAGGGTGCCCTTTCGGCAGATCGGGAAAAAGCTTTGAGAAAAAAGGGGCGGTGATCCGGGCCAGAAAACGCATCCCCCCTGCCTGCTCGGCAATGCTGACCAGCCCCATAAACAGGGCCATAATGCCGATAAGACCCAGCGCAAGCGTGACGGCATGCGTACAGGTCTCGATGATGCCGTCGGCGCTCTGGCCGCCGTCCCCGGCCTTGCCGACGACCATATTACTGAAAATCTCTTTATCTGCGGGAACGAACGCATAACGAACTCCTGCGACCAGGATCGAGACCAGAATAAAAGCCGCCCATATTCTGCTTAAAGCCATGCCCCAAATTAACATTAATTGCCTAATTTCGCGGGCTCAAATCGCACAATCCGCCTTCCGCGGATTATAAAAGAATAATTATGGCTTTACAAGCAGGTATTGTAGGATTGCCGAATGTGGGAAAATCGACCTTATTCAATGCGGTTAGCAACAGCGCCAAAGCGCAGGCCAGCAATTACCGCTTCTGCACGATCGAGCCCAATACCGGACTGGTGGACGTGCCGGACGAAAGACTCGACAAACTGGCCGCGCTCGTAAAACCTCAGCGTATCGTTCCTACCCAGTTGCAGATCGTGGACATCGCCGGTCTGGTGAAAGGCGCCAGCAAAGGAGAAGGACTGGGCAACAAGTTCCTCGCCAATATCCGGGAAGTAGATGCGATCGTACACGTGATCCGCTGCTTCGAAGACGAGAACATCCTTCGGGACGAAGGGGCGATCAATCCTGTCGGCGACAAGGAGATCATCGACACTGAACTACAGTTGAAAGACCTGGAAAGCGTGGAAAAGAAGTTCAGCAAGACAGAAAAGATGCTGAAAACAGCCGATCCGAAGGTCAAGGCGGAATATGAAGTGTTGAAGCGCTGCAAGGAGCACCTCGAAAAAGGCCAAAGCATCCGCGCACTGGACCTGTCCAAAGAAGATCGGGCAGCCATTGCTGACCTGTTCCTCCTCACGGAAAAGCCGGTGCTATATGTAGCCAACGTTGATGAGGCATCCATGCACACGGGAAATAAGTATTCCGAGGCATTGAAGGCCGCCGTAGCCGGAGAACTGGCGGAGGTCATCGTGATGAATAATTCTATCGAGGCACAGATTTCCGAAATGGATGACCCCGCCGACCGCGAATTGTTCATGGAAGAATACAAGATGACGGAGCCGGCACTCAACAAACTGATCCGCACCACTTACAAGCTACTCAACCTGGCCACCTATTTCACCGCCGGCGAACAGGAAGTCAGGGCCTGGACGATCCACGAAGGCTGG
Organism: Puia dinghuensis; assembly: GCA_026225275.1. Taxonomy (GTDB): domain Bacteria; phylum Bacteroidota; class Bacteroidia; order Chitinophagales; family Chitinophagaceae; genus Puia; species Puia dinghuensis_B. The sequence continues at coordinate 2,407 of JAMFSL010000118.1, forward strand.
AGGGCGCCACAGGCCGCCAGCGTGATCCATACGGATTTCGAAAAAGGCTTCATCAAAGCGGAGGTGATCGCCTACAAGGATTTCGTCCAGTTCGGATCCGAAGCCTCGGCACGCGAGAACGGCAAGCTGCGGATCGAAGGCAAGGAATACATCGTGAAAGACGGAGACGTCATGCACTTCAGGTTTAACGTATAAAGATCTCTGTCTATCCATCCGAAATAATAAAAAAGGGCCTGTCCGGTAAACATACGGAACAGGCCCTTTGCCTTTACGGCTATGTGGTCGGTTAGAAGATATTGTAGCCGAAGCTGATATAGTAAAGTCCGCCGATACGGGCATCGCCGATGGCATCGTTATAATATTTATTAAACAGATTGGAGGCGCCGATCTTGACCAGACTATGAATGGAAGGGATCTTCCTGCTGATCTGCGCATCCAGCGTCCCGAACGCCGGTGTATTGCCGGTGATGAAAGAGGATTCATACACATAGGCCTGCTGCCAACGGTAAGTGATATTAAAGCCGTAGACCTTGGCAACGGTATAGTTCGCCAATGATAAGTTGAACTTATTCTTAGGCGTATTGAAATCCGTCTGCTGGTTTTCATCCTTGCTGTTGATATTGTTGTAGGCATAATTGCCGCTGACGACAAAACCTGCCGGCAGCGAATAGTCCAGCCCGATACCTGCACCGACGGTATTGACTTTGGTAGGGCTGTTAGTGTAGATGCCGAACGTATTGGCCGCAGTCTGACCCAAAGTCAACGGGTCTTTCACCAGCACCGTCAACCCGATGAAGTTGGTGTATTGTGCATAAAAACCATAGACATCGATCAACAGTTTTTTGGCGATCAGCCCCTTATATCCCAATTCCCAGCTGGCCACGGATTCTGGCTTGAAGGTGGTATATTGATAGGGAGTCGGTGTCGCACCTGTGTTAAGGTATTTATTCAGTTGGGCAGTATCGTATGTCTGATTGTCATTCAGGCCGTAGAAAGTGATGAACTGCGGCAGACCGCCGATCAGCCTCGCCGAACCCGTCTGCAGGTTGATAAACTGGTTCTGCGTAGAGGGGAATCGATAGGCCGTCTGGAAAGAAGCGCGGATATAGTTGTCGGTCGCTACTTTGAACAGCGCCGTCGCCCGGGGCGTGAAGCGGCCCTTGAAGTTGGAATTCTTGTCATAGCGGCCGGATACAGATATCTTCAGAAAATCGTCCCAGAAGCCCTTCTGTATTTGCGCAAACGCTCCGGTCTCGTTGATATCGATACGCCCTGCCGTATCGGCAAAGATGGTACCATGCGAGTTCAGCACGAATTCCCGCGTAGAAGCGCCGACCGTGATATCCACAAATTTGATTTGATCCCCGAAATTATACATCGCATCCCCGACATATAAATTCGTTTGGTCATTGAATTTGCCGCCCTGCGGTATCGGCAGTTTCTCGAGCGAATCGGCGGATTTATTGAAAGCCGCCGTCCCGGGCTGAAGCCTGTTGGCATCGGCATACGGTCGTGCTACATTACTGGCAACGGCATAAGCCGCCGCGGGAGACTGCCCGGCCTGGAGCGCCTGCCCGAAAGCCGCGGCATAGGCGCCAAGATAGTTGGGCGCCCAGGTGCTGGCCGTAGGCGCATATACTTCATTCAACAGCGTAGCCACAGCCACCATATCGTATGAGTTGCCCGCATTCTCCTGGGTCGTATAAGCCCGGACATAGAAATGTTTGCCCGCGACTTCGGCCTTGTACTGGCCGATCTTCACATCCTTCAGGGCATAACGATCGGTACCCTGGTAGACGGTGCTGGCTTTACCGAAATTGCCGATCAGGCTGAGGGTGGTTCCCGGCGTCAACTTGTAGTACAGCCCGCCATCCAGCTTGAGGTTATAGGCCTTATAATTAGTCAGTGTATTCTCGGCATATCCCGTACGTGTGACATTCGAATTGGCGGGGGTCGCAGCGGCCAGCTGGCCGGTCTGGGTAGCCTCAGCCTGGTATTGGGCGGCGGCAGCGGCATATTGCTGGGCAGCTGCATTGTTTCCGGCGGCGGAGGCGGCCGCACTGGCCGCATTGGCTTGGTTGGCGCCGGCCTGGTATTGGGCGGCGGCGGACTTCAGCTCGGTCTGCACGTTGAAATAGGCGCTCTCGTCGCCGTAAGTATTGATCCCGTCGTAAGAAGGCAGGCTGCGGTTGTCATTCGTGATCTGGCCGGTGGAAGGCACATAATTGCGATAATCGGTCGCCATCCAGTCCTTGGCCTGCGTATAGTCGGCCACCACCTTAAAGGCAAATCTGTCATTGAATGCCTTAGCATAGCGACCCATCCAGTTGTAATACGGCGCGGCAGGGCTGTTGGGATCGTTCAGATGGTTGACACCCTGTTTGACCTGAGCGCTGAAACCCTGGTATTTGAAAGGATCCTTACTCGTCATCAGGATCGTGCCATTCATGCCGCCAGATCCGTACAATGCAGATGAAGCGCCAGGCAGTAATTCGACATTGTCCACATCCAGTTCACTAAGTCCGCAGATATTGCCGACGGAAAAATTGAGCCCCGGGGCCTGGTTGTCCATCCCATCCACCAGCTGATTCATCCTCGTATTGCCGCTGCCATTGAACCCGCGGGTGCCCATGCTCTTGAACATCAGCGAAGACGTTACGACATCCACCTCTTTAAGATTGGCAATAGCGTCATAAAAGGAAGGACCGGCCACCTCATGGGCAGCCGTACTGCTCATCCTTTCAATGGAGACCGGTGATTGGAGACTCTGGATGGCCGAACGGGTGGCGGATACCACCACTTCCCTGCCCAGCGTGGAGCTGGGTACAAAGGCTACTTCGACAGGCGTCGACGGATCGCTGACGGTCACCTCCTGGGTCTCGAAACCAATGGAGGAAATGATCAGCACGATGGGCGGCTTTGCAGCCGTCGTCAGCCTGAAATGGCCATGCTCGTCGGTATATGTTCCCGCAAAGGTGCCTTTCACGGCGATACTGACGGCCGGAACGCTGATTTTTGTCTGCGTTTGCCTGACGGTACCGGTGATGGTGTACGATTGAGAAAGGGCCGGAAATGAAAAAGCACAGAAAAGAAGAATAATAATGATTTGTGGAATCAGGTACTGTCTCATAGCGCAAGTTTTCGGTTAGATAAGTTTAACGTATTACTAAAATACGTATTGTCATGCTGTCCTCGAAATTTAATTTATTTTTGCCGCCATGAAGACATTGCAGTTTCCCCATCAGACAAAATTCTATCGTGGTAAGGTGAGAGATGTCTACACCATTGCCGATGAATGGCTGGTAATGGTTGCATCCGACCGCATTTCAGCCTTCGACGTGATCCTCCCGCGCCCCATTCCCTTCAAAGGCCAGGTGCTCAACCAGATTGCAGCTTATATGCTGAAAGCCACCAGCGATCTTTGCCCGAACTGGCTGCTGGATGTCCCTGCCCCGAATGTAGCGATCGGTCGCAAATGCATCCCTTTTCGGGTAGAGATGGTAGTAAGAGGCAACCTGACCGGGCATGCCTGGCGGACCTATCATTCCGGTAAAAGAGAACTGTGCGGAGTAGCATTGCCGGAAGGGATGAAAGAGAACGATTACTTCCCCTCCCCTATCATCACCCCTTCGACGAAGGCGGAAGTAGGGCACGATGAAGATATTTCCCGCAGCGAGATCATCCAACGGGGGATTGTCGGTGAAAATGATTATGCCAAACTGGAGGAATATACGCTGGCCCTTTTTCAACGGGGTCGGGAAATAGCCGCCAAAAGAGGATTGATCCTCGTAGATACCAAATATGAGTTCGGCAAGATAGGCGATACCATTTACCTGATGGACGAAATCCATACCCCGGACTCATCGCGGTATTTCTATGCAGATGGCTTCGAAGACCGGCAGGCCAAAGGTGAAAGACAGCTTCAGTTGAGCAAGGAATTCGTACGGGAATGGCTGATCGCCAACAATTTTATGGGTAAAGAAGGCCAGACAGTACCGGAAATGAAGGATGATTGGGTCGGGACTATCAGCAAAAGATACATTGAACTATATGAGAAAGTGATTGGTGAACCTTTCCGGCCGCAGCCATTGAGTGATGAAGAGACCTATCAGCGGGTACTGTACTCACTCTCTACGCTTCATTCCGTTTAGGCAGGGTAAAAGAAAAGGTGCTTCCCTTCCCCGGCGTACTCTGGATACTCATCCGCCCGCCATTTTTGGTAAGGAATTCCTTGCAGAGCATCAGGCCCAGGCCTGTGCCTGCCTCACCTCCTGTCCCCCTCGTCGAATAGTAGTTCTCATCGAGGAGCCGCTGTAATCCTTCCTGGCTGATTCCGGTGCCGGTATCCTGCACGGAGATTTCGATACAGGATCTCAAATCTCTGGCTTCCACACAGATAGAACCTTCTATAGGCGTAAATTTTATCGCGTTGGACAGCAGGTTGCGAAGGACAAGGTTGATCATGTCCTTGTCCGCATAGACGAAAATGGAGCTCTCGATCTTGCTGCTAATATAAATATTCTTGGCGTCAGCCTGCAGCCGCAGCAATTGCAACACCTCTTTGGCGATGCCGGCGACATCCAATAGCTGGAGTTTCACCGATTCCGCCTGCATCTGGCTCTTGGCCCACTGCAGCATATTTTCCATCAGACCCGTCGTATACGTCAACTCGTTGACGACTTCAGGCACCAGCATTTTGATCTCTTCACCCGGCAGATCATAGATCTGTACGTTGCGGAAAAGGTTTCGCAGGGCATACAGGGGAGCCTTGAGGTCATGCGCGATAACAGAAAAAAGTTTGTTCTTCAGGGAATTCAGCTCGGTCAGCTGATTTGTCTGCTCTTCGAGCAGGGCGGATTTGCCGGTGATATCTGCCTTTTGCCGCAGGATCTTCAGGTTGCTGCGGCGCAGCTGCCAGTTCTTATCCCGCATCTGCTCCTGGTAGCGCGTATTCTCGTTTTTGATCAGCAGCAGGCCGATGAAGATAAAAAAGATGGGAAGGACATGATTGAAGATATAAAAATAGTAATGGGCCTTCTCCAGGCTATAGTCATAATTTTTCCAGATCATGCAGACCAGCAGATAACAAGCCATCGACAGGGTGAAGGAAAAGATGATGTTGTAGATCTTCTGCAGAAAGAATACCGACAGGACCCCGTACAGGACGAAAAAGAATTCTATCCCTACATCGATCCTCATGGCATAGACGAGACTGGTCATGACGGGATAAAGGGTGAAATAAAAGATCCGTGCGAGTTCGTATTGCTGCCGGGAATTGGTATACAGGACGAGCAGACTGATCAATGCGGGAGAGGAAGCTGCTATCCAGACGAGTGCCGGAAAATGATGATCGTTGAGAAGTCCCGCCACTGGGAGGATGACACCGAAGACAAGGCCCAGGAAATTCATGAAATTGAAGATGCCCAGTTTTCTCTTCTCATAGCTGCCAAGGGAAGCGCTGTACCCGATATTCCAGATATATCCCCGGAAACGGAAAAGACTTTTTTCAGCCTTATTCATGATCAGAGCCTTGGTTTAGTTTTAAGGGTTGCCTTGTGTATTGCCGTAAGTGCTACTATGCTACTAAATGAAACTAATAAACGTACGGAATACACTTTTTGTTGGATGTAAAAGTAGTTGATTTTCTTTTGTTGCGAGAAATAACTACATATAGGCATTTTATTGTAACTGAATGTAAGTCAAGGGACAGGATAATGACTTTTCCGGTTATTTTTTAATCCTTTTCAGGTTGTTTATCGGATAAACGCATGCGCAGCCTCGACTTATTGAACAGATGCGGAAGGCCTCCGCCGGCTATTTCACCGGCGGCTTTGGCGGCCGCCTGGCGGCGTTCCCTCTGTTGGTCCGCAGGTAGATTCAACGTATCGTGGCACAGATCGCTGCAACAGCCCTCATAACGGGCTGTACAGTCGGCGCATTGGATGAACAATAAATGACAAGCGTCATTGCGGCAATTGGTATGGGTATCGGCGGGCCGGCCGCACTGATGACAGTGGGCGATAATTTCGCTGCTGATCCGCTCGCCCATCCGGTCGTCGAATACGAAATTCTTGCCCTTGAACTTATTCTCGAGCCCCTTTTCCTTCACCGTATTGGCATAATGAATGATCCCGCCTTCCAGGTGGTAAACGTTGGCAAATCCCTGGTGAAGCAGCCAGGCGCTGGCCTTTTCGCAGCGGATACCGCCGGTGCAATACATGATGATGGGGCTGTCCTTCTTATCTTTCAACAGGTCGGCGGATAAGGGCAGTTGCTCGCGGAAGGTGTCCGAAGGCACTTCGATGGCATTCTCGAAATGACCGACCTCGTACTCATAATGATTGCGCATATCCACAACGATAGTACCGGGATCTTCTGTCAGCCGGTTGAAAGCAACGGCGTCGACATAATGTCCTTTCTTCGCCATATCGAAGGTCGGATCGTCGATGCCATCGGCTACTATCTTCTCCCGGACCTTGATCTTCAGCACCCAAAAGGACTTCCCGTCATTATCCACGGCAATATTCAGCCGCAGCCCCTGCAGACCCGAGACTGTCTCCAGCCAGGATTCCAGGGCGCCGAAGGACGGCGTCGGTACGCTGATCTGCGCATTGATACCCTCAGTCGCCACATAGATACGGCCGAATACAGCCAGTCCATTAAGGCCCTGATAAAGTTCGTCACGGAATGCCCGGGGATCGTCGATAGGCACATAACGATAGAAAGAGAGGGTCGTGCGGGGCTCCGTCTCTTGCATCAAACGTTGCTTGAGCTCCTTTTGGGAGACGCGGTTGTGTAACACAGCCATACGGCCGCAAAGATAGGAAATTTGGCCCGACCCGCCCCAATGGCCCTCCATCAGCGCGGCCGCCGGCTCCCCCCCAACAGGCCATCCATCCCGATCCGGATGCCCGTCTGGTTATAATGCCCGTTCAGCCAGGACCCGACCATGTCGACCCTAAGGATCTTGAAGATATTCTCCAGTCCGCCGAACACCTCCGCATAGTTATTGTTACGGTTGACATCGAACGCATTGGCGCCTCCCACCAGATTCCAGTTCAGCTTGCGGAAAATCGGGATTTTATTAGTCAGCAGGCCATTGAAATGATGCTCGAGATGCCCTTCGGCATAGAAACGGGCAATCGTACTGTTAGCATAATAGGGCAACAACTGAAAACTGCTGAGATACTCACTGGCAACAATCGTCTGGTTACCATTAAAATGCTGGTAATCAGGAAACAATACAGAGGCGGTATTGAGAAATCCCCCGATGGTGAAGCGAAAGCGCAATAGCCCTCTCAACTTGAAATTGACATCGTCCCATACGGAGAACCGCCATTTGTCGAAGTTCTCGTCGCTCCCCAGGATATGATCCCACCCTTTCTCGTAATAGAATTCCATCGTCGGATATTTGGAGCCGACGGAGATCTTCCGCTCGGGAAACTCGATATACTGCTGCCCGGGCTGGTATTGCACGTCGATACTGGTCAATGCGGCCTTGTTATGGACCGGAAAGGGCGTATAAAATGGTAAGACCGGGTAATTAGGGGTGAAAGCCCTGTTCGAGCCCTTAATCAGCGAATAATTGGTGGTATTCTGAATCGGCGTCCGGTCTTCATAAAGACCCGTCACGTTCAGCCGAAGCCCGTCGTCAAAGCGCGTCGTCGAGCTCAGCTGCGCAAAATAATTCTCGTAGATCTTCATGTAATTCTGCCTGTCGAGCAGCGTATACAGCGAATTGAGCCACTCGGAAATGGGGTTATCGGGATTGTACTGCGAGACCCTTTTACCGCCTGACAGACTCCAGGTCTGCCGCGAAGACGTGGCATCATCCCCATTCCAGGCAAAGCTGCGTCGCCTCCAGATCAGCTCGCCCCAGGGATTGAACCGGGTGTTGTGAAAGCCATATCGGAGATGAGGAGAGAAAGTCAGCGTCCCCTTCCCGTTCTTCAACGTCCGGCTGACAGAGCCGGTCAGTTTCATGTTGATCCCCTCTACGGTATTGTATTCCACCGTAGGCAACAACCCTTCCAGCGAATAATGCAGGGGCCGCGGCTGACGGTAATCGGACCGGTCGAAGCCGGTGATGAGCACCTGCCACGGGGTGACAGGACCCTGACGATGCAGTAGGGAGTCGCGGTTATGCCGTGTACCCATCGAGTCCCGGTTATATTGATAGATGCTGTCCCGGATGGTATAATTGACCTTTTCGTCCGGCTCCAGCGGCAGCGGCCTGATAGAGTCCCAGTACTCCCTGGTCTTCTTGTTGCCGGCGGTATCAAAGCGCATCAGGACATTGTTGAAGAACTTCTTGTGAAACTTCGGAGCAGGATCATAATCGTTGTAAACATCCAGGAAATTGCCAACGGCATCGAATCCGAAGATATTGAAGGTAAAATAGACGACCTGGTCCTTGACCTGCCAGATATGCTGACCTGCCGCTGATGCCGAAGAGCCTGTGTCGATGGGAGCATGGATCTGGCGGATCTCCAACGTATCGAGGATCTGCAATTGCGATGTCTTGAACAGGAACAGGTCAAGGCTATGGATCCGCCAATCCCCTTCCACGATCTCGATAGTGCCGGAGAAGAGCGGTTCGAATTTTCGGCGGGGAATGACCTGGATCTTGTTGATCTCCCTGCCATCCTCGAAATAAGAACCGAGGAACTTATACCGGTAGTAATTCAGCGCGCCCTCGGCAATGGGGCTGATGAATCCCCGGGGATTGAGCCGGTCCGCCAGCGCATTGACATTGTTATTATAGAAATTGATGAATACCGGGAAAGAAAAGCCGAAGCCCCCCGAACCGCTTTCCCGGCCGGATAACACTTCCAGCTTGAGCTTGTCAGGCCGTTTGAAGGCTACCTTGGTCAGGGACTCCGACAAATAGATGATGCCCTTGCCGGCCGAATCGACGCCCATATCGCGTCTATCTTTGGGCTCGATCTTTTGCCCCAGGATCCTGTCCGGCACCTTGCGGGTCCGGATCAGCGTCTTGACATACGCCTCACAGGTGAAGGAGTCGAGAGGTGTTTCATAAACCTTTCGCTTTTTAATAGCATGCCGGATAATGGCATAAGCCGGGTCTTCACCGCCGGGCCGGACCACTACTTCGGCCATGGATAGTTGCTGGGGCGAAAGCCGGAAGTCGGCGATTTGGGCTTCGGCGCCTACCGTGATGGTCTTCTCCTGGCGGGTATATCCTACGTATTGGCAAACCAGGGTGTAAGTGCCCGGTACCAGGTCCAGGGCATATCGGCCATCATTACCTGCCGTTACACCCCTGGTGGTTCCTTTGACGAGAATAGACGCATATGCCAGCGCGTTGCCCTTATCATCGGTAACCTTGCCGGTGACCTTGATACCCAGTACCCGGATGCACAGTAGCAGGATCAGTAGAGATAAGATAAGGGTGCGGTGCATGAGCGGAAAGAAGTTTTAGTTGGCTTTTTTCAAAAATGCGGCCGTGAGAGCACTACCGCCGCCAACCAGTGCGCCGACGAGCCCGGTGACGATAACAATAGCATATGAAGACCCCCCCAGGGGCAGGATCGCGGCAACCTTGGCGGACAGGATGCTGCCATTGGCCAGGTCGATTGCCAGGGCCAGCCCTCCCCATAACAGTAAGAGCGCCAGGAAACCGGCCATAAAGGCCTGAAGGGGCCGCTGAGGGATCAGCAAACTCACAACAAATGAAACAGGAGCAATGACCCACCATGGAAAGTAAAGGCCGCAGGCAAAGCTGAGCAGCGCAATGAGCAAAGTAGCAGCCAGGAATTTCAGTATCATAGTTTTTCTGATGAGGGCATTGTTGAAAAATGCATGACCCATTTGACTCTCTTATCCATCGTCTCGCCGGGGTCCATCACCCACAAAGGCAGATAGGCACCTGAGGCCCAGCGATCGACAAAGGTATCATAATAAGGACTTCCGGGATTTCCGCTCTGTCCACCCGGATAGATCCCATACGCCTCGGTCTTATCGGTCAACTGTACGATCATTCTCCAGCTGGGACCATGGAACTGCTTGGCGGCATTGATACAATGGGCGCCTCCGCCTATCGGCAGATGGGTGCGGCTCAGCGCCGGCAGCCGTAGCAGGTGACGGGCCCAGGTATCCTTGAAGACAGCCCAGGTAAGCAGCCCATCCTGACGGGCCTTAGCCATATCCTCGACCGTCTCCCGGAAAGCAGCAGTGATGACCTGCCGTAACGTCTCCTTTGCCGGCGTACCGATATTGTCGATAAAAGACCAACTGGTGTCTTTCAATAACGCTTCCAGCAAGGTGCTTTCCTGGGGATGCTGCATATGCAGCGGGGTTCTGGCAAACTCATCATCCAGGATATCATGATCCAGGTGGTTCCACCAGTAATAGAAGATGATCGGGCCTTCTTCGCCGGGGTCATTGCGGAGATTCCATGATTTGAAAATATTGAGGTATGACTTTGCCTCTTCACTGAGGCCAACCTCATTGATATGGTTCAGCAGAACCGGCCGTGCCATCTGGGCAAAGACATCGAAATTATCCGTCTGCAGCTTCATCATATCTGCCGGGGTGATGGAATTCATGGCGTCGAGCTGGCGGTTGATGATCAGTCCGCGGTAGATGGGAAAATCACTGCCGAGATAATAGGGATAGGTGGTGTCGACGGGCTCCTGATTGGCGCTGCTGACGAAACCGCGATCGGGATCGATCATATAAGGGTTTTCTTCCTCACTGATCGAATGTTGCCACATGTAACTGCTATCCTCTCCGGGCATGACAAACAATCCCTGCTGTTTCCATTTCGCCGGGAATTGCCCCTGCTGCCAGATCGCGATCTGTCCCGCTTTATCCGCGAAAATAATATTCTGTCCTGGCGTCTGGAAGATGCCGATGGCTTGCTTATAATCGTCGTAGTTGTGAATGGACTGGAGATAATGGAAAGTCAGTAGTTCATCGGAAGAGTCTGCGGCCTTCCAGCGAACGGCATACGACCGGTTGCTGGCGATGTCAGAGTAGCCTGTAAAGCCGGGGTCATACATCACCGGACCAAAGACAGTAGTAGCAACGGTATCATAAAAAGGTTGAGCGTCCCTGATCCTGATCGTGTCGACCCGCTGGTCCGCGGTTAGCCATTGTCCGTTGAACCAATATTCGCGGCGCGTATCGTCCTTGAATTTTATTGCATAATAATCGCGGACATCCCGTTCGGAATTGGTAATGCCCCATGCGCAGCTGTCGTTGAATCCGATGATGACAAAAGGAGCGCCGGGGAAGGAGACGCCGTATACATTATAGCCCGGGGTGTGGATTTGCATCTGGTACCAGATGGAAGGCAGGTTGGTGCTGAGATGCGGATCGTTGCACAGGATGGGACTGCCGCTGAGCGTCTTCTTTCCGCTGACAGCCCAGTTATTGCTGCCGTTGCTCTTTTCCGGCTTAAGCTCTTCGTCGGTGACAGTGCTGTTGCTGTTGTAATAAAGACTATCTACTGTTGCCGGGGCCTTAGGCATGAAAGAGGGAGGGAGGAAATTCGTCCCCTTGGGAATAATGGGGTCCACGCTATCCTGGATCATCGGATACAGTTTGGCAAAATCCTCTTTGCTGAAGAAACTCTTCGCATTGGTCATTTCGAAATCGTTATCCCCGCCAGCCAGATCGTAAGCCATATACTTGATAAAAAGTGCCGTCTTGAGATTGCTCCACGGTTCGGGCTGATAGTTCAATAGCTTGTATTCCAGCGGCAGCGTACTGGCATTGAGTTGTCCGATATAAGTGTTAACCCCCGCCGTATATGCATCACAATCTCGTTTGATGACACTGTCTCTTTCCATGACGGCGAGTGCTGCCCTGGCTGCAGTGACCATTCCCAGCCGCCGCATGCTACGGTCATATTTTACATAGCTGTTATTCTCGCCGGGCCCCAGGAACTCACTCAGCCTGCCTGCCGCAGCGAAAGTTTGAAATTCCATCTGCCATAACCGAAACCGGGCATGCAGGTAGCCCTGGATATAACAGGCGTCGGTCTCGCTGGCCGCCTCCACATGCGGGATGAGGTATTCATCGAAATAGACCACTCCCTTACCTTGCAGCCCCGGTAAAGCGATGCTTTCATTGAATCCCTTCTCCAGAGGCTCGGCATTCTGCCAAAACCCATGCTGCGGACTGAGAAACTGGCCCAGCAGCGGAGTCTTTTTAAGGCCTCCCCAGGAAGTATTCAGGCAGATAATGAGTCCGGTGGTCAGAAGCAGGGAAAGCAGAAAGGGGACAATTCTCATACCAGTGCTGATTTGGGTGATGGTAAGCTAAAAGTATGAAAAAATACCACAAATATGGTATTGTCAGTCTGCGCGCTTTAAGCCAGCTTTGCATTATAGGATTGAGCGTACTCTTTTATTCAATTTAGTTCAGGTGGTTCAGATAGATACAAAGCCGGTCTCAGGGTTGAGCCGGCTTTTTTTGTAAAAGCGCCGTTAACCTGTCGAGCTCATCGGGTGTGTTGAAGGAATGGATGACGATACGGAGACGCTCGCTGCCCCTGGGCACCGTAGGATACAGGATAGGCCGGATATCCAGCCCGGCATGCTGCAGGCGTTCACCTAACGCGCGGACTTCGGCGTTACCGGGCACGATGACCACCTGAATGGGAGTACTGCTTTGCAACCGTTCGTAACCGATAGCGGCCTGTTGAAAACGATCGATCAGTTGCTGCAGCCTCCGCCGCTCATCGTGCAGATGCGGGAACAATTCATACGCTCGGGCGATGGCTTTGACACTGACGGGTGGAATAGCAGTCGTGTAGATAAAAGAGCGGGAGAAATTGATGAGATAGTCCCGGAGGCGTCCACTGCCCAGTACAATGGCGCCATGACAACCTACCGCCTTGCCGAAAGTGTGAATACGGGCAAGACATTCTCCGTGCCATCCCCCGGCCTGCGCCAGTCCCTCTCCTGCCGGGCCGATGACGCCAGTGGCATGTGCTTCATCGAGGATCAGCTGCGCTTTGTAGCGTTGGCATAAGGCAACTATTTCATCCAACGGCGCCAGATCTCCATCCATGGAGAACACGGACTCGGTCACGACAAATATATTCCCCTGATTGACTTTTTCTTGTGCAGCTGCCAGCCTCTTTTCCAGGTCGGCGACATCGTTATGGACGAAGGAGAAAGCCGTGCCGAACGACAACCGGATGCCGTCGCGGATGGAGGCATGGCTGAGGCTATCATAGAAGATAAGATCCCCGCGTTGAGGGATGCAGCTCAATACGCCCAGATTGGCATCATAGCCTGAATTGAAAAGGAGCCCGGCCTCTGCCTGGTGGAAGGTGGCAAGAGTCCGCTCTGTCTCTTCGATCAGGGAGTAATTGCCGGCCAGCAACCGCGATCCGGTGCTGCCATGTGCGAGAGAACCCTCCGCAGCGTCCGAGCCTTCCTCAAGCAGCCCGTTGGTGGCGATTCCCAGGTAGTCGTTGGAGCAGAAATCGGTCTTTCCTTCAGGCAGCCGCAGTCGCCTGAAAGCATCCTGCCGGCGGCGTTCATTTAATTTATGATCCAGGAAACGATCGTCCACCATGTCGATTTTCCGGCAAACGTACAGAAATCCGGGGGAAAAGCCTTTCGGCTGTGGCGGACCCGCACCAGTGCAGGGAAATTCGTAGGTTTGCCGGATGGAAACCGCTCCTGAACAGAAAAATATCCTGGGCCTTCAACTGCCGACGGACCCCCGCTGGGTAGATCTGGCCAGCCTCTCGCTGGAAGCTATCCTCACGGACCATGCCTGGTGCGAACAGAAGGCTGCCACCAGCTGCATCTCCCTGATCACCCGATATTCTTTCCACGAACGGCTCGTACAGGATCTATCCCCCATCGTTACCGAAGAATGGGGACACTTCAGGCTGGTGCTGGCTGAATTGCAGAAAAGAGGGCTTCGGCTGGGCCGCCAGCGGAAAGATGTCTATGTTAATCAATTGATAGCTTTTCAGCAAAAAGGCGGCAACGAAGAAGAACGTTTCCTTGACAAATTGCTCATCTTCGCGCTGATCGAAGCCCGTAGCTGTGAGCGATTCAAACGGTTGAGCGAAGGGTTGGAAGATGCTTACCTACGGCAGTTCTATCGCCGGTTCATGGAAAGCGAGGCCGGTCATTATCATCTCTTTATTGAGCTCGCCGAGACCTATATCGACAAAGATACCGTCAGGCGGCGGTGGGCGGCATGGCTGGATTATGAAGCAGGAGTGATGGAAACTACAGAGGTGAGAGGGGATCGGATCCATTAAAGAATTCTTTATCCGGCAGATCACAGGCTTTTATAGCGGCCTTGAACTGATGATCCCAACTGGATAAATCTCTATTTACCTCTTTTTTAACTGTTACGGGGGAAATGAGTATCCCTTTATCCGATAAGCTGATCTCCACTTCACTCCCTTCGACCAAATGAAGTTCCGAGAGCATTTTCCCGGATAATATTACTCCTAGCGAGTTACCCACCTTTCGAATAGATGTCCTCATCGTAAGCTCAAAACCCTCTCTCATATCAATTTGATTTTAAAGCATAAAGTTATACTTTTTATTTTCGTTATGACAAATCAAATATATTGCAACATATTGATTTTCAATTTTTTATATTTTTAACATATATTTCGATATAATCTTTGACCTTCTTACGCCGGTACTGCATGATCCACCGCGGGTGAGGCAGCGGGATGATGGTCTTAAAGAATCCGTGCTTTTCATTGATACGCTTGAAATATTTGTAGTTCTCCCCCTCGCCCAGGCAATAGCAAGTCTCGCGCGTGGGTATCGTTTCTAATTGCCTGCGGATGCACGCCAGCACAAAAGGTTCGACGTCCCGCATCAATTCCTTATCATCATAATAATTCAGGTTCTTGCCATCGCGTACATAACCCAACGGCGATAACGCCGTAATATAATAATGCCCATAGAATGTCTCCACCCCGCCATACCCTTCTATCATTTCATATACGAACTGGGAAGACAACTCTGCCTGCCGTTTCAGGTCGTTGGGAATGCCACATTTTTCCGCAAGCCTGATCGGATCGGTAAAGGGCACCCCCGTAACGCCGCCGCCATGACGCCCCGGGTTGATGCCGAAGATATACGTGCGGGGCTGGCTATCGCCATAGAACTTTTCATAAAACCGGCTGGCCAGGTCCCACGCAACTGAATCCTTATAAGGGTTCATGACTGAAATCCCTTCCCCTAAAGCAAAGCGGGGCTGGAGCTGACGGTAAAAATGCAGGATGGCTGCGGCTTGAGTATCGAATCCGGTCAACATAATCGCAAATTATGTAACTTTCGGGTAAAGCCTAATGTTATGAAAATATTGTCCTCATTCCTGCTGTTACTGGCCTTTACCGGCATTAAAGCCCAGTCACTCACCGTTGCTGTCGACGGATCGCATCGAATGACACCTGACAGCATAGGGTTGATTGGTCAGGAATTCGAGATCGGACGCGTCACCTTCTATCACTCTATACCCGTTCAGCCCGGAAAAACAACGGTTCGAACCTTCTCCATTCCGGCTCCGGCGCTGCTGGAATTGGGAGAAAAGGAATTCCTCGCAGGAGACCGCGATTCGATCCATGTGAGCTATGACCGAAAGAATAAAAAATACCTCATCGATGGCGGCCGCTATCCGGACAACTACCTGCTGTACCCTACCCTGCAAGCTACCGTGTATCCGCGTAACCTGTTTCGGCCAGCAGATGACAATTACGAAGAATATGTCCGATCCGTCGATTCCATTTCCGACCAGGCCCTCTCGATGATCAGGCAAGACCGTGAAAGAGGAAGTCTTTCGCCGGATGCAGCAGATTACCTAATGGCTTTTGTCAAATATCGGCATCTCGCTCACCTGATGAGCCTTCCCTCAAAAACTATTCAAGCCCTCCTGCCTGCTACACACAGCAGATTATTCCCGACCGTTACTATCGAAGATTTCCGCCAAGACAAATACGCCGGAATGATGGATTATATTTTTTGCGCGAGGGTGTATGCCAAGAGCCGGTTTCCCGACACGGAAGTGACTTCCGGTGATCGTATTACCCACACGATCAGCTATGCCGTCGACAGTTTGACTGGCCGGACGCGGGAACGGGTACTTTACTCACTGATCGTTCCTACCGGCTATAAAGGTAACGGTGACAAAGATACGCTGACTGTCTTGTTCGACAGGATTAAGTCATTGAAGCTTTCGGCCTTCTTTGCCAACGCCATTGACCGGCAGTATAAAAAACGTATGCTCGAACAGCGCCCGCTTGACCCCGCCCTGCTGACGCAACGCCTGTTGAAGACGCCTGGCGGCAAAGCTTTATCTCTAAAGTCAATTCTGGATACAAGCAGCCATGAAAAAGTATTCTTGGTTTTCCGGGACGGGATGGAAGTACAGTTCAGCGGCTGGATAGAGGGCGAAACAATAACGACGGAACAGCCGAAAGTCATCGCCCTTTACCTCGCTTCATCATTCCATAGCTGGCAGAGATACTGCGAAAAAAAGGGCATCGGGGCGGACGCCTACTACCTGGACGACGGACTGAATAATCCGCTGGCAGCCTATCTGCTGATTGGCAACCTCCCTACATGGGTTGCTTTGAACAGATCGGGGAAGATCGAAAACATAGACCTTTCGCTACCGGATATGGTCCGCAACAACCTGACAAATATCAATAAATGAATAGCTTCGGTCAGTGTGCCGTGCCGGCGACGCCACCTGAAAAGTAATTCAACTCTTCCGCGAGATCGAGAAAAGGATACTGCCTCGCCAGTTCGGCCGTCTTCTGACGGTAGTCTTCCAGGAAACGCCGGTGCGCCTGCGTCGTCGGCTGAAAAGGCTTGTGACGACGGGCAATGACGATCTTCTTCACTTCTTCCAGTAACCGCTGTCCGGGTTCATCTATGCAATGCTGAACAAATTTTCCCAGGACAAAAGCAGTAGCGGGATAATTCGGATGGACCATATCAATATCATAAAAGCGATAGTCGCGGAGGACATCGATAACCAGCTCATAAGCGGGAAAATACCAGATCCGATCAAACTTATTCACCAGGTGATGCACAGCTTCGATCAGCCGGGCCTTGCTGCGATTATTATCCACCACCCCGTCGCGGATATGCCGGACAGGACTCACTGTAAAAATCACCTTTAGATTTGGATTGAAATAAAAGAGCTGGTGCAGACAACTATCCAGCGAAGTGTTGATCTCCTCGATGGTCATCAGGTGCTTGTGAAAAGTCTGACCGGGTGCACGATGGCAGTTGGCGACTGTCGGAACATCGGTCGCGACACCCCTTCGCCAGTCCGGCGGAGTCTCCGCCGACAGCCGGTACGAAAAAGCGCTTCCCAGCGTGATGATCAGCCACCGGGCCTCCCGAAGAAACGCATGCGCTTTTTCCTGCGACGCATTGATCCCCTTGAGGCACTCTGTTACATCGACATGCGAAAATATACTGTGGTGCTGCCAGCTTTGCCAGAGTTCGCCGGCAAGGACCAGATCATTCTCCGTATACCGCTGCGGCCGGATATAAGAAATAAGGCTGGCCGCGACACTGGCAGGATCGAACAGGATCCCGTTGGGGTTTTGCAGGGTATCGAATTTCCAGTCCCGCAGGGCATTACCGATATGCTCGGTAAAACAGGATCCCGTCAGCAGGATCTTGTCCCCGTAACTGATAGGCTGCGGCAGCGAGGCAATATGTATGGGTGATTGGAATTCCATTATGCGAAGATTTCAGCCGCCAGCCGGCCGGCTTCCCGCAGCGCGTCTTCATCCAGCGGCGGTAAAAGCTGCTGCGCCCGGAAATGATCGATCATCCACTCGGTATCCATATTGCCCACCAGGTTGTCTCCCGCCATCGGACAGCCGCCAATGCCTTTGAGCGCGCCATCGAAACGGCGGCACCCCGCCTGCAGCGCAGCATCGATCTTCGCCTTGCGGTTGTGTGCAGTCGAATGCAGATGTACGCCGATAGTATGGCCAGGCAGTTCCCGAATTAAATAATCGGTCACGGAAAAGACTTGTTCTGGTGTGGCCAGACCGACCGTGTCCGCCACGGATAGTGTCCGTACGCCCAGCTTGCTCAGCGCGGCAGCCCATTCATAAACCACTTCCTCCGACCAGTGATCGCCATAGGGATTGCCAAAGCCCATCGAAAGGTAGACGACCAGCTCCTTTTCCGTCTTCGCACAGAGATCCTGCATCTCTTCCACCGTAGCGAAGGAGCCTTCAATGGTCTTATTGGTATTCCGCAGCTGAAAGGTCTCCGATACGGAAAATGGAAATCCCAGGTATTGTATGGCCTCGTGAGCAGCCGCCTCTTCGGCCCCGCGAAAATTCGCGACGATCGCCAGCAGCCGCGTATCACTCCCTTCGGTATGGAGGCCGGCCAGTACTTCGGCAGTATCGGCCATCTGGGGAATGGCCTTGGGGGAAACGAAACTGCCGAAATCCAGGGTGTCGAAACCGACTTTTAGCAAGGCATTGAGATAATCGATCTTTCGCGCCGTCGGGATGATATGCGGCCAGCCCTGCATGGCATCACGTGGACATTCGATGAGAGTGACAGGCAGCCCTGCGCTGAACGGCAAATCCTTACCGCTCTGAGCTTTGGGCTGAGAAGGCCGTGGTCGGTGCAAAGGGCTCATGGTAAACGATGTTTCATAGCTTCATATAAAATAATTCCCGCAGCGACAGAGACATTGAATGAATCGAAGTCCCCGACCATGGGAATGGTAAAATGCTCGTCCGCTGCCTTGCGGATATAGGCCTGGACACCTTTGTCCTCGCTACCCATCACTATACAACAAGGTTCGGCCAGGGGTAGTTCAAAAACTTTTTTGGGCGCATTCATTTCGCTGGTGAATGCTTTGATCCCGTTAAGATGCAAGGTGTCGACCGCCTTGAGCAGGCTGGCGACCCGGCAAACATGGATCAGTTCAAGGGCGCCGGCAGATGATTTCATCGCCTCTTCATTCAGAGCGCCGGTGCCTTTATCGGGAACGATCAGGGCCTGCGCACCGCAACACAGCGCCGAACGCGCGATCGCACCAATATTCCGGACGTCGGTGACTCCGTCCAGCATCATGAACAAAGGCGTACCTCCCGCCCCGACTACGTGATCGATCACCTGCTGCAGGTCCATGTATTGCACCAGACCGGCAAAAGCTATTACCCCCTGGTGGTTGGCCCGGCTAAGACTGTCCAGTTTCTCCCCCGGAACGACCTGTATGGGGATATTGTGTTCCCGCGCCAGATCCCGGATCTCCGCAATGGATTCCCCGGACGTATTCCTTTGCAGGAGTATCTTATCGACGGCACGACCGGCCCTGATGGCTTCCACCAAAGGCTGACGGCCAATAATGAGTTGACTTTTCTTCATGCAAATGACAATTGTCCTTGTAACAACATTAGTTTGACTTTCAATATGGACGCTACAGACATGGAATCGGTGATCTCTCCTCTTTCCACCATCCGATAGGCCTCTTCAAAGGGCAGCTTCCGGATGACCAGCTGTTCGGTTTCCTCCGGCTCGGGCTCCCGTTGTTCCAGCCCCATAGCAAGGAACATATATGCCTTTTCATCACTGACGGAATTGGAAAGGTGCATTTCCATCAGCGGCAGCCATTCGGCAGCCACCAGACCAGTCTCTTCCAGCAATTCCCGCCTGGCTGATTCGACCGGCGGCAAAGCCGGGTCCCCACCCCCCTCCGGGATCTCCCAGCTATAGGCATCCAGAGGGAATCGGTATTGCCCGACCAGCCAGGTATTGCCCTTTTCATCGATCGGTAATACGCCAATAGCCAGGTTCTTAAATCGCACTTTCCCATAAATGCCCTTCCCGCCACCCGGCGTGATGACATCATATTCCGTCACGCCAATCCACTTGTTATCGTAAATCACCTGTTCGCCAAGGATTGTCCACGGGTTATGCGTCTCATTCATGCGGTAAAAGTAAAAAAAAACCTCCCGACAGGGAGGTTTTATACTCAACATAGTTTCTTTTATTTAATGCCGAAGGCCTTCTTCACCTTGGGAACATAATCCAGCTTCTCCCAGGTAAACAGCTCGACCTTTCTGGTCACCGACTTACCATCGGGAGAGACGAAAGTCTTTTCGACGATCTGCGGTTGGCGACCCATATGACCATAGGCAGCGGTCTCGCTATAGATCGGATTACGCAGCTTGAGCCGGGTTTCGATGAAATAAGGACGCATATCGAACAGTTCCGTGACCTTCTTGGCAATCTGGCTGTCGGTTAGCTTGACCTTCGCCGTACCGTAAGTATTGACGTTGATACTCGTAGGCTGTGCGACGCCTATAGCATAAGAAACCTGCACCAGCACTTCGTCGGCAACACCGGCAGCTACGAGGTTCTTGGCAATATGACGGGTCGCGTAAGCCGCGGACCTGTCCAACTTGGATGGGTCTTTACCACTGAAAGCACCGCCTCCGTGGGCTCCTTTGCCGCCATAAGTGTCTACGATGATCTTGCGACCAGTGAGACCGGTATCGCCATGCGGACCACCGATCACAAACTTGCCGGTCGGGTTGATATGATATTTGATCTGGTCATTGAACAGCTTAGCGTATTTCTTGTACTTGGCCTTGACACGGGGGATCAGGATCTCGATGATGTCTTTCTTGATCTTGGCCTGCATCTTGGTCTCCGTATCGAAATCGTCATGCTGCGTGGAAACCACGATAGCATCGATCCGCACAGGTTTGTTGTTGTCGTCATATTCCAACGTGACCTGGCTCTTGGCATCGGGGCGGAGATATTTGATCTGCTTGTCTTCCCTTCTCAGTACAGCCAGTTCCAGCAGGATCTTGTGCGCCAGATCGAGTGCCAGCGGCATATAATCGTCGGTCTCATTGCTGGCGTAACCGAACATCATACCCTGGTCACCGGCTCCTTGCTCTTCTTTCTTCTTCTTGTCTACACCCTGATTGATATCAGAGGATTGTTCGTGAATGGCGGAAAAGATACCGCAGGAATTGGCCTCGAACATATATTCACTCTTGGTATAGCCGATCTTGCGGATAACGCCGCGGGCAATCTCCTGCACATCGAGATAAGCCTTGGACTTTACTTCCCCCGCCAGAACCACCTGACCGGTGGTGACAAGGGTTTCGCAAGCTACTTTCGACTGGGGGTCAAAAGCAAGAAAATTGTCGATCAATGCATCGGAGATCTGGTCGGCCACTTTGTCTGGATGTCCTTCGGAAACACTCTCGGACGTGAATAAATAAGGCATTGTGGAAATAAGTATTTAATTGAAAGAAATGGGTTTTTGATTTACGCGTGCAAATATAGCCCAAAAACAGTTATTTACTTAGATCAGTATACAACTGCAAATAATCTGTTAAATCCGATTCCGCGTTAAAGGAAAGCACCTTTTTGCCCCGGATCTTACCGAATTCTTCGACCAGCTTCTTGTCGACCTTTTCGGCCCCGAAAGTGATGGCATCGGCATAGGTAGCACCGCCACGGAACAAGCCCGTATTGTTAGCCTCTTTATAAGGTTCGAGGTCTTTCTCCTTGATATTGGCATGGATATTCGCCAGCTTCAGGAAGTCGGCCCCCAGCTTTTCTTTAAAGGTGGGCTGCCCGATGGTATAGACGCATTTGCTATGGGCAAAAACAGGCTCTTTTTTATAGACGGTCTTGAGGTACAAAGGAATGAGCCCGGTCATCCAGCCACTGCAATGGATGACGTCAGGGGGCCAGCCAAATTTCTTCACGGTCTCCAGAGCGCCCTTGCAATAGAAAACGGTACGCAAACCATTGTCTTCGAACCATTTCTCCTGCTCATCATGAAAAACGAACTTCCGCTTGAAAAGGTCTTCATTATCGAGGAAATAAACCTGCAGACGCGCATTCGGCAGGGAGGCTACTTTAATTTGCAGGGGATAGTCGTCGTTGTCCACGGCAACATTAATGCCCGACAGACGAACAACCTCGTGCAGCCGATGCCTCCTTTCATTCACCGTTCCAAATCGCGGCATGATACAACGCACTTCAAACCCACTGTCATTTGATTTAATTGCCAACTTATTAACGATCTCTGCAAATTCTGTCAGCTCTAAATATGGCGACATTTCGTTGGCAATAAATAAAATTCGCTTTTTTTGTAGCATTATTTTTACAATAATTGTTGAACGAACTTGATCCGCCTTAGGCGGATCGTCCGAAGGACAAACATTAAACCTTTACCTGAAATGCACTAATTTCCGCACAAGGGCATTTCAGGTACATTAAAACGAAATAGTTTGCAAAGGTACGATTTTTATTGTAAAATCGGCACTGTGGCCGCGTTTGACGCTTAAAACGGTAAAAATTATGATTTTATTTAAAAGAGCCGGCGACCTGACCCGTTGGCTGGACCAGCAACAGCTTTCCGGAAAATCGATCGGTTTCGTTCCCACGTTGGGGGCTTTGCATGCAGGACATATATCACTTATTACTATATCAAAAAGATCGGCAGGAGTAACGGTTTGCAGCATATTTGTCAACCCTACTCAATTCAATGACCCCAAGGATTTCCAAAAATACCCCATTACCCTGGAAAAAGATATCGCCTTACTGGAGCAGTCGGGTACAGACGTTCTCTTCCTGCCAGAGGTAGAAGAGATTTATCCCGACGGCACCTCCGGGCTCGAACGCTACGATCTGGGCCGCATCGAATCACTGCTGGAAGGCAAATACCGGCCCGGACACTTCCAGGGTGTATGCCAGGTCATGCGCCGCCTGCTCGATGTGGTCCGACCCGATGATTTGTTTATGGGCAGCAAAGACTTTCAGCAGTGCATGGTCGTCCAACGGTTGATTGAACTCAGGGATATGCCCACACGACTGCACCGTTGCCCGATCCTCCGCGAGCCCGACGGCCTGGCGATGAGCAGCCGCAACGTACGGCTGACACCGGAACAACGGCAGAAAGCTACCGCTATCTATCAGGCTCTGCTGGCCATAAAGCTGGGCTGGGAGATGGGCCAACCCTCCGAAAAAGAGCTTACCGCCATGGCGATGAATATCCTGGAATCAGCGGATTTCCGGGTGGACTATGTGGAAATTGCCGATGCGAAGACGCTGGAACCGGCAAAGGAGGGCGAAGGACCCGGATCCATTGCCCTCATCGCGGCCTTCCTGGGTGAAGTCAGGCTGATCGATAACATGATGCTACCAGATTAAACTTTCCATCTCCCGAATTTGTATACTTTTGCCCCCATTTTTAAACGACAAGCATGGACATAGAAATTCTGAAATCCAAAGTACACCGCGCCACCATCACGGAAGCGAATCTCAACTACGTTGGCAGCCTTACACTCGATGAAGACCTGATGGATGCGGCAAACATGATAGAGAATGAGAAAGTGCAGATCGTCAACGTCAATAATGGCGCCCGCATCGAAACCTACCTGATCAAGGGCAAAAGAGGATCCGGCACCTGCTGCCTGAACGGTCCCGCTGCCAGGCAGGGTGCAGTGGGAGATATCGTTATTGTTATTTCTTACGCACACATGGATTTTGAAGAGGCTAAACGTTTCACCCCCCGGATCGTATTTCCAAAAGAAGGAAATAAACTGTAACTTGTAGCGCTATGAAGAAAAAGTTCCTGACCGTGTTACAATATCTTTTTTTCGCTGCGCTGGCAGCGTTTTTTGTGTGGCTAAGCGTGAAAGATATGGACAGTCAGAAATGGGCCCAGTTGAAAGATGCCCTGGACCGGGCCAATTACTGGCTGCTCGTGCCTGTACTGGGGCTGCTCCTGATCAGTCACTGGCTCCGGGCCCTTCGTTGGAGACAATTGATCGAGCCTATGGGCTATGAACCTTCCAAAATCAATTGCTTTCTCGGTGTAATGATCGGGTATTTTGTCAATCTCGGCGCGCCCCGGTTGGGCGAAGTGGTCAAATGCACTATCCTCGCCCGGTATGAAAAAGTGCCGGTCGATAAACTGGTGGGGACCATTGTAGCCGAGCGCGCATTCGATGTCATTTGCCTGGCTATCGTATTCGGATTGACATTTTTGTTCCAGTTCCACGTCATCCACTCGCTGACCGCCGACAAGACTGCCGCGTTATTTCAGGGCGCTAACGGACATACCTCGATCCTGAAAATCGTGCTGGTGGTAGCAGTTCTGTTGGTAGCTTTTCTTCTTGTCCGCTGGGTACTCAGCCGCTGGGGACATATCAATATCATCAAAAAGGCGAAGGCGGTCTTCATCAATATCTGGCACGGACTGACCAGTGTACGCGCACTGAAGAACAAACCGCTGTTCTTTGTTTACTCGATCGGCATTTGGTGCATGTACCTGCTAAGCACCTGGTTCGGCTTCTTCGCCATCAGCGCTACCAGCCACCTCACGATCACCGACGCCCTCAGCGTACTCGCCATGGGCAGCGTAGGCATGATCGTTTCACCAGGCGGCATCGGCGCCTATGCCTTGCTGGTCCAGAAAACCGTTACTTTCTATGACGTGCCTGCTGTTCCCTACGGACTGGCCCTCGGCTGGTTATTATGGTTCGGCCAGTTCCTAAGCTTTATCCTTTTCGGCACAGTCAGCTTTATTCTTCTGCCCATCATCAACAAACGGCGTATTGTAATCACTACCGATGAAATTACCTCAGATCATACCGCAAAAAATATTTGATCTCTCCGGACTGCAGCATCAGTTGAGCCGTTGGAGATTACTTGGAAAGACCGTCGCTTTTACCAACGGTTGCTTTGACATTCTCCACCAGGGACATATCGCTTCTTTATCGGATGCAGCCCGGGAAGCGGATTTTCTGATCGTCGGACTGAATTCCGACGCATCGACATGCCGTCTGAAAGGGGAAAGCCGCCCTATCAACAACCAGCATGCCCGCGCAACGGTGATGGCAGCCTTACTGATGGTCGATGCAGTCATCCTTTTCGAAGAGGACACACCGTTGAATCTCATCAACGCGATCCGGCCGGATGTATTGGTCAAAGGAGGAGATTATACGCTGGAACAAATCGTCGGCGCTAAGGAGGTCATCGAAGCTGGTGGTCGTGTAGTCATTAACCCTATCGTCCCCGGATTCTCCACTAGCAGTATCATCGAAAAGATCCACCGGCTCTGAGCCGGTTCTAGCTGTGATACATGCGCTCAATTTCCTGCACGATGGATTCGATCGCCTGGTCATCCCCTTTGGGATCGTAAGGCTGCTTTAGATTGCTGCTGAAGAAGAATGCTACGGTCTGATAAAACCGGGCAGAGAACCCACCCTTATATTCTTTGATGATATCGTAGCAGTTATTGCCCGTTTGCCTGTTGATGAGCTTCATCAAAATTTTCCCCTGATAAATCGACATCTGTTCCAGTGGCTGAGCGAATTGGGCCCGCAAGTCTTTTTCCCGCGACTGGAGATAAGCCTTCCGCTCGCTCTCCGTATTCAGCAAGGCCATCTTGGTATTCATCTCATTAATGATAATCCCCGCCTTCCGGGCATAGGGATAAGTAACATAGACAGCATTCCGCAGGCGCGTCCATTCTTCCAGTCTGCGCCGGCTGGCAGGCGTCATCGGTGCCCTGACCCAAGTATATTCAATCGTATTGGAAGGCAATAATTCCCCCTCATACACCTTGCCGGGAACAGTAATGGTATCATAAGGACCGTAAACAGGTCGGGGGATGTCGGGTGGTAAGATGGTGCTGTCGGCAGCGGAGGGCACCGGCTTGACCGGAGCCTGCGAATAGGCGGAGGCCGAAGCCAGGAAGGATACGGTTAATAACAACAGGTATTTTTGGACAACAACGCGCATATTCGGTCTTAAAGTTACTAAAACCTTTGCAATTAATACAGCGGGATGCGCCAAGGTAACCCTTACATATTACGCTTTCGACAAGCTGGCCTGGCGGCGGCGCCATAGAATGCTGATTACGAAGCCAATGACCATGATAATCGTTCCGATCCATACCAGGCTGACCTGGGGGAATTCCAGCACCTTCAGGGCAATAAATGGCACCATGGCTTCAGATTCCTTGATCCCCAGCTGGATCTTTTTGCCATCTACCACCTTATCGAACCGTAGGGCCAGGTTTTGCGCAAAGACGGTATCGTTGATAAAATGCGGGATATTGTCTTTCACATAGAGGAGCGGGTAAGCGGTATACCGCATGCTGTCCTTGCCGAACACGATAACTTTCGCCATCAACGCAGTGTCGGTCTTGCTGAAATGGTATTTCCCATCATTAGGGTTGATGACGACGGAATCCAGAATGATCAATCCTTTGGAATAATAGGTCGTATCATGCAAAGCCATGGCTTCGGATGGTCTGAACTGGGCGGTATCTGCACTCTTATCCGGATTGTCGGTGGCATTCACATACCCGAAGATATCCTTGTCCCAGTAATGGTGTTTATCCGGATTGGGGTTCGGCGCCCCCCCTCCCTTAGTGGCATACATGAAATTGGGGAACAGGTCGAATTGTTCGGTACTGCCCTTCTTCTCGAAATGGATGCGGAAATAAGTGGTCTTACTGCGATCATCCACCGAATCATTGTTGATATAAGTAGCCGTATACGGCCCCATGTCGGTGGCCACGCCCTTTACCAGGGTGATATTTTCCATGGGATCCTGCTTGGATTCGGGACTGAAAGGCAGCAGGATGCCGGTCGTATTATAGGACAGTACGCCTTTTTTGGCCGAAGACAGGAGGATACCGACCAGCAGCACCCCAAAGCCTACGTGCGCAATGGAGGAGCCAGCCGCCCGCAGCTTACCCTTCAGACCGATACTGATATAGGATGCATTCGCAACCACGGAATAGATGGCGGCAAACATCGCCAGGTGAATAGCGGCAAGAAAGCCTATCCCATATTTGTCATAGTGTATCCCCCCGAAAACGCTGACGAACACGGAGATCACCAGCGCAATAGCCGTGGGCAGCCAGAGCTTCTTCAGCAGGTAATTCCGGCCGGTGCTTTTGTACTTCATGTATTGCGTCACGGCCGTGAAAAGCCCCAGTAGGATGGCGATAAAAATTTCGATGCGGTTATACGAGAATAAAGCATCGTCTCCCATGGCCACTTTCTTTTTGGCTACCAGGTTGAAAACCGGCAGCGAGGTCGATCCGATGATGAACATCGCCGACAAAAAAAGCACCAGCGAACCGATGAACATCCAGAACTCACGGGAATCCGTAGCCTCTTCCTTGACGATATGCGGAATCTGCCGATACCGGGCGATGAATAAAATATAAGCCGGAATCAGAAAGACAAAGACAAACAGGGCCAGCTGCACATTCATCCCGGAATCCACAAAAGCATGCACGGAAGTATCACCCAGAATACCGCTGCGCGTCAGGAAGGTAGAATACAACACCAGGATGAACTGCGTGATCAGGAAAAAATAGGTTATCCGCAGCGAATGACCGGTAGCATTATAGACAACCATCGTATGCAGCGCAGCGACCATCACCAGCCAGGGAACCAGCGAAGTATTTTCCACGGGATCCCAGGCCCAGTAGCCCCCAAAACTCAACGCCTCATAGGCCCAGGCTGCCCCCATCATGATGCCCGTACCGAGTACACAGGCGGAAAAAAGGGTCCAGGGCAACGCCATCCGCGTCCAGTCCCCAAACTGCCGCTTCCACAGACCGGCGATGGCAAAAGCAAACGGAACGATGGTTGACGAAAAGCCCAGGAATAATATCGGTGGATGGATGACCATCCAGTAATTCTGTAATGCCGCATTGAGCCCCTGGCCATCCTGCATCTGCGGAATGCTGAGATAATCGGGCCGGCTGAAGATCGGGGCATTCGCAGCGAAATCCATCTGCCGGACGAGAACAAAGGGATTGAAGCCTATCTTGTTGCCGAAGACGTAAAGACCCATGATCATCGTCGCAAGACATAATTGTGTAAAGGTGATCACGGTCATCACCGGGTTCTCCCATTTACCGGCCTTGCGTACCAGGATCATCCCCAGCACACAGACCCATAACGTCCACAGGAGGAAGCTCCCTTCCTGCGCCTCCCAGATACACGCCAGCAAATACTGCATCGGCATGGTCTTGCTGGAATGCTCCCAGGCGAAATTGTATTCAAAAAGATGGTTGGCAACGATGTAAATGATGGTGGCATAAACGGCGAAAACGGAAAAAACATCGATCCGGAATGCCATCCGGGCCATTCGCCGCCAGCTACTCTCTTCTTCGGGTGTTTTGGCATTGGTCGCTTTGAAGTAGGCGATCAGGGCGACAAACGAGGCAGCGAAGGAAAGCAATGCAAAAAAATGCCCTATTTTCCCGGGCAGGAGATGTTCGCCGATGTATTCCATTGCCTGATATTAATTTTGGCTTAGGGCCTTCTGGTTGTTATTCGGATCGTCCTTGTACTTGGAAGGACATTTCAGGAGTATACCGTCTTTCTGGGTGATGTCGAAGACATCGCCATTCATCTTCCCTTTGAGGGTGATCCGTTCGGCCTTTTCCAGGTCGTAAGGTTTCTCGAAATGGTAAGTCACCTTTGCGCTGTTACCCAGCGTATCACTGATATGGAAGCTGACGAAATTGGGATTTTTGGCCGGATCGTACTCTATGGGCTGCTTATTATCGATGTGGGCGATAATAGTGACTGTCTTCCCTGGTTTCTGCCGGGCAGATGCAATCGTCTCATAGGTAGACAGATCGCCCATGAAGCTGACGAGAACGCCAATCGACACCGCGATGAGGATCAATATAACGATGTGTAGTTTCTTCATATCTATACCTTTTTAAATACGACAATACCGTTGTGGCCGCCGAATCCAAAGCTATTGCTCATGGCTACTTTCACCGGCCAGTCCCTCGCCTCTCCCAGCAGGATATTCAACCCCTTCGGAACGGCCGGGTCCAGTTCCCTGGTATTGATCGTCGGCGGGACCACCCCGTCCCTGATGGCATACAGGCAGGCTATCGCCTCGATGGCGCCGGCCGCACCCAGCAAATGCCCCGTCATGGATTTAGTCGCACTAATGATCAGCCGTTCTGCGTTAGAGCCAAAGAGACTGTGGACTGCCGTGATCTCGCTGAGATCGCCGACCGGAGTAGAGGTAGCATGTACGTTCACATAATCCACGTCCTCCGGTTTGAGCCCCGCATCTTTCAGCGCATCCTGCATGGCCCGCAGCGCACCTTTGCCTTCCGGGTGGGTCGCCGTCATATGATAGGCGTCGGCGGTCATGGCGGCCCCGGCCAGTTCGGCATAGATCCTGGCGCCCCTGGCCTTGGCATGTTCATACTCTTCGAGGATCAGGCCGCCAGCTCCTTCGCCCATGACGAAACCTTCCCTGTCAACCGCAAAAGGACGGGAGGCGCCATGTGGGTCCTCATTGCGGGTCGACAACGCCTTCATGGAATTGAACCCTCCGATGGAAGCCTCGGTCACCGGTGCTTCCGAGCCTCCGGCTACGATCACCTTGGCCTTACCCGCGCGGATATAGGTCAGGGCATCCATAAATGCCGTATTCGACGTCGAACAGGCGGCTACAGTCGTATAGTTGATGCCCATCAGGCCATATTTGATCGAGATCATGCCGGAAGCCATGTTGGCGATCAGCTTGGGTACAAAGAATGGACTGAAGCGCGGGGTCCCGTCACCGCCCGCATATTCTTCGACCTGCTGCTGGAAAGTCTCCATCCCTCCCTGGCCGCTGCCCCAGATCACTCCAATATCGAAGGGGTCCATGGCTGCTAAGTCGAGACCGGAATCTTTAAGGGCCTGGTCGGCTGCGATAAGCGCATACTGCGTGAACAGATCGGTACGCTTGATCTCGTTGCGGTCCAAAAGGGGAGCCGGGTCGAAATTCTTCAGCTCACAGGCAAAACGCGTTTTGAAATGTTTCGAATCGAAATGTGTGATAGGTCCCGCACCGCTGTTACCGGCGATCAGATTTTTCCAGAAAGTTACCGGATCGTTCCCAAGGGGAGTGACTGCGCCTATACCTGTTACGACTACTTTTTTCATATTTTTTAGTTACCGTTCGCCAAAAGAACAATCTTTTACCCGGTTTCGTTCACCAGCGCAAGGTACTTACTTACCAGTTACGAGGCAAATTTTAACCGATTCACAGTCCCCTGGAATTTTGAGATATGTACGCACTATGCTAACTTGCGTTGCCTTTCATCAAAGGAGACTTTCACGTCATGACAGACTTATCGACTTTCGACTCCAACGGACCCAGTAACCCCAAAAAAAATATTTTCGGCCTGCCTTTTTCAGAAGAGGACGCCCGATTAGTGATCCTGCCCGTTCCCTGGGAGGTAACAGTCAGCTACGGCGCGGGCACCTCCCGTGCGGCAGAACGGATATTCTACGCCAGCATGCAGGTCGACCTTTTCGATGCGGAAACGCACGATGCCTGGAAAAAAGGGATTTACATGCGCCAGCCCGATAAGAAGATCCTGATGAAAAGCGATTACCTCCGGAAGGAAGCTGAACTATACATCAACTACACCTCGAAGGGTGAGATGGTGGAAAAGAATACCTTCATGTGTAAATCGCTGAAGGAGATCAATGAAGGTAGCGCCATTCTCAACAGGTGGGTCTACGAGCAGACGAAGTCCCTGCTCGATGACGGCAAACTGGTAGGCCTGCTGGGCGGCGATCACAGCACCCCTCTCGGCTATTACAAAGCCATCGCGGAGACGCATGGCGACTTCGGCATTCTGCAGATCGATGCACACTGCGATCTGCGCAAATCGTATGAAAATTTTGTCTACAGCCATGGCAGTATCATGTACAATACCCTGCAGGAGATCCCACAGCTCAAGCGCCTCGTACAGGTCGGCGTCCGTGATTATTGCCAGGAGGAGTGGGATTACATCCGGACCAGCAATGACCGGGTGGTCACCTGGCTCGATAAAGACATTAAAGAGCGGGGCTTCGAAGGACAAAGCTGGCAACAGATAGCCGGAGAGATCGTCAGTCAGCTGCCGGACAAAGTATATCTATCCTTTGATATCGATGGCCTGGATCCCAAACTATGCCCGCACACCGGCACTCCGGTACCGGGCGGCTTCGAAGCCGAACAGATCTTCTATCTGATCCGGTTGATCATCGCCAGCGGACGGCGGCTCATCGGCTTTGACCTCGATGAAATCGGGGTGGGTGATACGGACTGGGATGCCAATGTCGGCGCCCGCATCTTATGGAAACTTTGTAATTTGCTGGTGGCAAACAATTCCTGATTCATGCGCTATCAGTACGTGGTCATCCTTAAAAAGAACAGCGAGCGGGCAACCGATCTGCTTAGCATTCTGTTATGCTTCCTCTCTGCCGGCTGCTTTTTTCTAACCGCCCTCCGTTCTCTCGATTCGGCTCATTTTAAAGGCCTCGACGGCTGGGGTTCCCGCATCGGCGCCCCCGCCTCCGCTTATTTTATTACTGCTATAGCGCTGATCCTATGGGCAGGATTGATCTTCAACCTCTTATCAAAAAGAGGAGATCATCGCGTCAGGGTACGGTACCGCTACTTGCTCGTCCTTGCGGCGATTGGCTGGATCAGCTCGACATCTTTGCCCTGGGTCGGGCTGCTATTCTTTGGGGTCGCTTTTCTCGAATACCAGACCAAACGTCCCCTCGAAATCGGCTTTCACTATGATCGCATCGTCATTAATACCCTGATCCGGCAACGCCACGACTGGGCAGCCTTTAATAACATCGTGCTGAAAGACGGCCTGCTGACCCTCGATTTTAAAAATAACCGGCTGATGCAGAAAGAAATAGCCGACGATGAGGAGGAAGACGACGCCGACGAAGAAGAATTCAATATCTGGTGCCGGGACAGGCTGATCGCAGCTGATTATGGAAAATAATCGCTTTTGAATCTTAGCCAAAACTGCGCTTATGGATTCGATATCGCTTCCCGTCGTTCACCCCGCCTTCGAGCGGCTCAAACGTTCTGGTAATTGGCTGCATCTGACCGCCGGTGCACTCATCCTGGCTCATGCTATCAGTCATTTTTACAGCGAGGAATCACCAACCCTCTATTTTTGGTGTCTGTTACTCATGTCTTTCGACATCTTCCTCCTCGTGCTGGCCGGCAGGGATATTCTGCGACAGCTCCCCAGGATCAACCTCCTGGTCCGGCTGGCGGAGATCATTTTTTTTGGGGGGATCGGCCTCCTGATGTTCGTACAGGGTTATCGATGGACAGGAATCATTCATCTCTCACTCAGCGTAGTCTATAGCTACCTTTTCTATTGCGAGAAAAAATTCCATTCGGAAGAACTACTCTCGTTTCATCATACCGGCATTACCGTCCCGGGCCTGCCTGAAAGCCATTTCTTTCTCTGGACCCATATCAATCATATCGAGGCGGCTTTCGACGGCATTCATATCCGGACCTCAGAGGATAAAAATTTCACCTTTGACTGGCGAAAAAATCTTGAATTCGCAGAACTGGAACAAATTCAGCAATTTTGCAGCTACTATGTCAAAGCTGAGTGAATCGCCGTACATCCTTTACTCCGACGGAAAAGGTAATATTTTCGAAGATACTTCCCTGTATGTGACCGGCCGCAGCGGCTGGGATGCCTTGCCTGTCCCACCGGAAGACTGGATCGAATTGCCGGATGGAGGCTCTTTGTATGAACTGCCCGGGAGAAGGGGTATCGGGATCGATGTCGCCACCGGTGAGATGCGGCTTTGTCAAAAGGGATGGGCTGTGGCTGCTTTTATCCCCCCTGCTCATACAGGGCTGTACCTGGCAGCATACGAAACGGAGAAGGACGCCCCTACCCTGCCGCTGTTCTGCTATACCGCCGCCGGCTGGTGGGATTCCAGATTCTATGTCCCTGCCGTCCGAATCGAACAGGATATCCGTCAGGACTGTAAGGGCTACGACTGGGATGTCATCAATGAAGGTGTCGATCATATCCTGAAGGCCTATCCGCAGAACCGGCTGATCCAGCACCTGGCCAATAACTGCTGTCTCACCTATCATTGTCCGGCCGCCCGGAATTATTTCATGGGCCGCTGGGAATGTCCCGTGCCGACCTCCCCGGCCTGCAATGCCAATTGCATCGGCTGCATTTCGTTCCAGCCCCAGGAAGAGACGATTCCTTCGACCCAGGACCGGCTGACTTTCAAGCCGTCCGCGGAAGAGATCGTCGAATTCACTGTGCCGCACCTGCAGACTGCGCCCTACCCGATCGTCAGCTTTGGACAAGGATGCGAAGGAGAACCCCTGCTCATGTGGGAGACGATCAAACAAGCCATCCACGAAATGCGCAAACATACCAGCCGCGGCAGCATCAATATCAACACCAACGGCAGCAAGCCGGCGGCCGTACAGGCGCTGTGTGAAGCCGGCCTCGACTCCATCCGCGTGAGCCTTAATTCGGCCCGCGCCAACATCTACACGGCGTATTACCGGCCAAATAATTACAGCTTTGCCGATATCGTCGACAGCCTGAAGGTGGTACGCAGCTATGGCGGCTGGGCATCGATCAACTATTTTGTCTTCCCCGGTATGACCGATAGCGTCGAAGAATATGAAGCGTTACGTCTGCTAATCCGTGAGACTGACCTGACGATGATCCAATGGAGGAACTTTAATATCGACCCGGACTGGTACCTGGGAAAGATCGGCGTGGCAGAAACAGGAGAATTCATGGGTGTCCGTCAGTTGATGGAGCTGATACAGGAAGAATTCCCGCAGGTAAAATTCGGCTACTTCAATCCCCCTATGGAGAGGATCCGGGGCAGGTATACGGCTGATTTCGCCCATTAAAGCACGCTCCGCCCTTCGCGTGTCAAATATCCGGGATTCGGCTACCCACATTTTCCTAAATTGCTGCATGCAAAAGATCCTTATCATCGGCGCTACTTCAGGTATCGGCAGGGAATTGGGCCGCCAATACGCTGCCGCCGGTCACCTGGTCGGCGCCACCGGCCGCCGTCAGGAAATGCTGGACAGCCTGCAACAGGAATACCCCGACCGGATCATCACAGCATGTTACGATGCCACCGGCAGCCAGGCAACGACCCACCTGGATGCCATGGTGCAGAAATTAGGCGGCCTGGACCTCCTGATCTATAATGCAGGCTGGGGCGAACCGATGGAAGCGCTCGATCCCGCCGTAAACCTCGCGACAACTGACATCAATGTCAACGCATTCCTGACGGCGATACTTTATGGCTGGCAGTATTTTGTCACCCAGGGACATGGCCACCTGGTCACCATCTCCTCGATCGCCGGCAACCGCGGCAACCGGCATTCCCCCTCTTACAGCGCAGCAAAAGCTTTTCAAAGCATTTATTTCGAAGGACTCTATATCAAAGCCAAAAAAATGAAGATCCCGCTCTACATCACGGATATCCAACCCGGGTTCGTCGATACGAAGATGGCCAAAGGCCCGAAGTTCTGGGTGGCGCCTGTGGAAAAGGCAGCGCGGCAGATCATCAGGGCGATCGGACACAAACGACGCCTGGCCTACATCACCAGGCGATGGTGGCTCGTCGCCAAACTATTCCGCTGGATACCCGGATGGATTTATTATCGGATCGGCTAAGGATTTGGCATTCCAATTGCAGCCTGATCACCAAAGTAGACCAGTATGAAAAAGACACATCTCCTCGCGGTAACTGCCCTGACCGCTACGCTTGTCGGCCTCACTATTTTTCTCCTGAGAAAAGATAAACATAATAAAAAACATAAAAGAAGAATGACGGTCGCGGCCGATGCAGGCTATGAGACAGCCTACGATATTCATTTTCCCGTCAAATACCGCCGCGGCTAAAGGTGGGCATCGCCCCGCCTGATCGGCCGAAATTTAACATTTTCGATGCAGCATATGGGTATGATTAGATCGTTGTTATGCCGTTATCCCCGATAAAGTGGTAAATTCGTGAACGGAATCAAATGTCTATGGCAGATACATTCGAATCGCAAAAAAATTTGAAAGCAACAGGGTATACCGTCGGTATCTGCACTCTGCTGATGATCATTTTGCTTTATGTGAGCTGGACCCGGCCGGTCGAGCCGGTGCCTGTCACGGTGGACAGCATGGAAGTCAACCTCGGCAATAGCGATCAGGGCCTCGGTACCGATCAGCCCTATCTGCCGGGACAGCCGTCGGCCGAAGACAAAGAAAAGTATACTCCGCCTAAGCAGGCAGTCGTGGAGAAAGAACCGGTGAAGGACGTAGAGACAGATGACAACAATAAAGAAGATGCCCCCGTCGTGAAAAAAGCGGTCGTCACCAAACCCGACGCGACCAAAATCCCTGACAAAGAGATAGTGAAGAAAGCAGTGAAGCCTGTCAAACAGCCGGAGACCCTGCCCACTCCGCCCAAGCCCCGTCCCAAAGCGGTCTTCCACGGCGTGAATGGTACCGGCACCGGCGGGAATAACGCCGATGACTTCAAACCTGGCGGCAACCAGGGCGTCGCAGGCGGACATGGCGATCAGGGCGCACCGGGTGGTGATCCCAATGCAACGAACTATACCGGCGGCGCAGGACATGGGAATAGCGGAATAATTATTTCTCGTGGCCTTGCGGGCAGGCATATCGTTAGCAATCCCACCTTTACAGGTGATTTTAATGAAAATGCCAAAGTTGCCATTGATATACATGTTGATGCTAATGGCAATGTTACCAGCACAGATTATAACATGAGAGGATCCACTACTTCTGCCAGTAATTATGTTGCCATGGCCAAGGAGAAAGCCAGGCAAGTAAAATTAAATCCGGGAGACGATAACGCGTTCGGCACTCTTGTCTTTAATTTCAAGGTCAAGAATTAGGCCCCGGTTTTATTTATCTTTGCCCCCCTATGGTGGACTATCAGCAAACGCTGGACTATCTTTTCAGCAAACTTCCGATGTATAGCCGTATCGGCGCCGCAGCTTATCGTGCAGACCTCGTCAATACGAACCTGCTCACCGAATTCGCCGGCCATCCCGAACAGAAATTCAAATCGATCCATGTGGCAGGCACCAATGGCAAGGGCTCGACCAGTCATATGCTGGCCGCTATCTTCCAGGCCGCCGGCTATAAAACAGGGCTTTACACCTCCCCCCACCTCCATGATTTCCGCGAACGCATCAAGGTCAATGGCAAAATGATCGACGAAGCCTTTGTCATGAACTTTGTTGAAAAGATCCGGCCCCTGGCCGACAGCATCGACCCTTCCTTCTTCGAAGTGACGGTCATCATGGCCTTCGACTATTTTGCACAGCAAGAGGTGGATATCGCCATCGTAGAGGTGGGTCTGGGCGGCCGGCTCGATAGTACGAATA
Organism: Puia dinghuensis; assembly: GCA_026225275.1. Taxonomy (GTDB): domain Bacteria; phylum Bacteroidota; class Bacteroidia; order Chitinophagales; family Chitinophagaceae; genus Puia; species Puia dinghuensis_B. The sequence continues at coordinate 38,661 of JAMFSL010000118.1, forward strand.
TCATCCTTCCCGAACTATCGGTCATCACTAACATCAGCTATGATCATATGAACCTGCTGGGCGACACCCTGCCTGCTATCGCCGGGGAAAAAGCAGGCATCATCAAAAAAGGAGTGCCGGTCGTTATTGGCCAACACAAACCGGAAACGGCGCCGGTATTCCTTCAAAAGGCCGAACAGGAAAACGCTCCGCTGACCTTCGCCGATCAGCAGCGCTATGTCACCGACTGGAAATACGGGCGGCATACCCTGGAGGTGGAAGTAGCCACCAGCCCTGTCGCCGCCGACGTTGCCTTCTATACGCTGGACCTGGCCGGTATTTACCAGACCCACAACCTGCTCACCGTGCTGGAGAGCGTACACCTGATGCGCAGCAAAGGATGGCACCTGGAGCCCGCCGTCGTCCTTCACGCCCTCCGGCAGGTAAAAAAACTAACCGGCCTGCATGGCCGCTGGGAGATCATCCATGAACATCCGGACATCGTTCTCGACGTAGCGCACAACGAGGACGGCATCCGCCAGTTATTGCGCCAGATCGAGCTGACAGACCACGAAGAATTGCATATCGTGCTGGGCATGGTGAATGACAAAGCCATCGACAAAGTGCTGGCACTCCTTCCCCGACAGGCCAGCTACTATTTTACCCGTGCACAGATCCCCCGGGCACTGCCGGAGGATGACCTGGCAAACCAGGCCGGAGCAGCGGGACTGAAAGGCCACGCCTACCCTACCGTTGCAGAAGCATTGCAGGTAGCCAAAGCTCATGCGAAATCCAAAGACCTTGTCGTCGTGTGTGGCAGCGTATTCGTCGTCGCAGAAGTATAGTTACAGCGAGAAATATCCCAACCGCTGAAAGGCATAAAAAAATGCCGTTACATGCATGCTTTGAACAATGCCGTTATCCCGCAGCAGCTGTTTTAACTCTTCGAACGTATACAGATAGACTTCGATCTCCTCATTGGGATCGAGATGCTGCTCCTGCGTCAGCTTGCCCCCGGTAGCCAGGTAGATATGCGCCAAATTGTTGTTCGTGGACGGATTGGCTGACGTCTTGCACAGGAATTCCACGGTATCGAAAGTATAGCCCGTCTCTTCCAGCAGCTCCCGGCGGACAGCTACCTCCAGCGAGGGATCGGATTTCTCGACACAGCCTCCCGGCAGCTCGAAATTCGTTACCCCGAGAGCATGGCGATACTGTCTCTCTGGATGAATTTCCCGTCCTCCGTCAGAGCAACGGCAATGACCCAGTCAGGGAATTCATATACATAATAAGGTGTAATGACCTTGCCTTCCTTCGTCTCACAGGTGTCTGCGCGAAGCGTGAACCAGGTATCTTTAAACAAATATTCGGAGGACAGCGTTTTCCAGCTGAGATCTTTCATAGTCACCATTTATTTCGGTCCCGGAGGGATGTAATATGTGCCACATGGTGTTTACCATGCCAGGCGTAGTTGCCGAGGAGATACCACAAGGTCATCTCCTTTTTCGCTTCAGGATGAAATACCGTCCGCTCCCAATCTTGTATCGTGAGATCGCCGATCAGCGAATACCAGCGTGTATGCAGCGCATACAGCAGTGTAAGAGAAATATTAATTGGAATTTTATCCGTATCGCTAAGCTTTGCCCAGGCCGCTTCATCATACGGCCGGATGGTCGGGTTGTCTTCGGTAAGCCCCAGCTTGAACCGGCAATAAGCATTGATATGACTATCCGCCACATGATGCACTACCTGCTGGATAGTCCAGCCTCCATCACGGTAAGGTGTCTGCAGCTGGGACTCATCCAGGTTGATGACGGTATTCTCCAGCAGTTGGGGCAGGAACTTGATGTCGTTGAGCCATTCTTCCTTTTGCTGCTGGGAAAATGGCCGGGGTTCATACTTTCCAATCGGGTAGCGCAGGTCAGTGATAGCGGTATTCATAAGCTTTAATTTTCTGGGCGTAAAGTATGCCCGGTCAGATGAATGAATACATCTTCCAGGTTAGCCTGCTTCACCTCTTTCGGCCGTTCGAAACCGGTAGCGACCAGCCGGTCGATCAGCTTGTCCGGAGATTCCATGGCAATGATCTTACCCGAATCGATGATGGCGACACGATCACATAACACCTCTGCCTCATCCATATAGTGGGTCGTAATAATGACGGTAGTCCCCTTGTCCCGGATCGTCCTGATCAGATCCCAGAGGTTGCGTCGCGCCTGGGGGTCGAGCCCCGTGGTCGGCTCATCCAGGAAAATGATCCGCGGCTGGTTGATCAGGGTCGTGGCGATCGAAAATCGCTGCTTCTGGCCGCCGCTAAGCTCCTTGTATTTTGCCTTGGCTTTGTCCCGCAGATTGACAGTATCCAGCAATTCCAACGGTTTGACCGTCTGGTTGTACAAGCCACCGAAAAGTTCGATCAACTCGGTCAGGTTGAGGCCGGGATAATAACCGGAAGTCTGCAACTGGACGCCGATGATCTTTTTGATCTCGCCAGGGTTCTTGTCCAGGTTGAAACCGTCGACGGTTACCTGGCCCCCGGTCTTTTCCCGCAACGTCTCGATGATCTCAAGGGTAGTGGATTTGCCGGCGCCATTGGGGCCTAGCAGACCGAAGATCTCGCCTTCCCTCACCTCAAAACTGATGCCTTTCACAGCTTCGAAATGGCCATAGTTCTTGGTCAGGTTATTGACGGAAATAATGATCTTATCTGTCATGCCCTAAAATTACGGAAAAGGCAGGTTGGCCGGTACACAAATATGCACGTTCAACGCACAATCAGCGCTCGCCGCACGAAAACGTGCTCAACGCACAAATATCTGGGTAAAGTAGACCATCCCATCGGAACGCGCCGCTACGCCGATCCCCGTTAGCCGGAAATCCCCTTCGATATTGCGGCGATGACCCGGACTGTGCAGCCAGCCGTCCACCACTTCGCGGGCTCCCATCGGTCCGTCGGCGACATTTTCAGCCGCCACATGCAGCTTGCCCAGCCGCCCGCTGATCGTGTTGATCCGATCCCGAAAACCGTCATGCCCAAACGGGCTCTTGCCCGTTAGCATGTCCCTGCTATGGCCGAGCGCCACAGACGAAATGAAAGAATTGGGCTGCAGCGCCGGAAGGCCTTTCGACCGGCGGTATTCATTGACAAAGACCAGTATTTGCTTAGAAATAGAAGCAGGCGGCCGGACCGGCGTACTCCCGGCCGCGTGAGACGTCACCAGCAGGATAAGGATGCCGGCAAAAATGCGCGCCCGCATCATCCCTTGTTGAGATAAGTTTCCAACTCCTCCATCATCAACCGGCTGCCGATGAAAAAGGGCGATCGCTGATGCAGCTCCGTCGGCTGAATATCCAGGATCCGCTGCCGGCCGTCGGTGGCCTTGCCGCCGGCTACCTCTGCAATAAAAGCAAACGGATTACACTCATACAGCAAACGCAGCTTGCCATTCGGCCGGCTTGTCGTGGCAGGGTACATGAAGATCCCGCCCTTGATCAGGTTGCGGTGTACATCTGACACCATGCTGCCGATATAGCGCTGGGTATAGGGACCGCCATTGTCCTTGTTCTTTCGCTGACAAGTATCGATATAGGCCTGGACGGGTTTGTCGTACTGAAAGAAGAATCCATGGTTGACCGAATAGATCTTCCCATTCTCCGGACATTTGATATTCGGATGGCTCAGCGTGAATTCGCCAATGGACGGGTCCAGCGTAAAACCATTGACACCCCTGCGGGTCGCATACACCATCATGGTAGACGAGCCATAAATGATATAACCCGCGGCTACCTGCTTGTTCCCCGGCTGGAGAAAGTCGGCCTTGGTGCAGGGTTTGCCGCGTTCACTGACACGCCGGTAAACCCCGAAGATCGTGCCGATGGAGACATTGACATCGATATTGCCGCTGCCGTCCAGCGGATCGAAGAGGCAAATATACTTGGAGTTGTTACTGATCTCATCATTGAAGACGACGAAATCATCCAGCTCTTCGCTGCCGATACCTGCACAGCTGATACCATGACGCAACACCCCCATCAGCTGGTTATTGGCGAAGATGTCCAGCTTCTTCACGTCTTCCCCCTGCACATTGACAGATCCCGCATCGCCCAGTATATCGACCAGACCGGCCTTGTTGACTTCTACATTGACCCGCTTGGCAGCCAGGCCGATGTCCCGCAAAAGATTACTGAGCTCGCCCGTGGCGTTAGGAAAGTTGCGGAGCTGTTGAAGAGTAAATTCGTCGAGCGTGAGGACTTTTCTGTTGACGTTCATGAGGCTCGTGTTTATCCGCAAAAGTAAGGGGGGCAATCGATATTTAGCGTGTTTTAGCAAATTTGGCGCACGGAATCTACGACAACGATGCCGGTCCATTATATTTGCGCCATGAAAATTTTCAAATTCGGTGGCGCCAGTACAGGCAGCGTAGAGCGTATCCAGCAGCTACCCGCCATCCTCCGTACCTACCGGGAAGAACAGCTGCTCGTAGTGGTGTCGGCCATGGGGAAAACGACGAATGCCCTCGAAAAAGTGGCCACCGCTTTTTACTCCGGTGCCCGTGAAGAAGCATTGCAGTTGTTCCAGCAGATCAAAGATCACCACCTGACGACCGCCAAATACCTGTTGGTACAGAATTACCTCGCCGCAGAGGCCCATCTCCGGGATTTCTTTACGGAAGTCGAATGGCTATTGCACGACAAACCGGTACGGGAGTATGACTATTATTACGACCAGATCGTCTGTATCGGCGAGCTGCTGTCTACCTCCATTGTCAGCGCCTACCTGGCGGAATCAGGCATCGGTAACCAGTGGATCGATGTCCGGGATGTTTTCCGTACCGATGGGAATTTCCGGGACGCAGCCATCGACTGGACCTGGTCGGAACAGCAGGTCCGCAAAGACATACAGCCCTTATTCAGCCAGGAGAACATGGTAGTGACACAAGGCTTTATCGGCGCAACGTCGGACAACGAGAGCACCACCCTGGGCCGGGAAGGGAGCGATTATACGGCGGCGATCTTTGCCTCCATGCTGGATGCCGATAGCCTGACGATCTGGAAAGATGTCGAAGGTGTTATGAACGCCGATCCGAAGCAATTCCCCGAGGCCACCATCCTGCACGAACTCAGCTATGACGAGGTGATCGAAATGGCCTATTACGGAGCACAGGTCATCCATCCCAAGACGATCAAGCCATTACAGAATAAAGGCATTCCGCTATACGTCAAATGTTTCCTCGACCCCGCCCTTCCCGGCACTGTGATCAGCAAAAAATCGGTGAAAGGACTGCCGCCCATTATCGTATTGAAACCCGGGCAGGTACTGGTCCATCTGCATTCGAAAGACTTTTCCTTTGTCGGCGAAACAGGCACAGAGCGGCTTTATCACCTCTTTAACCAGATCCGGGTCAAGCCTAACCTGATGCAGAACGGCGCCGTCAGTTTGCAGATATGCCTTGACGACCGGCCCGACAAGATCGACAAGCTGGCACTGGCTGCTGCGGAATTATTCGATGTACAGATAGAAAGGGGGCTGACACTGCTGACGATACGGCATTACGACGCGGAGGTATTGAAGCAGCTAATGGAAGGCCGCAGCGAAGTGCTGCGCCAGCAAACGGCGGAGACGGTTCAAATATTAATGCGTTAATTATCTCCTATCATCACCGTCTGCTTGAGCTTAATCGCAACATGCGCACCGCTATGGGTCGCAGGCGACCATTGGGGCATCCCGAGAAAAGCATTTTCGATTTTTTCATTCATCGTGTCATTTCCGCCCCGGATCACCTTGGCATATACCGTTTTACCGGTCGAATCGATGATATATTCCACCATTACGAAGGCCTTTGACTGCCCGTCGAGATCTTTCAGGCTTTCCTTACTGACCTTATTCAGAAATTCCGAGAAGGCCGGATTGCCACCGGGATAATCGGGCAGCTTGTCTACCACCTTGGCCAGATCGTCTTCCGGGATCGGATTGACCCGCTCGGCCCGCACATGGGTCGGCTTCTTTTTAACCGGCCCTGCCACCGGTTCGAGATTGGGTACTTTCACCAGCGCTTCGGCAGGCGCAACATCTTCCGTTACATATTCTCCCTTGCCATTGACCATGACGAAAGGCACTTCCCGGTATTTTTCAAAATAATAAAAGGCGCTACGCATACTTTTGGCAAAGGGCGTATATTCCGAAAAGGTCTGCAGGTATTTGTTGAGATAGTCTACACTGCGGGGATTGTTGAAATTGACCGGGAAAATATGCACCGGGATGAAATCTTCCCCCATATCCTTGGCATAAGCCGCCAGGATATACAATTCTTCTATCTGCGCATCGGTGATCGGGATACAGCCTGTCGTGACACAACTGCCATGGATATAAATATCGCCGCCCGGCTGCAGCGAATCGCTGAGAATACGATCGGACGCATTCGGATAGTTAAGTCCGAGGGACAGATGGTATTCGCTCCGGGGATTGAATTCGTTGATGTAGTAGAAACCTTCCGGCACCTGGTAATCGCCAGCCATACGCTTGGGTCCGAGGGTGCCCGCCATAGCACATATTTTGTACGTCTTGAACAGCTTATATTTCTCTTCCTTTGTATTCTTCACCCAGACTTCCATCTGGCTGTCATACTTGAATGACCGGATATACAAATACCGCGCCGGCCAGGAGAGCCCCTTTTCCTGGAACTGCTTCATGAGAGTATCCTCCTTGCGGTTCAGCAGGTCCATCACCTTGGGAATAGATCGTTGATAATCGATAAAATGAACGGAAGTACCGGCGCTTTGAGCCGAAAGTGTACCGGCAGACAGAATGCCCGCAAGGGTCAAAAGCAACAGAGCGGGGAAAGAATTTTTAACAACCATACTAGGGTTATACAAATAAACAAAAAACCTGCCATAATTATTACATATGACAGGCTTTATCAAACTTTATCACAAAACTTTGGCTGATTAACTACAGATTTCCTCTTGAGTCCTGCTCCAGCTCTATGGCCTCGAACAGCGCCTTGAAATTACCCTTCCCGAAACTCTGCGCCCCTTTGCGCTGGATGATCTCGAAAAAAACGGTCGGCCGGTCCTCGACAGGCTTGGTAAAAATTTGCAAAAGATAGCCCTCATCGTCGCGGTCGACGAGGATACCCAGCTCTTCGAGCGGAGCGAGATCTTCATCAATATGACCGACCCGGCTGAGCAGATCCCTGTAATACGAAGAAGGGATGGTAAGAAATTCCACACCCCTGTCCCGGAGTTGAGTGACGGTCCCGACAATATCGTTAGTCGCCAGCGCCACATGCTGTACTCCTTCGCCCCGATAAAAATCAAGGAACTCTTCCACCTGGGATTTCTTTTTGCCTTCTGCCGGCTCATTAATCGGGAATTTCACAAAACCATTGCCATTGCTCATCACCTTGCTCATCAAAGCGGAATATTCGGTGGAAATATCTTTGTCATCGAAGGAAAGGATATTCCGGAACCCCATCACGTCCTGGTAAAAGCCAACCCATGGATTCATCTGGTGCCAGCCCACATTACCCACGCTGTGGTCTACATACAGCAAGCCGGTAGAAGGAGGGTTATATGCTGTTTTCCACTCCCGGAAGCCGGGTAAAAATGGCCCCTGGTAGTCTTTTCTTTCGACAAAGAGGTGCACGGTTTCTCCATAGGTATGAATACCGCTCAGCGTAACCTCTCCCCATTGATCGCATAGCATGGTCGGCTCCTTATAGCTTCTCCCGCCCCGGGCAGTCGTCTCCTTCCAGGCCGAAGCAGCGTCATCGACGCGAAGCGCCAGCACCTTTACTCCATCCCCATGCAGGTGGACATGCGCAGCCACGGGATGATCGGGCCGAAGGGCCGTGGTGAAGACGAACGTCAGCTTATTCTGGCGTACGACATAGCTGACCGTCTCCCGGTTGCCCGTTTCCGGACCGGAGTAGGCGAGAGACTGGAATCCAAAAGCTGATTTATAATAATGGGCGGCCTGTTTGGCATTCCCTACATAAAACTCTACGTAATCTGTCCCCTGTAAGGGAAGGAAGTCGATAATGGCGGCTGATCGTTCACGCGCATCAGTAGCAGCTGCTATAGGCATAAAATCATTATTTAGGTTTAAAAAACAGAAATGCTGATCGTGCAGAATAAAATCGGGTCATGAAGACCATGAAGAAAATCAGGCGACCGCCACACCCCTGGCGAGAGCCTCCAGGAAGAAAAAACGATGCAATCGCTTGTCATCGAAAATTTTATGAGAGTAATCTGGACGCATGTATTTACAGGAAAAACCACGATAAAGGTAGCCATTATTTTGAAAAAGTCCAATGGAAATTGAGTTTTGTCTATCTTCGGCGAAATAAACTACATGGTAAAAGCAGGCATTTTAGGTGGCGGACAATTAGGGAGAATGTTACTGCAGGCAGCGGCCAACTATCCTGTCGAAACCTACGTAATGGAAGATGATGAAGAGAGTCCTGCCGCTCACCTGTGCCATCATTTTATCAAAGGGGATATCCGGAATTTCGATGACGTCTATCAATTCGGAAAAAACCTGCAGGCCCTGACGATCGAAATAGAATCCGTCAACGAAGAGGCTCTCGAAAGGCTGGAGGCCGAAGGGGTAAAGATCTTCCCGAAACCTGCTGCCCTGCGCACGATCAAGAATAAAATACTCCAAAAGCAATTTTATACCGAACACAGTATTCCCACGGCGGAATATTTTGTCACGGCCGATCTGGCGGCCGTCCGCAGCCGGGCGGATTTTCTCCCCGCCGTTCATAAGATCGGCACCGGGGGATACGATGGCCGCGGCGTACAGATCCTGCGGACCCCAGCCGAGATCGAAAAAGGATTCGATGCTCCGGGCGTACTGGAGAAACTGGTGAACATAGACAAGGAGATCGCCCAGATCATTGCCGTCAACGAACGCGGGGAGATCGCCATCTATCCCCCGGTGGATATGGTATTCGATTCCCGGCTCAACCTGCTGGATTATCAGATCAGCCCCGCCGATCTTCCGCAGAATATCCTGTGGAAGATCGAGGCCATTTCCCTGCGGGTTGTCAAAGAACTGAAGAGTCCCGGCATCTTTGCAGTAGAGATGTTTGTCACCCGGCAGGGAGAAGTCTTTGTCAATGAAACTGCCCCCAGGGTACACAACAGCGGTCACCATACCATCGAAGCCAATTACAGCTCGCAATTCGATATGCTTTGGCGCGTGATCCTCGGCTATCCCCTGGGCAATACAGAAGTGATCCTGCCCGGAGCGATCGTCAACCTGCTGGGATCGGAAGGTTGCGAAGGCGAGGCGCATTATGAAGGACTTGACGAAGTCCTGCAGATGGATAATGTATTCGTGCATATCTACGGTAAGAAGGAGACAAAGGCAGGCCGGAAGATGGGGCATGTGACGATCATCAGCCGGGAAAAACAGGACCTTGTCCATAAGGCGCACAAAATCAGGAACACGTTGAAAGTAGTGAGCAAATAACCTGGCCGACGCCGGACGGCCCGTATTAAAAAGGATTCTATGAGCACAGCTTTGGTAGGAATTATTATGGGCAGCGATAGCGACCTCACTATTATGAAGGCCGCCGCAGAAATGCTGGAAGAACTGGAAGTCCCCTTCGAACTGACCGTCGTGTCAGCTCACCGGACCCCGCTTAGAATGGTTGACTATGCCAGCCGCGCGGCAGAGCGTGGTCTAAAGGTCATCATTGCCGGCGCCGGCGGCGCCGCCCACTTACCAGGGATGGTTGCCTCGATCACTACCCTGCCGGTGATTGGCGTACCGGTAAAGTCCTCTAATTCTATCGACGGCTGGGACTCCATGCTATCTATCCTGCAGATGCCGGGTGGAGTACCCGTTGCCACCATGGCGATCAATGGAGCTAAGAATGCGGGCATCATGGCAGCGCTGATCATCGGAGCCTTCAATCCGGAATTGAGTAAGCGTCTCGCTGTCTTCAAGCAAAAAATGTCCGAGGAAGTACTCCGCAAAGTAGGAACCCTGCGTGAAGAAGGTTGGGCTAACGGGTATGATGCGTAATAGCAGAACCGTAAATGCTCATTTAAAAAAATTATCCTAAATTGAACATTCATTTCAATTCTACTACTATGCAATCATTTGCTTGTCGATCTTTCCAACGCGTTCTTTTTCTTTCGTCCTTCAGCCTCCTGACCGGTGCCACAATAGCCCGGGCACAGCAACAATATGATTCCACCGATCACCGCGCGACCGAGATCTATACGCCCGTTCCGCCGGTCGTGACGCCGGGAGAAAAATGGAGCAATGCCGCCTCCGACGCTATCATCCTTTTTGACGGCAAAAACGAAGACGAGTGGGTAAAGGTCTCCGATGGAACTCCCGCCACCTGGAAAGTCTCTCATGGAATATTGACGGTCGACAAGGCTACAGGCAGTATTCAGACTAAACGCACTTTCACCAATTACCAGCTGCATCTCGAATACCGGATCCCTTCCAATATCACCGGCGAAGACCAGGCAAGAGGCAACAGCGGTGTTTTCCTGGCGTCTACCGGCAAGGGAGATGGCGGCTACGAATTACAGGTCCTGGATAACTACAACAATAAGACCTATACCAACGGCATGGTAGGCAGTATCTACAAGCAAGCTGTACCTCTCGCCAATCCCTGCCGCAAGCCCGGCGAATGGCAGAGTTACGATATCGTGTGGACGGCGCCGGTATTCAATACCGATAGCAGCCTCGCCTCGCCGGCGCGGGTGACGGTATTCCTCAATGGGGTATTAGTCGAGAATAATTTCATCCTGCTGGGACAAACCCGTTATGTCGGCAAACCCTTCTACTCGGCTCACGGCCCTTGCCCCATCAAATTACAGGCGCATGGCGATAAAAGCGAGCCGATCAGCTTCCGGAATATCTGGGTGCGGCCTTTATAGGCCTCGCTTGCGTACAGTCTGTTTGGGGATAAATTGTTAGGGATTGAAGGAAAAATGATGTAAATTGTAGAAAGCGATTCCCTCACCAAATACAGGCTGTATGAAAAAAGTATCACACATTCTTTCGCACAAGGGAAGCAGGATTACATCTGTGACCCCCGAAACAACTGTCCTGGAAGCCTTGCAGATCATGGCCGATCAAAATATCGGATCAGTGATGGTGATGGAAGGAACCCACTACCTGGGTATCATGACGGAAAGAGACTATTCCCGTAAGGTCATCCTGAAAGGAAAATCCTCTACCGACACCCAGGTATCGGAGATCATGTCCAGGGATTTTCCCGCAATAACCCCCAATGATACCGTCGAATTTTGCATGCAATTGATGTCCGACAAAAACATTCGTTATCTGCCGGTATTCGAAGGCAATTCGCTGTGTGGCATTGTCAGCATCAATGACGTAGTGCGGGAAACCATCCTCACGCATGAAGAGACGATCACTCATTTGAAAGATTATCTGCATTCCGGGATTTAAGGCTCCTCTCCGTTGAAATACTTTCCCAGCAGTCGCTCAAGCCTGGTCTGATTCAGCGGTTTATTTTCGAACCCCGATATCTCGGGGATCGCGTGAGTCCTTTTTTCATCATCGGGATTGAGGGAAGTGGTCAGCATGATCAGCACGGTATCGGCCTTCTTCCCCTTTGGCAGGGTCCTGTACTGTGTCAGGAATTCCCATCCATCCATGGCTGGCATATTGATGTCCAGAAAGATCAGATCGGGCCGCAGACAACTCTCGTCATCATCAGGTTGGCTGCCATTGCCACCCTCCTCACCCTGGTCGCTGCCCGGTAATTCACTACCCACCCCACGGAGGTAATCCAATGCCGCCTGCCCGCTCTGCGCAATACGGATATGCCGGGCACAGCCAGACTGCTCCAGCGTCATCTTATTCAGAAAATTAGTGGGTTCATCGTCATCGATGAGAAGAATACAATTAAGTTGTTTCATGGTCTCCTTTTTTCATAAAGAGCCTCAACGGGAAGTAAGCAAGGAATGTCGGCCACAAATGTATAAATAGTCCTCCAGAGATACAAGATTCACGAAGGATTAACCGAATTTGGGGCGGAAAACATGTAAATTTGAGACTATAACCGTTTATTCAGGTATGACTGAAACGCTTCAAAGAGACGAGATTATAGTAAGGGATATCGTTGAAACCGCCAGGGTGCTGTTTAAGCAATCCGGGTTTAAAAAGACGACAATGGGCGATATTGCCCGCAGCCTCGGTAAGGCTAAGAGCTCATTGTATTATTACTATCCGAGTAAAGAAGATATTTTCGAGGCCGTTCTGCATGCCGAAATGGACGAATTGCTGGATCAGATCCACCAATCCATCCTGCATGCCACATCTTCTAAAGAAAAGCTGACGATCTATTGCCGGTGCAGGCTTATCAAACTGAACGAATTGTGTAATCTCAGCGACGCTTTGAAAAGCGATATCGGCGAACTTCACGACCTGCATTGCATTATGACTGAACTGAAACATCAGTTCGATACCACCCATGTCGGGCTGGTCCGCGAGATCCTGGAAGAGGGCGTCAGCAACGGAGAATTCAAAAAGATCAATAAGGATAATATAGAATTGGTCGCCTACCTGATGGTCAGCAGCTTCAGAGGACTGGCAGTCCCTTTGATGGTCTCCCAAAGCCTCAGCCCAAGGCTGGACCTGCAGATCGACTCTATCGTGGATATCATGGTTGAGGGGATCGGGCGCTAACGGCCGGTCATCGGCGCTTCCAGTGCCGCTATCCACTTTTTCACACCCTCCCTAAACCACCCCACATGGCCATATAAATAATTGAACAACGCTATCCCCGTCAACCCGCACGTGATCCCCGCCAGTACATCCAGCACATAGTGATGCCCGCTGTACACTGCCGCAAACCAGATACCGCACATGATCAGGGCAAACAAAGCGTTAACCCAACGGAACCGCAATTTTATCCCATAATAAAGGACGGTCAGCGGATACGAAGCGTGCAGCGAAGGCATGGCGGCAAATACGTTGGAGCTCTTGGCATAGAGACCGGAGAAGATGGACACATGGAAGAACTGATCGAAACGTCCCAATCCCGCGGTATTGCCTGGGGTATGAGGATTGAATCCGAAGCCGTATTGCTGGACATACCAGGGCGGAGCGGCAGGATAGACGTAATAGATGACGAAGCCCAGCAGGTTGACGAGCAGGAAAGTCAGGGTATAACGGGCGAACCACTCCTTGTTCTTGAAAAAGAGATAGGCCGAAAAAGCCAGGGGCAGTGGTATCCAGCATAAATAGAACAATCCTGACAAAATATCCAGAAGGGTCTGCTGATGGGCTAGCCAATACTCGTTGGGAGTGAGGACCAAGCCCCCCGGAACGGAGATCCCGAACAGGTGTTTCTCGGCCCGGTACACACTTTCGATATGCACCGTATTATACCGGTAATTGGGAAATGCCTTCATGGAATCAAAAAGGATCCAGAAAACGATAAAAACTGAAAAACCCAGGATAAAACGGCGGGTGGCGCCGGAAAGATAATAAAGGCTGTTGAACAGAACGACCAGGAACAACTGATCGGTTTTGAACCCAATGAGCCAGGCCGAAAGGATCAGGTAAAGCGCCGAGATCGCTGTAACTGTCAGTACCTTCCGCATCATACCTTGAACCGTTGGGTGAGCTCCTTCCCATTGCCGGTATCAACACCTTTCAATTCCAGGTATTCGACATTCGGAGACCAGAAAGTGCCTCCGGGGTTGATCTTGACGTAGATCCGGTTGAGGATCGCCTGTCTGCCGGTGATGGTGGCAAAGACATGAGGCCGGTTGTCGACGGGCGATTTCATCAGATAGAATAGTATCTTCTTGTAAGAAACAAAATGTAGTTCATATACATTGTTGCCAAGATCTTTTTCCTTCAGCCCATACGCAAAATGACGCTGAATGAAGGTCAATTCCTCCCGTTGCTTCTGCTCGGCATACCGTATCCAAAACACGTGCACGGGTTCGTCTTTATCCAGTTGCCCATCCTTTTCGTTCAATTCGCAAATGATGGTATTGGTATTCGGTGTGCGTTGCAGATAAAATAGAGAATTGGCATTGCGTGGAGGAACTGGAAAAGTATCTACCGCTTCTTTGATAGTGGCTGACACATGACTGGCGGGGGCCGTTGACGACTGACTCGTTGACAACTGAGTCGTGGACAACTGAGTCGTGGACAACTGAGTCGTGGACGACTGAGCCCTGGGCGTAAACCCGGAAAGGGCGGCATGCAAACAGATCAGCAACAGCAATGCGCCAGGTAGGGACTTCCTGGGGTTCACCCCCGGCACAGTGACGCCTGAAGCCTTGTCAGCCTCCGAAGAGGTGGCGGCAGTTTCCCTGGCCTGCAGCGTTCGCCGGGCATCCCGAAGCCTGCCTATGGCAGTCCAGTTCGCGAGGAAAGCCATAACGGTGACAGGTATGGTGAAAATCGAAATCGTTTCGAAAACAGGAAAGGTACTATCGGGCCATGAGATCTTGAAATTACCACCCAACCAGCCCGAAGCAATACCGCAGGCCAGCGCGGATACCCCGACGATGATCACCCGTTCCGGCCGTTGCATCAACCCATCCTTGCATTCGATGCCCAACCCTTCCGCCCTTGCCCTGGTATAACTGACCATCATGCTGCCGATCAGCCCGATAAAGGCAAAAAGAGAACTTAAAAAATAGTGATGAGCCACCAGATAATAACAGATGCCCAGAAAGAGGATCAACTCGCTATAACGGTCAAGCACCGAATCATAAAGGGCCCCGAAAGGCGAACTCATATTGCCTAACCGGGCCACCTGCCCGTCCAGCATATCAAAGAGCCCGGCAAAAAGGATCAGTGCTCCCGCCCATCCTACATAGCGAAGATCCCCCCTTTTGCCTTCTTCGGCGCCAGAGATGAAGATGATCGCTACACCGATATTCAACACCAGCCCGATCGTCGTGACCATATTTGGCGTAAGTCCGGCTTTGATCAGCAATCTTACCAAAGGGTTGATGATCTTATAAATACCCAGCTGTAGTTTTTTCCGATTGGTCATTGGTCAGTACTCTCCATGTTTGACAATCTCCAAAGATACTATGTTCATTCTGAATTTACAGGTTAAATAATAACTTATTCGGCCCGGCCACCACCCCCTTTAAAAGTCAAAATGGGCGCGGAACCGGATCCCGTATTTCGGAATGTCCGGATGATCCAGATACGTAAATCGCTTGATAAAGTCGATCCTTATCAGCTTGAATATATTGGCAATTGCAAAACCGCCTTCGACATAGGGCGTCCGGTTCAGGGCAAACGTCTCCAGTTGACCGTTGGTGAACGGGAATTTCACCTGATCGGGGTTCTTCGCCGGGTTGTTCTCATCTCTCAGCCCGCCAAATAGTACCTTCGCCTCGATGACCTCCCGCCATTTCAGCTTCTTCAGCAGCGGGACCTTATTGAAAAAGAAGCCGTTGAAATAATGATCGACATAGGCTGTAGCATAGTGGTCGCTGACGAATTCAAGAAAATTCATCATGTTATAGGATTGCAGCTGATAAGCATAGGTTTGGTTGGCATGGTGAATATAGGCCAGGGCAAAAGGTACTTTGCCGATAAGATAGCCGAAATCAGCCGTTATATCGGTATAGCCCAACTGTGACTCGTAGACCCGTTTGAAAACATTGAAATCGAGATTGTGATAATTGTATTGGCCGCCGAACAGTCCTTTGATACCTACGATATAACGAAAGTCAAAAATAGGATATTTGTTGAAAATAGGCGTCCGGTAGAGCTTCCCGATATAAAACTGTTCGTTCGGCGCCCAGCGGAGTTCGAGGGATCCTTCGGTGGTCGTTATAGCTTGCAGCGAATCGTCGCCGTTAATATCGGACTTCACATAGGCAATGGAGCCCGCCGGTGACTGCTGCCAGTATTTGAACCCGATATTATAGGAGAAATGGTTGCCCAGTTCCTTCACATACTGCAGCTTGAAAATGTTATTGTAGAGCCATTTGTCGTTGGGACCGCGTTTGAAGGACAACAGGAAGTTATCTTCCTGCACGAACTGTAATTCCTCGCCGGGTATCTTGGTGTCTTTCTGATAGGAGGCGCGGATGAAATGCTGCGGATAACTGTAAACGGATTTATTGTTCAGCGAATAAGTGCCGCTCAGGAAATATTTCCATTTCTGGTCCCCAAAACCATAGGCAGCATACGCCTCGGAATAATACCGGGTACTCAGGTGGGTCGTGGTCCTGCCGCCGAAACGCAACCGGAATCCTTCCACAGGATTGAAACTGTAGAAGGCGCTCGCAGGACCTATTTCAAAAGGGCCGGCCTGCTTGTAACCTGCCAGTAACAGTGTACCCCAGTCCATCAGCCGCCTGTAGGATTTCATATGCTGCAGGCTGTCTATATTGGCATAGACCTTCGACTCCGAACGGGTCAGGGTATCATGCCGCGAATTGACCCAGAAGCTGTCGCTATGATTTTCTGCGCTGTCCGGCATCACCAGCGGCGAGCCCTTAAATACACTGTCCGGAATCGGTCGGCCGATAGTGAATTTCTTATAGGAAACGGTTCGCTCCCCAAACAGACCCAGTCCTTTCGGGCTGAGGCCAAAATCGGCCAATACATCGCTTTTGACGAGCAGGAATCTTCCATTAGGCATTTTTTCAAAATCCTGGTCGATCTTTAGTTCCCGCACCAGGTTCATGTTGATGCTCTTGCTCACGAGCAGGCGTAGCTTCTGAATGGCATAATTGCCGTCGAGGGTGATCCACAGCGTTCCCCGGAAAAGAAAATCGTTGGGGTTCCGTGGTCTGAAAGACAGCCGGACCAGTTTCTGACTATCCAGCATGACGGTATCCTCAATATAGTACATGTAGAAAGTAGGACCCGCATCGGCAATAGGACTCAGAAAAACATTGGTGAACACGGAAATATTATTGTCATAGACGTTGAAGTCCTGGTATAGCCGGTTCAGGAAACCAGAGATACCCTGCATATCGACAAACTCCCCGAAATCGACCTTCTTTTTGCCGAGAACGATGGTCTTCGTCTTTTCAGGATCTTTGCGGTAATAGACATCCGACAATGTCTCTTCGAGGTAAACCGGACTGAGCGTCCGCCCCTCCATTTTGCTGGTATCCCCGTTCTCTACAAGGAAATGATAGGGCTTGAGCAACTTCGTTTTTGCAGCCTTGGTATCGGTGGCTTTGTCGACGGAGGCCTGCAATTTCTCATATTTCTCATACGAGGCGTAGGTAAAGGCTTCCATCCTGTTTTTCGACTTATTCTCTATCACTTTCCGGATCAATTCTACCGCCGGATTATCCTTGTTACGGTACTTCTGTTTTTTATTCACGACCGTCACATTGCGTAGCTCCCGGAACTGAGGGGTAAGACCGATCACTACTTCCTGCCGCGGCACCGAGTCCAGGTGCAGGGTCAATGTGTTATACCCTACACTGGAAATGACAAGATCCACGGCATGCTGGCCGGTAGGGATGCGAAATTTTCCCTCTGCGTTGGTGCGTGCTCCTCCGTGTAGCCCTTTTACCGCAATACTGGCGTTGGATATCGACACCCGTGTAGCGGAGTCCCTTACCCATCCATGTAATACTATGTCCTGCCCCCTGCCGGCGTAACCGGCCACCATCATCCAGAGTAATAACACTCCGGTTTTCGTTCTACTGCCTGTCTGTTGCATCTTAGGTTCATTTAAAAACAAATCTCTTCTGTAGTGGATAATTATAGAAAACGGCGACTAATGTAGCGGTGATGACCTTGGCCCACATGGGCTGAATACCGGTGTACCGGGTCAGCAGGTAAAGCCCGGACGCATTGAGCACCAGGTTGCCGATCCAGACCGGCACATAGCGGTTGATCTGGGCCATCCATTTTTTTTCCTGGGCATTGAACACCCAGTTACGACCAAGCATGAAATAAGTAAAGCCACCGCAGAGAGTACCGGTGACACCATAGAAGGTCACCCTGGCGCTGGCGGCTACAGGAGGAACACCGGCCCATTTGAGCAACACGGAGAAGACCAGAAAGTCGACCCCGGTCGCAATCAGGGAAGCCAGTTGGGCTTTGGTAAAAGTAATCATGGTGTTTTTACAAAGGCTTAACGAGGACGATGATTTGCAGGATCACATTGGCGTACACCCCTGCCAGCACATCATCCATCATGACGCCCCAACCGCCATCCAGCAATTCCATTTTCCGGATGTACAACGGTTTGGCAATATCGAAAAATCTAAATAACACAAGCCCAATCAATACGTAAGGCCACTTCACTGGAACGAACAACAGCGTTATACACATGCCCGCCACCTCATCGATCACGACCCGGTAGCTGTCTTCGCCCCACCCCGCTTCCACTTTCCCTGCACTCCAGATACCAACCACAAGAAAAACTGCTGTCACCACGATGGGTGCCCAAAAATGACCGTTTCCACCCTTCCAGGAAAAATACCAGGCTATACAACAGGCCAGGGCAGCCACGGTGCCCCCACCCTTTCGTATATACCCGAGTCCCAGACAGGTGGAAACCAGGCGATGGAAACCCAATAAACCAATTGGCCTCATCAGGCGGTTATTTCTTCCTCTGCTGCAAAGGCAAGCCCTTCCGGATTCACGAGCTCTTCACCCATCAACTTGCGGAGTGCGTTCTGCAAAACGGTCAGTTGTTTAAATATATCGTGCTCGGGCCTGAAACCAGGTGCGTGCTGAGGAGATTTAAAGTAAAACGACAACCAGTCCTGAATACCGCTCAAACCGGCTCTCTTGGCCAGATCGCCGAAAAGGGCAAGGTCGAGCACCAGCGGAGCAGCGAGGATGGAATCCCGGCAGAGGAAATTGATCTTGATCTGCATGGAATAGCCCAGCCAGCCGAAAATATCGATGTTATCCCAGCTCTCCTTATTATCGCCGTGAGGAGGATAATAATTGATGCGGATCTTATGATACAACTCTCCATAGAGCTCGGGGCTCAGGTCAGGACGAAGGATATCTTCCAGCACACTGAGCTTGGAAACCTCCTTGGTCCGGAAATTTTCCGGGTCATCCAGCACATAGCCGTCCCGATTGCCTAATATATTGGTCGAGAACCAACCTTTCACACCCAGCGCACGGGCCTGGAGGCCGGGGGCAAGGATAGTCTTCATCAGGGTCTGCCCGGTTTTGAAGTCCTTGCCGCCGACAGGTGTTTGGGTTTGTTTGGCCAAGTCGGTCAGCGCTGGAATATCCACTGTAAGGTTTGGAGCACCATTCAGGAAGGGAATACCCATCTTGAGGGCCGCATACGCATAGATCATGCTCGGAGCGATACGCGGATCGTTATCCCGCAGGCCTTTTTCAAAGGCACTCAGGCTTTCGTGCACATCACCTATCTCGATATATTTTTCCGTAGAGCCACACCATACGATGACCAGGCGGTCGCAGTCGCGGGTCTCCTGGAATTGCGAAATGTCCTCCATCAAAGCCTCAGCCAAAGCGTATTTCGTCGCAGCCTCTTTCACATGGGTACCATCCAGATTCTTGATATAGCTTTTGTCAAAAACCGCTTTCATGGGTTTCAAAGCTTCCAGCTGCGGGCGCAATGTTTCCAGCGTGTGCTGTTCCAATACCTTCGCCCTGCTTGCCGCGGTATATACATTATCCTCATACACATCCCAGCCGCCGAAAACGATGTCTTCCAGATTGGCCAGGGGGACGAAGTCCTTAATTTTTGGATAATTATTTCCCTTCTTCCGGTTCAGATGGATATTACCCATCTGGGTGAGGGATCCTATCGGTTGAGCAATGCCTTTCTTTACAGCTTCTACACCCGCAATGAGCGTAGTCGCCACCGCGCCAAGTCCGGGGATCAATATGCCCAGTCTGCCAGTCGCTTCTTTTACTTCCATGATCAATTTTTTTTGGTTGAATAATATACCGGGCGTCCTTTCTCCCCCGTGACCCAACAAAATTATTGAATTATTCATTATTCGAACAAAATTGCTTTTTGGTCGAAAAATATTACATACCTATGACAATGAACAAATTGCAATTTACTC
>JAMFSL010000119.1 GCA_026225275.1 Puia dinghuensis
CCCTGCTGATGGGTAGTATCGGGCTGTTCATCACGCTGGCTACGGTCATGTACTTCTCCCGGAAAATCCGGTGGAATGATGAGCCGGCGGTTGGTTAATTCCCGCCCACATCCGGTTAATATTCGTTTTTATATCTCTTACGGATAAAACTATATTTGTCTGGCATGCAATAAGCCATACATGAAAATAAGAGCTGTACGTACGAAGCTATACAAATGGACAGGCCCTGTGACTACCGGCGATACCATCTTTGCTACTCCCGTTAGCCTGCTGCCCTTTCAGCGGGACTCCCAGGCAGCTTATCGCTTCTTCAGCTGGCTGGTGGTGGAAGTGGAGACGGACGAAGGTCATATCGGCATCGGTAACGCCGGCCTTTGCCCCGATGTCACCAAAGCGATTGTGGACTCGAAGCTGGCCCCCCTCCTCATCGGCGAAAATCCATTGAATACGGAATACCTGTATGAAAAAATGTACCGCAGCTCGGTGGCTTTCGGCAGGAAAGGTGCTGTTCTGGCGGCCATTAGCGCCCTGGACATCGCCCTCTGGGATATCAAGGGTATCGCCCTGGGACAGCCGGTATTCATGCTCCTGGGTGGCAGGACGAAAGAACAGATAGAGACTTATTATAGCCGCCTGTATACCCGCCAGCTGGACCGGCTGCAGGAAGAAGCTGCCCACTACAAGAACGAAGGATTTACCGGGATGAAGCTCCGCTGCGGCTATCCGCTCACGGAAGGACGGGCAGGGATGAAAAAGAACGTCGAAATGGTGAAAGTGGTGAGGGAAACGGTGGGCGACGACGTGGATATCATGCTGGAAGCCTATATGGGGTTTAACTTCGCCTACGCCCGGGCGCTCCTGAAGGAGCTTGAACCCTACAATCTCCGTTGGGTGGAAGAACTGCTGCTGCCCGACGAGATCCATCTCTTCAGCAAGCTCAAACAATACACGGATATCCCATTGTCCGGCGGCGAACACGAATATACCCGATTCGGGTTCCATGACCTGGCAGTGGCCGGAGCCCTGGATATTTTTCAGTTCGATACTAACAGGGTAGGCGGCTTCACCGAGGCGCAAAAGATCTGTACACTGGCACAGGTCAATGGCATCGAAGTGATCCCGCACGGCGGCCAGATGCACAATCTGCATGTGGTGATGAGCAGCTTTGCCTCTCCCATGGCGGAATATTTCCCCCAGACGGGCATCGAAGTGGGCAATGAAATGTTCTGGTATATTTTCGACGGGGAAGCGGTCGCCCAAAATGGAAAGCTGCAGCTGGACGACCAACGGCCCGGCGTCGGCCTCACCCTTAAGCCCAATCCCGAACACTTCACCATCATCGAATAAAAATGGAATCGACTATTCTCGATCTGTTCAGTTTAAAAGGCCGGGTCGCCCTCGTGGTCGGCGGCAATCGTGGCCTGGGGCTGTCAATGGCAAAAGCACTGGCGGAAGCAGGCGCCACGATAGCCATTGCCGCCCGCGACGAGACGAAGAACCGGGAGGCAGAGGCATTTATCCAGGGCATTTACCCCAAAACGTCGCCGGATGGCGAACCGCCCACTGGCCAATGTCTGAGCGTTGTCTGCGATGTCTGTAATGCGGACAGCGTGGCATCGGCCGTTAGGCAGGTAGTGGCACAGGCCGGAAAGATCGATATCCTCATCAATTCGGCAGGGATCAATATCCGGGGACCCATCGAACAATTGTCCCCCGAAGATTTCAATAAAGTACAGCAGGTGAATGTTACCGGTTCATGGCTTGCCGCCAGGGAAGTGATCCCGGTCATGAAGGCAAATGGTTACGGCCGGATCATCAATATCGGATCGATGCTGTCCGTTATCGCTATTCCCGAACGTACGCCGTATGCAACCAGCAAAGGCGCCATCCTGCAGTTGACGCGGTCACTGGCGATAGAACTGGCCCGTGACGCTATCAATGTCAATGCGATCCTGCCCGGTCCTTTCGCCACCGACATGAACCTGCCATTGTTGGAAGATCCGGCGAAGTATCAGGCCTTTATCTCGAAAGTGCCGATGGGCCGCTGGGGCGATCTGCACGAGATCGGCGGAATCGCCTTATACCTGGCTAGCCCTGCCTCTAGCTATACCACCGGCGCCTGCATTTCCGTGGATGGCGGCTGGGTAAGCCAATAGCGGACGCCAAATCGATCGAAACAATCAATCATCGTTCTAAAAACTTATCCGATGGCCCCCGTTTCTATTCGTCTCGTCCAGCTGGATCATCCTGTTCGTCACCGATGCGTGGCGCTCGTGCAGGAGCCGGTCCTCCGGCTGCTGAAGGACATTACTTCCATCTATCATCTCGCTCTCCGGTCGATCCGGGAAAATATCCCGTTGTCGGAATTGCCGGAAGCCCTGCTGTCGGGAGAGCAACTGGATTATTCCTCGGTCTATGAAGGCTACAGCGAATGGCAGTTGCTGCCCTCTTTCGATCATCCCGAAAACCCCTTTGCCTGCCTCGTATCGGGCACGGGGCTCACCCATAAGAACAGCGCGCTCAACCGGCAGATGATGCATCAATCGGCCACCGCCCAGCCGACGGACAGCCTGCGGATATACCAATGGGGGGTGGAAGGAGGATTCCCCGAAAAAGGCGCCATCGGCATTCAGCCGGAATGGTTTTACAAAGGCAATGGATTTTCACTGCGGGCACATAACGAACCTCTGGAGATCCCGGCTTATGGCGATGATGGCGGCGAAGAACCAGAAATAGCCGGAATATACATCGTGGATGACACCGGAACCCCCCGCCGGATCGGGTTGACCACGGCCAATGAATTTTCAGACCATGTCATGGAAAAGAAAAATTATCTCTACCTGGCGCCCTCGAAGTTGCGGAACTGCGCAATAGGACCGGAACTGGTGATCGGCGCAGACTTCGATGCGATCGCCGGGACGGTAGCTATCTGGCGCGATGGCGGGCGGGTATGGGAGACCGATATTCATACCGGCGAAAATCACATGGCCCATAGCCTCGAAAACCTGGAATATCATCATTTCAAATACGCCAGCCACCGCATCCCTTTGCAGGGGCATGTACATTTCTTTGGCGCCGATGCCTTTAGCTTCGGCAGCCAGTTCGACCTGATGGATGGGGATGTCATGGAGATCCGCTGGGAAGGAATGGGCCGGCCATTGCTCAACCCGCTGAAACAGCTACGGCAACAGCAAACATTTGTAAAGACAATCCCGCTATGAACGGCCAAATCCCGGCAGACCGCCCCTCCGGCATGCGCTGGGTAATGATCGGCCTGGCGTTCCTGGCCACAGTACTGAATTATGTCCACCGGCTGGCCTTCAATTACTTGAGTGCCGACGGTGCATTGCGGCACCTGATCCCTGATGACGTCTTCGGTTATCTCGGCTCGGCCTTTTTCATTGCATATATGATCTCGAACGTATTTTCAGGCTATGTCATCGACAGGCTAGGCGCCCGGTTGGGCTATATCATCTGTATGCTTTTCTGGACGACGGCCGGTCTCCTCCATGCTATCGCCCGCACTCCTTTGCAATTCGGCGTCTGCAGGTTCCTGCTGGGTATCGGCGAAGCGGGTAACTGGCCCGCAGGTGTGAAGGTCACCGGCGAGTGGTTCCCACCCCGTGAACGCTCTACGGCTTCCGGCATTTTCAATAGCGGCAGTGCTCTGGGTGCTGTTATCGTTCCACCACTGGTAGCCTATATGGGTACCCGTTATGGCTGGCGGTCGACCTTTGTGATCCTGAGCGTTTTCGGCTATTTGTGGGTGATCCTCTTCCGCCTGATCTATTATACGCCGGCGCCCATGCGGAACGAGCTCCGGGAACGCATGATCCCTCCAATGAAGTTATTGCGGACCCGGTTCGTTACCTCATTCCTGCTGGGCAAAGTATTCCTGGAGCCGGTATGGTATTTCGTTACCTTCTGGCTGGGCCGCTACCTCGTAGATGTCTTTCACTGGGACCTGAAGAAGATTGGTTTTTACGCAGTGCTGCCTTTTCTCATTGCCGATGCCGGGAATATCTGCGGCGGATATTTTACCCAGTACATCATCCGCCGGGGAACGCCCATCCCCCGCGCCCGCAAACTGGCCGTGGTCCTTTCCGGCCTGATCATGGGTCTGTCCCTGCTCGCAGGCCCCCTGGTCATTACGTCGGCTGTTTCTGCGCTGGTCCTTTTCGGGTTGGCAGGCTTCGGGTATACATCCTATACAGCTAATTGCCTCGCGCTCCCCGCCGATGTGGTTCCGAAAAATGCGGCGGCATCAGCCTGGGGGCTGGCCTGTATCGGCAATGGGTTGGGGGGCGCCATTTTCCAATCGGCATCCGGCGTCACGCTGAAGTCAGTGTCCGCCCTTCATGGCTATACGGCGGCCTATAATATATTGTTTATCGGCTTCGGAATTTCTGCCCTGATCGGTGTGGCCATCTTCCTCTTTGGAATGGGACCTATCGTCCGCGACGAGGCACTCCATCATTACGTATCGGGAGACGCGCCATTAGTCGTAGCCCCCTAGAAGTCCACGCCCATAGACACGTTCAGCACCGGCGAATGTTGGAAAAAGGTATTATCCTGCCAGCCGGCGTCAAAACGCAGGAAATACCCCAGCACCGTACTCCGTACACCGAACCCGTAACCCCCGGCAAACGGACCGATACCACCGGCTTTGATCAGTACCGTCAAAGCACCTGAGGAGGAGGGTATGTCCTCTTCCGGCCGCTTGAGACCGTTATACTTACCGTTCCAGGCCGTACCCAGATCGAAGAACTGGACCAGCTGAAAATTGCGCAGAAAAGCATTGTTGATCGGCTTGTTGAACAGCGTCGTGAAGATCGGCAGACGCAATTCGCTGTTGATCACCACATCATTATTGCCATTCGTGATATTTTGGTCGAAGCCACGCAGGTTGACTGCCAGAGTCTGAAAAGCATATGTCTGATCTGGTGCCGTCGGAACGCCATAGGCTTTCGGGAATAGCCATCCATCCGTGCCTCCCAGATAATAGACAACCTTTTGACTGCCCCAGGAGAAATCCCCGGCTGCCCGCACTGCCCAGATGAAATTGCGGTAAATGGGCAGATAATTCCGGGCATCAAAGCCGAAAATATAGCCATATTTTCCTTCGGCTGCCCCCTGGGTCGTATTCAGTTGCGTGTTCCAGTCGGCATAAAATTTATACCGCAGGCCATTCCAGATATCTGTCGCCTTCAGCAAAGTGTTGTCATACACATATTCCAGATGCACGAGTCCGAATGTCTGCTTGTCGAGGGCAGGGGCTACCAGACCGGCGGAATCCACAGAGGCGATCGGCGGAAAACCGTTGATATCAGGCCGGACCTGTACCTTATCCATGCGTACCCCGACTGACAGCCTTAGGCTGCTTACTTTATTGAAGGGATACTTGATGATGCCCTGCCATAGGTTGGTATAGGCCTTGGCATCGTATGGATACTCGTTATTGAAATAAGTCGGATCCGTATAATTCCCTACCTGGGTCTCGCGGTAATAAATAAGGGAGTAATCGAAGAGATGCTTCAGATAATCGACCCGGAGATAATATTCCCCGCTGCCGTCGAAGAACGATCCTTCGCCCGGAGTGAACACCGCGCCATCGGGAGTGCCAACCTGTGTTGACGATGAACCGCTGCTGAAGAAGGGCAGCCTGACCGCACCGGTAAACCGGATGTCTTCAAAGAGGTCGAATATCGAGGCCTTGAGCATGCCGCTGAAGGCATCCTGACCGCTGAGGTTGATTGGCAGCGATCCGGTAAAAGGCTGGTATTTGGTGACCAGCACATCATTATTGAAGCCGGCAGTGAAATTGTCCACCGAAAACCTTAGGTGATAGTCGAATAACTTGGCATTCTTCAGCACGGGCTGCTCGCCGACCGGTAGCTGCTGGCTGAGCGGCCGGACAGTGGCGAAAGGATTGTTAACCGGGCGACGGTTATTAGCCTTGCTGGTATCCTTGCCGAATTCGCTGTCGAAAAAGTCGGAGGTCGGCTGCCGCTGGATGGTCGCAGTATCGGTCCTTGGTTGCGGGGCCCTCTTCAGTACATTGGCGGTGGACAGCTGCGCATCCTGTACGGTCTTTTTCCGGAAGTCAGTCATCCGGTCGTTCAGATTCCGCTTTTTCAGGGCATCCTGGTCCACCTTCAGCTTGTATAAGTATTTTGTGTTGTCTTCCTGCCTCACCTCGCTGACCTGCCCGCTTTCTCCGGCGCTGGAAGTCTCTGACAGCCCAGTTTCGTAATTCGTGATAGGAAATACATAGGAAGAATCATTGGTGATGGCAAAAACATAAGACGTGTCCGGCGCCTGCTTCTTGTAAGCGCGTAAAGTGGAATCCAGGTCCTGCTGACTCGGATTGTGCAGCAGTTCGTCGCCTACTTTGTAAACAGTGTCAAGGCCCGCGCCGCGGGTCGTGAAAAAGCCGGCATAACGATTGGAAATCCCATTCTCATCGCTGATAAAGGTGAAATGTTGGACATTGTATTGCAAAGGATAGCGGGCGTCACCATAACGCATATGGGTCAGCTGGGATACCTGTTTGCCTTCATCATTGTCCGTATTGGCGACGATGAAAACGTTATAATGATAGTAAGAAGGCAATACGGTGTCCTTATTGGGCGCCATACCGGAAGGCCGGTTCGAGGAGAAGATAATGCCGGTTTTGCCGGGGAAGGCCACAAAGGATGCATCCAGGTCGTCGTAAATATCGTTGGTAATCTGCTTGAAGCTCTGGTCAGCTATATTATAAGTATAAATATCCGACTGGCCATTACGCACGGCGCTCAGCAGAAGAGTACCCTCGTTGAGCATGTATTTCATGCTCTGTACCTGCTGAAAATCCGGCAGGTCCTGTACGATGGTTTTATACCGCTTGGCGACATCATAAACAAAGAGCTTGACACTGCCGCGGGACCAATAAATGCAGGCCAGCCTTTCTCCCTTGGGATCCCAGGCCAGTAAGGGATAATGAGGGTTGATCTGCTCTTCCAGCGACCTGACACCCACTTTCAGCAGCGTGCGGTCATTAATGAAATTCTCATGGAGCATCACCGTATACTTGCCACGATTGTATTCCACGTCGGCATAGGTCTGGCTGCGCAGCGCCGGATTCGGAGCGAAATGAAAAAAATCTTTATGGTCGTTGACATCCTCGGATATCGTGACGATCCCTTTCGGAAAATTACGCCGCCCACGCTGATCCTTTTCATACTTTTCCTCCTCATCATTCATAAAGTCCTTCAGGACTTCCTTGAACTTCTTCTTGCAAATACGCTGCGAAGCATTATTCAGATTACGGTAGACCCGAGAGAGATACAGGAAATAAGTGACGTTCTCCTTCTTGTATTTCTCCGCCAGGTATTCCCAAAAGGCCTGACCGGCCAGGTTGGGCTGTTCGTAGGCGAACTGATAAAAATTCTTATACCGGCCGGAAAGCATGGCACCCCTCAACTTATCATCCAGCACCGTATTCCAGTTTTCGGCGACATATTGAATATAACCGTCCGTCAGCCACTGCGGCAGGTCCAGCAATGCCTGATTAGTGGCAAACTCCCCCAAATCATCGCCGAAAAGAATGTTTTCCACCAGGATACGCGCAATGCCCTCTCTTACCTGGATCCGCAGATTATTGTGATCCCCCGTAAAATACAGCACCATTTTGTTGTTGACGAGCTTGGTAATGCCGCCTGTCGTCTGCCAGTCCAGATCGAGGCCGATATTGGACTGTTCCATGTCATTATACGTGTTGTAAATGACAAGATTGGCCTTGCGTTGCAGACCATATTCAACAAATTTTTCTATCCCCGGCAACTCTTTTTCCGCCAATTGAGCTACATATTTTCCCAGCGCCTGACCCCCTTCATCGAAATAAGTATTGAAATTTTGTGTCTGATAGTATTTCCACTTGAACTTCTTGAATTGCAGACGATTTTTTCCGAATTCCACCGTATTCACCTGGGCCAGGGTATGACCGGAGAAAAAGAAAAGGCCCGCTAGGATTAAAAAAAAATAATGTGACTTCAACCTAAACTGATGAAATTGCATACCTGCTTTCCTTTAAGGTTTTAAAGTTATAACAATCCCAAATACCGGTGAAATACATTTTAAACTGAAAATTAATGCATTATGCTTACCATAAAGTCTTTCGAGTTCAATCCTGTACAAGAGAACACATACGTGCTATCCGGTGAAAAGGATGCCTGCTGTATTATCGATCCGGGCTGTTATTTCGGCAACGAAAGGACGGCTTTGAAAGAACATATTGAGCAGCAAGGGCTAAGCCCCCAATGGTTACTCAACACACATTGCCACCTGGATCACGTTTTCGGCAACCTGTTCGTAGGAGAAACCTGGGACTTACCCCTCCATCTCCACGAAAAGGAACAACCCTTATTGGCAATGGCGCCCGCGATGGGACTTCAGTGGGGGATGCCCTTCGAGAATTACCGCGGTGAACTGGTATATCTGATTCCCGGCCGGTCTTTGATGATGGGAGAAGATGAATTGGAAATTCTCTTCCTGCCGGGACACTCCCCCGGCAGTGTTGGTTTTTATTGCCGTGAACAAGGCTTTCTTATTGGGGGTGATGTGCTTTTCCGCGAAAGTATCGGCCGTACCGACCTGCCGGGCGGCGATCATCAAACACTTCTGAAAAGCATCCGCGAGCAGCTCTGGCCCCTTCCGGATGAGACAATCGTCTATCCCGGCCACGGCGAGCCTACGACAATAGGCCACGAGCGGGCGCACAACCCGTTTCTGCAATAAGGGCACGTCGCTCCGCTTACGACTGCTTACGCAGTCTAACGGGGCCTATATCTGCAGCCCTCTGGGCTGTCCCAAATATTTCCCTATAACCGGCAGCCGGCTAAATTCCTTGCGCTCCACCCGAAGGATAAACAGCGTATACCCCAGCAGCAGCATGGTAGCAAGACCGAGATTGAAGACCCGGTTATGCCAAAACCCGGTCAAAAAATGATGGAAGAAATAAATAAGCGCCACAATCACCATATAGGCTGTCAGCTTTTTCGCGGCGTATGGCACCCGATAGATCTTCTGCCCCCACACAAAGGAAATAACCATCATACTGCCATAACAGAGGAAAGTCGCCCATGCTGAAGCCATATAGCCAAAGAAAGGAATAAATAAATAATTGATAATCAGTGTGATGCCGGCCCCGATCAGCGTAATATAAGCCCCGGCCCGGGTATTCTTGGTTAACCGGTACCAGATAGAAAGATTGTAGTAAATCCCAAGGAACATATTGGCAAACAAAAGAATAGGCACAACCCTCAGGCCCACATACATGCCGGGGTCGCGGATAAATCCTTTCCAGATGTTGAGGTAGAGAGCGACGAACAGGAACATCAGGCAAATGGTGATCACGAAGAATTTCATCACCCGGGCATAGGTGCGCTGGGCGGACTCCTCTAGGGATTGCCGGAAAAAAAAGGGCTCGGCGCCCATCCGGAAGGCCTGGACGAATAGGGTGATCAGCAAGGATAATTTGTAGCAGCCGCTGTAAATACCTACCTGGTAATCGGCCTGGTCGTGCGGCAAAGGCAGACGCCGGACCAGCATGATCCGGTCGAATGTCTCATTGATCATGCCCCCAAAACCGGCAATAGTCAGCGGCAAAGCGTATATCATCACTTCTTTCCACAACGACCAGTTTATTTTCCAGCGGAACTGCACCAACTGACGCGACAACGCTAATGTTTGGAAAGCGGATTGAATCAAGTTGGCAATCAGCACATATCCCACCCCAAAATGAGGGTTGTAGAACACCAGCAGGCTGCTGTCCGGATGGTCCTTCACCAGATTGGGACAGATCGACAAAAAGAAATAGGTAAAAAACATATTCAGCAGGATACCCGCTACGCGAATGGCTGCAAATTTCCGGGGCTTGCCCTCATGCCTCAGCCTCGCGAAAGGAAGCGCTGACAGTGCATCGCAGGCAATGATAAAGGCGCTGATCGTGATATATTCCGGGCGCTTTTCCACCCCGATAAAACTGGCAATGGACTGACGAAAGCCTAGAATGAGCAGTGTAAACAGGAAAGTGGAGATCACAAGAGAGCCCAGCAAAGTATCGTAGATATCTTTTTCCGACTCTTTCCGCTGGATAAAACGAAAATAGGCCGTTTCAAACCCGAACAGGACCACAACGTTCAGGAAAGGGATCAGGGAATAGACCAGGCTCATTTCTCCATAACCGGTTCCGCCGGCAAATTTGGCAGTCAGATATGGCGTCAACAGGTAGTAGAGAAAGCGGGCGAAGATAGAACTCGCCCCATACCAGATCGTCTGCCCCGCCAATTTTTTAATACTGCTCAAGTTGCTGTTTTATGGATTTACTACAAATATATCCCTTCGGTTCGATAACCGTGTTATACTGTAGTACTACAGAATATCTCCTTCGCCAATCAGATGATGTTTCAGGGCGAAGATGACAACGCCGGCGGTATTCTTCACATCCATCTTGTCCAGTATCCTTGTCCGGTACCCTTCCACTGTACGTTTGCTCAGGTAGAGCCGCTGCCCTATCTCCTGGGCGGTATGCTGCCGGCAAATGAGTCGGATAATCTCCTTTTCCCGGTCCGTAAACACTGACTCATAGGCCTTTTTACGGACATCGAATTTACTTTTGACGATTAACGAGACAAGATGGGCCGTCGTATGCTTGCAGTAAAATATATTTCCCCCGGACACCGTCAGCACGGCCTCCATGATCTCTTTTTTGTCTGCATTTTTGAGGAGATAGCCTCTGGCGCCCGCTTCCAGCATTTCCACGATCAGGTCTTCTTCCTCATACATGGATAGGGCAATAATTTTCAAGTCCGGATAGCGCTGCAACAGGATCCTGGTCGCTGCAATGCCGTCGAGGCGTGGCATCTTGATGTCAGTGAGCACCAAATCAGGCCGGACTTCCTCCACCAATTGCAACAGTTCCTCCCCATCCTTCGCCTGCCCGGACAGGATGACGCTATCCTGTTTGGATAGCATAAGGGAAAGGCCATCCCTGAAGATTTCGTGGTCGTCAGCAATGACCAGCCTGATGGTTGTTGTCATCCCGTAAAGTTAATCCTTCGGCGGGAATCCGCCATCCCCTCAACCTCCCGCACGGAGCCCCTGACCAACGGGGATCTTGATGAAATAGTTGGTGCCGGAATCGGGGGAGGATTCGAGGGTTAGGATGCCATTCAGGATTTCGCAGCGGCTTTCCAGGCTGCGGAGCCCCAGGCCGTGAGAGACGGTCAGTGCTTTTTCTCTGTCAAAGCCTTTCCCGTCGTCTTTGGTAAGGCATAACAGGTGGCCGTTTTCCTCGCTGAAGCCTATTTGGAGATTTTTAGCCTGCGCATGTTTGATGGTATTATGTACGATCTCCTGCAACATCCGGAAAATATGGATCTCTTTATCTTTGGGTACCCGGATCTCTTTTACAATGTACAGCTGAATATTAATGGATTGCTTGTTGTTGACCTGGTGAATGAATTCCCGGACAGCCTCCAACAACCCCTTCCTCTCCAGGGTACTCGGCAACAGATCGTGGGAAATGCGCCGCATGCTACTGATGATCTCATCAAGGTAACCCGCTGTTTTATCCAGGATGATCTGATCTGCCGGCATACCGACGTCTACACTGCTGATGTTCAGTTTCACCGCCGATAACAGCGGCCCCAGACTGTCATGCAAATCGTTGGCAATACGCTTGCGCTCATTTTCCCGGATGGTGATCTCGGCAAAGATCTTTTCCTTCTGCAACTTCATATACCGGCGATGATACCGAATGATCGAAACAAAGAAATAGATGATGATGATAGCTATGATCAGCGACACCAGGATCGTAATATAAAGGATCTTGTTCTCCATAACCTACCTTAACCTTACCGCAAGGTAAACTTCTCCGGCGCCGGAATCTTCAGCACCGCAATGGCAAAAATAACATTTGTCAGGGCATTAATGTAGGCTTCCAGAAATACTATCGTGGCTCCGATTTCAGTAGTTCCGTAAAGGCTTACCTGATACGCCCATTCATAGATAATTTTGTATATGAAATAGATAATAAACCCGATGCAGATCAGGAATTCAGGACGACTCAAAAGATTCCGATCGTCATGGGTGATCATGAAATTGATCTTGTTGACACTTAGGAGGACGATAAGAAAAGAATAGGAAAAGCGGAAGTAGGGCGGGAAATGCACGAGTTGACCGAAAACCAGGTTTTCCGTTATCCAGATCGCACAGGCTAAGATCAAAAGCGCCAGGTAGGCATTTTTCCGGGTCCGGCGAAATCCCCAGACCCGGAATTGCCAAAAAATCAGCAGCCATTCAGCCAGAGCATAAATATTGCTGGATATGGCATTGCTGCGATGGATGATTTTGATAAGATATATATTGATCAGCTCCGTTGCTACCCCTACTGCCAGCAGCAGGAAGAAAGGCTTGTAACGTTTGCCAATCCGACGCAGTCGTACCAGCCCGCCAATAAATGGCAGTAAAATCGATTGACTGACCAGAAATAACAAAAGCGATCTCATATATTTAGTTGGGCCCGCTCGTTTTTAGTTGAGCACGCTTCCGGGAGGCGGGGGACAAACTGGAGGACAACGCTGGCCATCTTCCATAACCTGGCCGCCATCGACTGACAACGCTTCGACATGGGCCCCGGACACCGGCTTGCCATTTATATCCATGATATGATTGATCATGTCGCTCCCGCTGGAATCATAAGGCACCAGGATCAACCTGATCATCCCGGTGTTATCCCGACCGTAATAGATGCGGATGCCGGCAGCAGGCCCCTGTTTATCATTGCTTTGCCGCAGTAATTCGTAAAAAACATCCTTTGGGAAAGATTCCGCATGCCCGAAACTCATGGAATCAGCAAAATGCGGAGCATTTTTGTTGAAGCTGTCGATGGATGCCCGGAAACTGGCAGTGTATTGTATGGCTTGTCCAATGGGCATAATATGCGGTCTGACCGAATCAGGATTGATGGGTGGCTCGCCGCCCTTATCCTGACGACAGGCGGATAGATGAGCTGCGAATGCGACGATCACTAGAGGCAGCAGGGTTCTTGATAGCCGGATCGGCTGAAGGATCTTGTACATAAGGAGGTTGCTATTTTAGGTGAAGAGACTATAGATGATTGATTAGCAAAATACTATTTCCAACTATAAAGAATAGCAAGTAGTAATTCCTAAAAAAATAAGTATAAATACGTATGTTTTTGCGTAGTACATCATTTGGAAGGCTGAACGGGAGAGAAGATCTTTGTTATGCCTCTTAGCCCCTAACCCCTCTCACCGATCAGATACCATCAACCATTAAACATTTATTGAGGTACAGCAGCTTCCACGCAACAAGCGGGGGGCCTGCTGCTGTGCAAAGGCCGGAAGAACCACCTGCATCCCGGCTTGGTCATCAACTTAATCGTCGGATTCTTTGACTTTCCTGCGCCCTTCCTTGATCTGACCTTGCTTTTTCTTATGCCCAATCCTTTTTTCCTTTGAGCCGGCAGAGGGTTTAGTGGCCAGCCTCCGCTTCTCTTTCTTAAGGCCCTTTTCGAACAACTGTAGCATTTTGCGGACCACTTCGGCTTTATTCGCCAGCTGGGTACGGTGAACCTGCGACCGCACCTTTAAAAATCCTTCTGAATTGATTTTGGAAGCCAGCTTTTTTTCCAGGGTGTTTTTTTCGTCTTCGGTCAGTAGGGAAGAGCCCCGGATCGAAAAATAACCTTCCACCATGGTCTCAACCTTGTTGACGTTCTGGCCGCCCTTGCCGCCACTACGGGCCGTCCGGAAAATTATTTCCTTTGTAATATCTATCTTCATTATTTTAGCACCACAGGATGCCGCCGGAGGCGGCTCCGGACCCGCTTGCGGGGCCCATCATCAGATAAAAGTAGCGGGTTAAAGTTAAATTAAAAACCTGATATCTAAGGTCTGCTACAGCAATTATCAACATTGGTCCGGGAATTGCAACATTCCTTAGCAGTGCCGCGGATCATTGCATTAACCGGAATGAAAAATATAATCAAGCGTTTGTTGAAGAGTGCACTGCCCCATCTCATAGCCATTTTTATCTTTGGGGGAGTAGCTTACCTTTACTGCAAGCCAGCATTCGAAAACAAGATCTTATCCCAGGAAGATGTCATGCAATGGCAGGGAATGGCACATAATTCCTTCCAGTATAAAGAAAAACACGGCCATTTCCCCCTTTGGAGCAACAGTATGTTCGGCGGGATGCCCGGTTACCAGATTGCCATGGACACCCGGTCGGTCAATATTCCCGACTTGTTTTACGGAGCATTGACTTTTTACCTGACGAAGCCGGCCAGCTTCTTTTTCCTGGCCTGTATATGCTTTTACTTTCTGGCAGGCGCCTTGCGGGTCAATCCCTATATCGGGATTATCGGAGCGTTGGCCTATACATACGCGACCTACAACCCTGTCATCGTTGCCGTAGGACATGACACCAAAATGCAATCTATTGCCATGATCCCGGGGGTTATCGGCTCGCTCATCCTTATCTGCGAACGCAAATACTGGCTGGGTATGGTGCTGCTCGCTCTGTTCACCGCGCTGCTGGTCTCTGTCAATCATGTACAGATCATGTATTATATCCTGATCGTTGCCGCAGGACTGCTGGCGGGATATGGTATTCGGTGGATACGCAAAGGAGAAGCGCGCAGGCTGGGGCAGGTGATCGCAATGGCGGCGGGGGCTGCGCTGGTCGGTATTCTCAGTAATGCGGTGGTGCTTTTCACTACCTATGACGCCTCCAAAGAGTCGACACGGGCCGGCAGCGAACTGGCTGATATCACAACAGGTAAAACTACACATAACGGCCTCACTGATTCGGCCGCCTTCGAGTTCAGCATGTATAAGCTGGAGCCGCTGGTCATGCTGGTTCCGGATATTTTTGGCGGCAGCACCGACCTGCAGCTGCCTTCCCAGCAGTCAAAAGCCGTCCGGGTAATGGATCAAATGCCTCCTGACCTGGTTGCCCGCATCGGAGAGGATGGCCCCCGATATTACTGGGGAGGGGTAGGTAAATTTTTTGCGGGACCACCTTATGCAGGCGCTATCATTATTCTCCTTGTCCTCATCGGCTTTTTCGTGTTGGACAACCGTCATAAGTGGTGGATATTAAGCGTCAGTCTCCTGGCTATCCTCATGAGCTGGGGAGGCTATTTCCCCGGCTTCAGCCAATTCCTGCTGAAATGGCTGCCCATGTACAACAAATTCCGGGCGCCCAGCATGATCCTGGTCATTCCCACCTTCCTTTTCTGCATGATGGCCACGCTTGCCCTTGACAAAATCTGGCTCGCAGAGGACAGGTCAGCGCTTTGGCGCCAGTACAAATGGGGGTTACTATGCATGGGCGGCGTCTTCGTGCTGCTGATAACGCTCTATTTTAACTTCAGCTACGCCAGCTCGTGGGAGACGGATCTGCTGAAAAAGACGCAGGAAAAAGGAAGCTCTGCTATCGGCTACATGCAAGCCTTTGTTCATGCCTTGCGGGAAGACAGGCAGACCCTTTTCGGCGATAGCCTTCTGCGCTCCTTCAGCATCATGCTGGCAGGAGCACTCATTGTAGGCCTCTATATCCGGAAAAAAGTGTCTCCCGGCTTTCTGCTGGCGGTCATAGGAATATTGATTTTCGGGGATGTCATGAGCCTGGATCTCAATTATCTCAACGGCGACAATTATATGGAAAAGGACGAGTACCAGCAGAATTTCGCGGGTACCGATGCCGATAGGCAAATCCTGCTGGACAAGGGTTATTTCCGCGTGTTCGACGTGCGGGACAGCGCCTATAATGCGCTGACTTATGGCGCTATGTCGGCCTATTTTCATTTTTCCATCGGCGGCTATCATGCCGCCAAACTCAAGATCTACGAAGATCTCATCACCCGTCAATTATTTAATTTCCCCAATTGCACGCCGGTCATTAATATGCTGAATACAAGATATATTATCAAGCCTGTAGCCGGAGGCGGGGATTCGGTTTTGCGCAATAACGGCTCCCTGGGGCCGGTCTGGTTCGTCAAAGCAGTCCGTTTTGAACCTACTGCCAAAGACGTGATGGATCAACTCACTCACTTCAACCCGAAAGATACAGCCATCGTATTCACCGCCGACAGCGGCAACGTCCGGCTCAGCCAGGTTGCTGCCGATACAGCGGGATCAATCACACTCGTCAAGAACGACAATGACGAAATCAACTATCTATCCCAATCTCCGGACAAACGGTTCGCTGTATTCAGTGAGGTCTATTACAATCGGGGCTGGCGGGCCTGGATCGATGACCATGAAGCACCGATCATCCGTACGAACTATGTGCTACGTGGTCTGTCCATTCCACCTGGCCGTCATATTATCCGCTTTTTCTTCCGGCCTTTGTCCTTTTATCTCGGCCGACAGATCCAATGGATGGCTTCCATTATTTTTCTTTTAATGATGGTCGGCGCTATCATTGTTGCCGTACAGGAATTCAGACAGGAGTCGGATTCCCCGGACGGCGGCGCCTTCCTGCAAGCCGCATAACCATCCCCGGTCGGCCCTCTGCCCGGCAACACGTATCTTCACGTAAAAAAATGCGGGTTGTTATTCAACGGGTAAGCCATGCGGCTGTCAGCATCGAAGGTCATTTGAAATCGTCTATCAGAGAAGGACTGCTAGTGTTAGTCGGTATAGAAGATGCTGACGATGCCGAAGATGCCGCCTGGCTCAGCGGAAAAATCATCCATCTTCGGATCTTCAATGACAACGCAGGCGTGATGAACCTCTCCATAAAAGAAACCGGAGGCGATATTCTGTTGATCAGCCAGTTCACCCTGTACGCGGCTACCAAAAAGGGCAATCGCCCCTCCTATATCCGGGCCAGTAAGCCGGATGTAGCCGTTCCCCTCTATCAAAAAATGATCACCAACCTGGAGGCGGACCTGGGCAAACAGATATTCACAGGAGAGTTTGGCGCCGATATGAAAGTCGAATTGCTGAACGACGGACCGGTGACGATCCTGATAGATTCAAAAAACCGGGAGTAAGCGCAGCTTACCGACCGAGGAGGAGGGTACCCGAGTCTCGAAGGGTACGAGCGAGGGAAGGCGAGGAACGAAGCCTTGCCGAAGCTCTAAGCAGGTCCGACGAAGGTCTCGAGCGAAGCGCAGGCTATTTCACTTCGAACTTATACCCCATCCCGTAAAGGCTGCGGATATAATCACCACATCCCGCCTGATGCAATTTCCGCTTCAGATTCTTCATGTGGGAATAAATGAAATCAAGATTGTCATAACTCATGGATTGCTCGCCGGAAAGGTGCTCTGCAATAGCATTTTTTGAGATGACGCGATTCTTATTGGAGACAAGATACAACAGGAGATCATATTCTTTCCGGGTAAGATCTACGGGCTGATGGCCGACGATCACCGTCTTGCCGATCAAATCAATTACCAACTCGTTCAAAACCAGTGTTTTATTTCCTTCAAACCGTCGCCTTCTGATGACAGCCGCAATCCGGGCGTTCAATTCTGACAGGTGAAAGGGCTTGCTGAGATAATCATCGGCGCCCATATTAAGGCCATCTATCTTGTCATCGATAGAATTCCTTGCGGAAAGGATGATCACGCCATCTGTCTTATTATTGGCTTTTAGTTCCCTCAGTACGTTTAAGCCATTGCCATCCGGAAGAGAGATGTCCAGCAGAATGCAGTCATAATCGAAAGATTCGATCTTCTCCAGCGCACTCCGGCAATCAGGAGCGAGTTCGCAGAGATAATTTTCACCCTTCAGATACGCGGCAATGCTCTGCGCAAGGTCCATCTCATCTTCGACGATCAGGATTTTCATCCAGGTAAAAATAGAGCATTATTCTGTAGGAATTCTGTACAGTCGGTACAGGGTAATTCCCCTATTTTTATGCCAAACAAAATCGCTCCATGATGACAGGTGATCATCTATCTATCCGCCAGGCCCAGGATCTCGTCGATGCCTGGATCCGTTCCACCGGTGTCCGCTACTTCAGCGAACTGACCAACATGGCTATTCTGACGGAAGAAGTCGGAGAAGTAGCCCGGCTCATGAGCCGGCTATATGGTGACCAATCATTCAAAGAATCGGATAAAGGAAGAGAGCTCGGCGATGAATTGGCGGACGTATTATGGGTACTGCTGTGCATTGCCAATCAAACGGGAATCGATCTCACCACCGCCCTGGAAAAGAACTTCAGGAAAAAGGATATCCGTGATGGCCAGCGACATAAGGCCAATGAAAAGCTGGGCCCGGATCCCTCCCCGCCGGGCCTTACCCCGCCAGGTCTCACCCCGCCGTAAAATCGATTTTGCTGAGCGCTGCCGCCTCGTTCAGCCGGCCGGCATGCAGTGCGGCAGTCAGCTTCCGCAGCCGGGGTCGGTATTCATCATAGTCCATGCCATAGGCGTCTTTTAGATTCACCTCTGACACGGTGATCCTCCCGTCAAAGGCTACCGCCAGAGTGAAAAGGTTCAGCAGGAATATCCTTTCTTCCGGGGTCACCTCACGCAGGGCCTGAAGAAAAAGACCCCAATCGTCATAACGATGATCCTTATGTAAATGTAACAGGTGCTGGAACCGTAAGACCAGGATGATGATATTGGGGTGATAATTACGGGCAAGGACGACGGCATTACCTATTGCCCGCATACACCCGATCCTGGCCGCCGGTGTCAGCCGTTGCAGGGCCTGACCCCTGAGGATCCGGTCTGCCAGCTCATTGCAGAGGGCAAAGCCAAACAGTCGC
This sequence comes from Puia dinghuensis, assembly GCA_026225275.1. Lineage (GTDB taxonomy): Bacteria > Bacteroidota > Bacteroidia > Chitinophagales > Chitinophagaceae > Puia > Puia dinghuensis_B. Next base: position 18,799 of record JAMFSL010000119.1, read on the forward strand.
AGCCGGGCTTCTTTCACTACCCGCAACAGTACTGCCCCATTCCAAAAGCATTCCACAGGCAGGGCAATGTAGTTGATGGAAATGCCGCCGATGGTAGGGCCGACGGTATGCAGCAGTATCCACCTGGCAACGAAATTGGTGATGACGATCTTGCATTTGTACACCAATCCAAGTAGCAGCAGGTCCATTTTGGACATCCTTTTGAAAGGGTCGAGCCCAAGAATATGCCATTCCGGATCATTGATCTCCAGGGCCGCCCGCGAAAGGATATGGGTGATGCTGAACGGTCCGCTCTTTAGAAAATCAGCATCATGTGAATGCATATTGATCAGTTCGCTGACGGCATGAACGGCGCGTAGCGCGATAATAAAGAGCAGGTAAAATTCAATGAGGATACAAATGCCATTGACGGCCCCCAGCCAGGCATACCGCGCGTACCAGGCATCCTGCTGCCACCAGTTGGCAAAGTAAACCGTTGGCCAGACACAGGCCAGTCCCGTCAAAGCAGACAACACAATGCCTTTACCGGATATCCGCCTGATGACAGCGCTCAACTCGGCATCGGAAAAATCGAAAGCACGATGGGTGAGCTCTTTTTTCCGGAATACCTCCAGATAATAGACCCCAAACCGCTCCAAAAGCGCGGGCTTCTGTTCTTTGAATTGAATGGACATGACTTTGTCCGGTAAAGATACACGGAATTCACACCCGTATTATATCTTTGCCGCCAGCCGCAAAGCAGCTACACACTATGGCAAACGATACCAACAGATTCCAGGCGATCATTTCACATTGTAAGGAGTACGGATTTATTTTCCCCTCAAGCGAGATCTATGACGGGTTAAGCGCGGTCTATGATTACGGCCAATATGGAAGCGAACTGAAGAAAAACATCAGGGATTACTGGTGGAAAAGCATGACACAGCTGCAGGAAAATATCGTAGGGATCGATGCCGCGATATTTATGCACCCTACTACCTGGAAGGCCAGCGGCCATGTGGATGGATTTAGCGACCCTATGATCGATAATAAGGATAGCAAAAAACGCTATCGTGTGGACCACCTCATCGAGGCCCGCATCGACGAGTTGTCAAAAGAAGGCAAAAATACCGAGGCCGATACTTTGCAGGCACAGCTCGACGCCCTTATCGCCGCAGACGACCTCTCCGGCCTGAAAGACCTGATCCTGACCCAAAAGATAAAATGCGGCGTCAGCGGCACCTCAAATTGGACCGATGTCCGCCAGTTCAACCTGATGTTCTCCACCCAGATTGGCAGCGTCTCGGAAGAAAGCAGCGAGATCTACCTCCGCCCCGAGACAGCCCAGGGCATCTTTGTCAACTTCCTGAACGTCCAGAAGACCGGCCGCATGAAGATCCCCTTCGGCATCGCCCAGATCGGCAAGGCCTTCCGCAACGAGATAGTCGCCCGCCAGTTCATTTTCCGCATGCGGGAATTCGAACAGATGGAAATGCAATTCTTTATCCGCCCCGGCACAGAGGACGAATGGTACGAGCATTGGAAGGAAGCCCGCATGAAATGGCACCTGAGCCTCGGTATACCCCCGGCAAAATACCGATTCCACGATCACGTCAAACTGGCCTTTTATGCAAAGGCCGCCTGTGATATCGAATACGAATTTCCTTTCGGCTTCAAAGAAGTGGAGGGCATTCACTCCCGCACGAACCATGACCTGAGCCGCCACCAGGAATACAGCAAAAAGAAACTCCAGTACTTCGACCCGGAGATCAATCAGAACTATATCCCCTACGTGATCGAGACCTCCATCGGACTGGATCGGACGATCCTTATGGTACTGAGCGAGGCATACGCAGAAGAAGACCTTAGCACCCCTGAAAAGACTGACAGTCGGGTAGTACTGAAATTCCCGCCCCGGTTGGCGCCTGTAAAACTGGCCGTCCTCCCCCTGACCAAAAAGGATGGACTGCCTGAGATCGCCCGGGAGATCATGGACGTCTGCAAACAACAATTCCGTTGCTTTTATGAAGAAAAAGATGCGATCGGCAAGCGTTATCGCCGCATGGATGCCATCGGTACCCCTTTCTGCGTGACGGTGGACCACCAGACAAAAGAAGACCGGACGGTTACTATCCGCTATCGGGATAGTATGCAGCAGGACCGCATCCCGATCGAACAGATTGCCCCCCTGATCAGCAAGGCAATCGGCTAATAAAAAGGGCGAAAAATATACTTTTTTTATATTATTTTATTGCTATCTTGTGTCTTGGATACGGGTCTGGCGCCCATCCTCTATCCCCTGAAACAGCCTGTGCAAACCCCTGTTAATAGCCTGTCGTCCAGTTTAACACCTTTTAATACTTAAAGAAAAATGTCAGTTACCTTTGATGTTATTATTAATCCGGTTATTCTTTTGGCAGCGCTATTAGTTGGAGTTTTCGTAGGATTCATTTTCGGCAGGGTGAAACTGGCCAAAAACAAGTCCCGAATTGCACAGTTGGAGTCGGAAATATTAAGTAGCCACCAGGAAACGCTGGAGGCTCAGCGTGCCTATGTTATGCTTCAAAGCAAACTGAAGGATCAATCCATCCCTGTGATCCCCATGAAAATTAACGGCAGCAAAGAAAATACCAAAGAGAAGGCTACGAATTAACAGCGAGAGGCGCCATGGGGCTGACGATATACGGGGCTGACGATATTCTGTGCTAACCATATAACTCCTGGTGAATGGATTTGCGTTCATAACCGAGTGCCTGGATACGCTGCCTGGCTTCATCAATCATATTCTTCCATCCACATAGAAAGAAGTATGCCGGCTGATGCCCGCCGCAAAGCTGTTCATAGATGGCATGCACATAGCCAGTACGGAACGCCGATTCCGATGGTTGGGCCGTCTCTCTTGAAAAGGTGGGAATATAGTGAAAGTCGGGCATCTTTTCCTCCAGCGCTGTCAGCTCCTGACGATATAAGGCATCGCCAAAAGTGCGGCAGCCAAAGATGAGGAAGATGTTGCCGTGAACGATATTTTTATCCAAAATATAATGGGTCATCGACCGGAAAGGAGCGACGCCCGTTCCAGTGCAGATCATAAAAAGATCCTTTTCTATCGGCATGGGCATGGTAAAAACCCCCTGAGGTCCCCGGAGCGTCAACTGACTTCCTACCTTCACTTCATTGAACAGATAATGCGTTCCCGCCCCCCCCTCCAAAAAGACAATGACGAGTTCGATGACGTTGGAGCCATCTGGCCAGGAGGCAATGGAATAACTGCGCCATCGCTTATTGGGCTTGTCGTGAATAGGCAAATCCAGCGTAACGAATTGCCCGGGTTCGAAGTTGAAATCTGCAACCTCTGGCAATTGTATCCAGAACCGACGCGTCTGCGCCGCCTCCTGCTCGATGCGGATTACCGTACCTGTTTGCCAAGGTTGGAGCATGCAATTGAATAAAATGAGTGATGGCTTGCCTCGTCACTGCTAATATATTCAATTTATTTCGTTTTTATTTCACTACAATCACTTTTTCATGATAGGTAGCGCTGCCTACAATAACTTTCATGACGTACATCCCCGCAGCCAGACGGCTGAGATCTAAAGTCTGGGTAAAGATACCTGAAAAGTCACCGTACTGCGCCTCATAGACTTTCTGACCCTGGATATTGTATAGCTCGATGGCTGTATTGGCAGCCGTTGCCACCTGGAACGATACGGTAAAAGGATAGCCCTTGGGCGAATAAGGGACCGGACCGTATTTCAGATTAATACTATTGGCGGTATACGTGATCGAATTGGACTGCAATACGCAACCGGTAACCGGATCGGTGACTGCCGTATGGTAAACGCCTGAGTAACCAACGGTATCCGTAACACCGGCCTGGCCTGCTAACAATGAATCGTTTAAATACCATTGATTGCCGCTGTCAGCGCTGCTCTTCAGTACATTGCCGCTAATGCTGATAACAGGCGCCGCCTCAGTCGACGGTGTCACGGCCGTAATAGGCCCGGGGCAGCCCTCCAGCTGGACGCCGATATCGTATAGCGGGTAGTAAAATTGCTGGTAATAGGTGATACTATCCGACGCCTTATTGGGATCATAGACATTGGAATTGCCCGTTACGGACAATACACCCGGAATGCTGACAGGATAGTGATTGGTCGTGATGCCGGTATTCAGGAAGATACCGGTGTTATTCGTGCACTGGGCAATAAGAATATACGAACCCGGATTGGGGATCGGAATATTCAGGTAGTAGATGGCCCCTGTGTCGCTGAAATCACCGGCATTGACGGTTATTGGGTTCCCCTCTGCCGCTTGAGGCACTTGCTTGGAAGGATATACATCAAGGGTGACGGAGGTAATGGGGTAATAGGAATAATCTGTTGCAGTAAAGGTCGCGAGAGTGGCAAGCGTGAAAGTTACCTGTCCCCGGTAAGAGACATACAGCCTGGCACTCTGCAGTGTCAGCGGCACGCTTGTAGTGATATTCATGAATTGCCCGTCAAACGGAAAATAGATTCCGGGGCTGCTGCCCGAAGGAGCATAAATTGAATTGTTAGGAAAGCCCCCTTTGGCTGTGAGGGCATTGAGGCCCACGTAATAAGTCTTTTGTATATCAGTGGTGGTCGTATTGTTGCCGGCTGCTATCGGCGTGGTAGCCGCCTGGCTGTCGTACCAGACAGCGATGTCATCTCCGCTGGTCGTTGCATGCAGCACTACCGAAGTAGCATCGGCGCCGCAAACCGTCGCCGTCGCATTCGCGGCCGACGCAGCAGCATTGATGGAGACGGCAGTCGTATTACTGTCGTTTTGCGTGTCGAAATCTCCGGTGAGGGACGTATGACTGACAAAAGTATAGCTTCCACCGGCTGTCATCGGCAGGACGCCATCACTGTAGGTGTAGACGACTTCCCCACCGGCAGGAATACTGTCCCAACAGACCGCACTGAACGTAGCCACGGTATTGCCGCCCTGGGTGACAATCGTGGACACCGGCACTCCCCCCGTCTGTATGTTTGTACCATAGTTATGGATCGTGACGGACACCAGCTGGGAATCGCTGGAACAGTTGGTGGCATTGGGATAGGCCAGGTTGGCAATCCCGACATCATTGGCAGGATTGGTGAAGGTAACGCGGTAATCCTGCGTTTCCCCATTAGTATAGGTGCCGCAGGGCGAAGGGGTGCTCGTCTGTTCGGCGATGACGCGCATCAGCGCCGTGCTGCCGACGGTCACGGACTGAGGAACGGTAAAGGAGCCGATGACAGTGCCCGGACCTCCAGCGGCACTGAGATAAACCTGCTCGTTGTTCTCGAACGTGTCGTTATTGTTAAAGTCGATATAGACCGCTACGGTCCGGTTAACAGTCGAGCCGTCACAGCTGCTGGTAGTGACCGAAATATTCTCGGACTGTCCCACCGGCAGATTCGCCGGCGTTAAAGTCGCATAGTCTACGTAACCCGGGCAGCTGCCGTTGGTGCCAACGCTATTGTTCAGGTTGCTCAGGGAAACATTCGTAATGTCTGCACCACCGCTGGTCGAATTGGAAGGACAGGCCACCACGCCGCCCCCGCCACTGATGATCAGAGAGTATGCCTGGCCACCTCGTTTCAGGGTACTCTTATGGGTCACGGTGATCGTGTAGGCCCTGCCGGGTACCGCACTGTCGGTCAACTCTACCTTTTCCACATTGTCACGGAAATTATCTCCCTTGATGGCAGCATTGCCTTGGCTGCCCTTCGCGGGATTCAGCACCCAGGGCATGTAGACGGTTCCCGTCGTATCATCCGTTATCCGCAGATCCAGGTCATTGACCAGCTTAAGTCCCACATCCTGGAAATTCGGTTCAACGATTTTAACAGCAGTGCCGGGAGGATCGGTCCAACAGATGGTAGCCCATAAGGCCGTTTTCCCGGAGGCGATAACCGTATAGGTCCGACTGTCCTGCGTCCCCTGGGTAAGACTGCTCTCGATGATCTGCTGGCTCTTATCGGTATTGTCGGAAGTAATGACAGCAGCGGCGCGGACCATATCGATCAGCCCCCAGCCGAAGATATAATCCGGTCCCGGGTTAGGGCCTGCCTCATCAGCCGTATGAATGAGAATCGCTTTTGTGGTGGCAGACCGCATAAAGGTTGTCGTTCCGTGCAACTGTGAATAATACTGCTGCAACAGAAAACCCGAGCCGCAGGAGGCGGGGGTAGCCATGGAAGTACCGCTATAGATATCGTAAGCATTGTCGGCCGTACTGATAGACGACAGCACATTCACTCCATCGGCAACCAGGTCCGGCTTGATACGACCATCTCCCGTGGGCCCTTCGCTGGAAAAACCGGACCATACCACATCGGACGGACTGTTATAACCCCCGGGAATGGGATTGACGGCGCCGATGACCATAATATTCTTGGAATTGGAGAAGGTGGGTAGGGTGTTATAGGTAAAGTTGTTGCTGATGCCCGCAGGACGCCTGCCTGCATTGATAAAGGTGCCCGCCGCATTCATCCGCCAGTAATCTCCTCCGACGGCCGGTCCGGTGTCCCCGGGATTATTACCGGCCGCCTTGGCAATCAGGTAATAGGGTGCATTATAGGCAATGGAATCCCAGATCTGGGCATCGGTATCATATAAACCGAAATTGATGTCCACCGTGTCGCCGGGCTCCCCCCACCAATCCCATTGATCGGGGTTAGTGGCATCCGGGTTCCAGCCCGCTATCGTACCATAAGAGTGATTGGAAGTCAGCAACCCATTGGCTGCGGCCACCATCATTTGGGCTTCGTCATTGTTGTAATCGTAGGCTTGCAGCAGTTGGGCCGCATTGGCCATGCCTTTGGCTACCGGATTGACGCCGGTCGCAATCAGCGTACCCGATACATGTGTGGAGTGGTCGCTCAGAACAGTATCTCCCTCCGCCGCATCTTCCTGTATCACGCGCCCTGCCAGTTCCACATGCGTGGGCCGGACTACCCCTTCATCCCAGATGGCTATCTTTCCTTTGAGATTAGCAGTTCCACCGTTAAGGTTCAGACCGGTACTACCACCCGGCCAGAGGTGGCTGGTCCCGATAGTGGCGGCGGAAATGATGTTGTCGACAGTAGTGATATAAGAGGGAAATCCCCTGCTGTCAATGCTCTTCAGATAGAGTTTACGACCTTTCTTGTCTCGCATAACGAGCGGCCAGCCATGTTGCAGTGCCATTCGTGTCACCAGCTGTTGCATGGCCTTATTGTCGGCTGATCTTTGCTGGCTGGCTTTTTGTAATATGGCTGTGTTAGTGGTCGTTTGGGCCCGGGAGGTCAAACCGGAAAGGATAAATAAGGGGAGAAATAAGGTAAGGAGTAATGACGACACCCGGCTTTTGTTCATAAGCGTTTTTTAAGTCTTTGTTGTCTAAAATTACATTTTTTATGGACTTTCAGCCCTTAATTATGGTTAACGCGTTAGCTAAGTTTCCCGTCGCCCGGGGCGGCCTCCGCCATAAGATGATTTATTAAGATTTACGGTAATTTTAGCGGATCGGTTGCTTGAATGACCCCATGCTTGCGCGCTTTTTTGTATCTTTGCGCCCTGGATGAACAGTGAGGCGCTTCTTGAATCATTTATACATTCTCCCCGTCTTTTTCAATTGGCGGACAGGCTCCTCTTGTCCACCCCTCAGCGGATAGCCTGCAAAAACCTCCAGGGAAGTTCACCTGCCTTTTTGATCAGTGCCGTTTTTAAACAGGAAACGACGCGCCAGCTGAACCACCTGGTGGTCTGTGAAGATGCGGAAGCAGCAGCTTACCTGCACAATACAGTTGAAAGCCTGACCGGCGCACTTGACCTTTTTTATTTTCCCGCTTCTTTCAAGAATAAAAAGAACTATCGCCTGCTGAATAGCAGTCACGTGATGCTGCGGACGGAAACGCTGACCCGGCTTTCCACAGCGATGAGGCAGCCCGTACCCACCGCCCCGGGCCTTCGCCCGCTGGATGACGGCGCAGCCATTACAGGATCGGGTAAAAAGCTCATTATCACCTATCCGGAAGCCCTTTTCGAAAAAGTGGTCCTGCCGGATACCCTGTCCGGCAATATCATCTCCCTGAAGGCCGGAGACAGCATCGACCTCAATGGCCTGCTGGAAAAATTGGTGGACAAGGGTTTCGATCGGACGGACTTTGTGTATGAACCAGGCCAGTTTGCGCTTCGCGGCGGGATACTGGATATCTATTCCTTTGGAAATGAAAAGCCATATAGGGTTGAACTCTTCGGCAACGACGTGGATTCGATCCGCATTTTCGATCCCGAGACCCAAATGTCGGAACGTAAACTGCTCCAGGTAAATATCATCCCTAACGTGGATAACCGCCCCGACAGCGGTGAGAAGATCTCTCTGCTGGATTTCATTCCGGAAGGGACGGTCATCTGGATGCAGGATTGGGTATTTACCCGCGAACGGCTGGCCCTGCAGGAAGAGGATCTGGGGCTTTTTCTGGATCTCCTCCGTAACACCCCCGTACCCGTACCACCTGCCGGCAAGACCCGGCCGGCGCCAGCCAGTTCGGGCGATGACGATGATGAAAAAATGGAGAAGAAAGAGATCACCGTCGATGAATTTGTCACGGCAGAGCAGATCGAACAGCAGCTGGAAAAATTTCACCTGGTGGAATTCGGTCCTTCTGCCGGCGGCGCCCTCCCCCAAAACCATGAGGTATCACCCTTTATTCTGGAATTTCATACCCGGCCGCAGCCAACGTTCAACAGGCAGTTCGATCTGTTGATCAGGGACATGAAGTCCTGGGAAACCAAAAAATATACGCTTTGTCTGTTCGCGGAAAATCCCCGGCAGCTGGAAAGACTGCGCACGATCTTCGAAGACCTGCACGCTGCCATTACCTTTACCCCCATCCCTCATTCTATCCATGAGGGCTTTATAGATGAAGACCTGAAAATCGTCTGTTATACGGATCATCAGATCTTCCAGCGGTATCACAAATACAAGGTCAAACAGGCCTATAACAAGAACAAAGCGATTACTCTGCGGACCCTTCGCGAACTGCAACCTGGAGATTATGTCACCCATATCGATCATGGAGTAGGCGTCTACAGTGGATTGCAGAAGATCGAAGCCAACGGCCGCCTGCAGGAAGCGGTACGTATTATTTACAAGGACAGCGATATCCTGTATGTGAATATCAATTCCCTGCATAAGATCAGCAAACATACAGGCAAAGAGGGGACAGTCCCCAAAGTCAACAAACTGGGCAGCGATGCCTGGCAAAAGCTGAAAGAAAAGACCAAAACACGGGTCAAGGAGATTGCCTTCGACCTCATCCGACTATATGCACAGCGTAAAGCCGAAAAAGGCTTTGCCTTTTCGCCGGATAATTACATGCAGACGGAACTGGAAGCTTCTTTCATTTACGAGGATACACCCGACCAGGGCTCAGCCACTGCCGACGTGAAAAAGGATATGGAGTCGGCTTCGCCCATGGACCGGCTGGTGTGCGGGGACGTGGGTTTCGGCAAGACGGAAATAGCGATCCGCGCAGCCTTTAAGGCATGCTGCGACAACAAACAGGTCGCCATACTCGTGCCGACTACGATCCTGGCCTTTCAACACTATAAGACTTTCGGCGAACGCCTCAAAGATTTCCCGGTACAGGTGGATTTCATCAACCGCTTCAAATCGGCCAAAGAAAAGAAAGAGACCCTGAAACGACTGGAAGAAGGTAAAATCAATATCATTATCGGCACGCACGCCCTTCTGGGAAAAGAAGTGAAATTCAAAGACCTTGGCCTGCTGGTCATCGATGAAGAACAAAAATTCGGGGTCGCAGCAAAGGAAAAAATCAAGACCCTGCGCACCCATGTCGACTGCCTGACGCTAACGGCGACACCTATTCCAAGGACCCTTCATTTCAGCCTGATGGGCGCCCGTGATCTCAGCATCATCAATACGCCGCCACCTAACCGCCAACCTATACAGACGGAACTCCATGGCTATAACGAGGATTTTATCAGGGATGCGATTTATTACGAGACGGAACGCGGCGGCCAGGTCTTCTTCATCTACAACCGTGTCCAGGGACTGGCCGAAATGGCGGCTATCATCCAGGGACTATGTCCCGACCTCAGCATCGGCTATGCCCATGGACAGATGGAGGGCAATGATCTGGAAGATCGGATATTGAATTTCATCGATAAGAAATATGACGTGCTGGTATGTACGAACATCGTGGAAAGCGGTGTGGATATTCCCAACGTAAATACCATCATTGTCAACAATGCTCATCATTTCGGGCTCAGCGACCTGCACCAGTTGAGGGGCCGGGCAGGCCGCAGTAACAAAAAGGCATTCTGTTACCTGCTGGCCCCTTCGCTGGCTACCCTGCCTTCGGACTCCCGCAAACGGCTGCAAACCCTGGAACAGCACAGTGACCTGGGCAGCGGATTTCAGATCGCCATGCGCGATCTCGACATTCGTGGCGCCGGAAATCTGCTGGGTGGCGAACAAAGCGGTTTTATGGCAGAGATCGGATTCGACATGTACCAGAAAATCCTGGAAGAGGCGATCCGCGAACTCAAGCGTACCGAATTTCGCGACCTTTTCAAAGAAGAAATCGCCAAACAGGAAGACTATGTGCAGGATTGCACGATCGATACGGATCTCGAGATCCTGATCCCTGACAGCTATGTGGAGAGCATCACCGAGCGCCTGACACTCTACACCCGCCTCGACAACTGCGATACGGAAGAAGAACTGCAGCAATTACACACCGAATTGATCGACCGGTTTGGTCCCATTCCCCCACAAGTGGAGGACCTCTTCAACACCGTCCGGATCCGCAAAATAGCAGTCGGCCTTGGGTTTGAAAAGCTGATCCTCAAGAATGAAGACCTGCGCTGCTATTTTATCGACCGCGCAGACTCCCCTTATTTTGAGTCGGATACCTTCCGCCTGATACTGGAATATCTGCAGAAACATACGAATAAAGCCAAACTGAAGCAGGCCGGCAAACATTTCCTGCTGGTAGTGGATGATATCCGGTCAATGGCGGACCTGTTGGGATTTCTGCAGCGGATGAGCAGTTTTGCCCTGGCTCCCGTTCTCGTCTAAATGTAGTATATTCATCCTGCCTAAACTATACAGCTATGCCTGAAGAATATCCACTATTCACCCCTACCAGTGACGACCGGCTACTCGGTCTCCTGTCCCATATCCTGGCCATCGTTCCGGGTGTCGGCCTCCTTGGGCCGCTAGTGATCTACCTGCTTAAAAAGGGACAATCCTCGTTTGTAGAAGAAAATGCAAAAGAATCGCTGAATTTTCAGATCACCATGATCCTGGCCTTTATCATCAGCTGGATGCTGGTGGTCGTGTTGATTGGCTTTCTCCTGCTGGGAGTCCTGAGTTTGCTGAATATAGTGCTGGTAATCGTTGCCACGGTCAAGGCCAGTGAAAACAAGATATACCGGTACCCTTTCAACCTGCGGCTAATTAAATAGCCTGCAAACCCTTTTCCATCATATAGTGGGCAACCGTGACCTCTACGAATTCGCCGCCACTGACGGCATAGCCCAATTTCTCGTAAAAGCCGATGGCAGTCTTACGGGCGTGCATACATAACTTCCGGTATCCCTGGTCCCGTGCTATATTCTCCGCGAAGATCATAAGGGCGCGTCCGATGCCTTTCCCCTGCATATTATTAGGAACCGCCATCTGGCGGAGGCGGATGGTGGACGCATCCATCGGCGAAAGGAGGCAACACCCAAGGAGACGGTCGTCCTCGAAGGCGCCGATGAGGATGTCTTCCTTCTCTTTTTCCAGTTCGGCTTCATCGAGGGTCAGACCGAGCGGCTTGCGTAAAATCTCATTCCGCAAATTCACCATCTGCAGGTATTCCTTCGTTCCATGATCTATCATCCTAAGCGCCATGCTGTTACTGAACCCATTTTGACCGGGACGCCGAAGTTATTTAAATTTGCCTATTCCGGCACATAATAATTATGGGTAATTAGGGGAAATAAGGCCAAATTGCCCCAAAAATTAAAAATGCCCGGTTTGATTGGTGTAACTCCAAAAATTTTATTTTTGCAGCCGTATAACTAAAAAAAATTACCACAATGTCAGACATCGCTACAAGGGTTAAGAAGATTATCGTCGACAAGCTAGGGGTGGAAGAAGCTGAGGTTACCAACGAAGCATCTTTCACTAATGATCTCGGCGCAGACTCTCTGGACACCGTTGAATTAATCATGGAGTTCGAGAAGGAATTCAATATTTCCATTCCGGACGAACAAGCCGAGACCATTACTACTGTCGGTCAGGCTATCGCTTACCTGGAAGAGCACGCTAAATAAGCAGGAACTGCATAACGCCGGTTTTGTCTGGTTTACTGCAATAAATTTGTTGGGTCCGCCTTTTCAAGCAATGGGGCTTAGAAGGCGGATTTATCCTTAAACTAATTGAGTCGCAGAAAACCCTTCCGGCACATAAATCCTGGGAATCCTATATGCAATTGAAAAGAGTTGTCGTTACGGGTATAGGCTCTCTCACTCCAATAGGCAACAATACCCCCGATTACTGGAATGCCTTGTTGAAGGGAGTTTCCGGTGCGAATGCCATCACCTTGTTCGATGCCAGTAAGTTTAAGACACGGTTTGCCTGTGAGTTAAAAGGTTTCGATGCTTTACAGTATCTGGAAAAAAAGGAGGCCCGGAAGGTCGACCGCTATACACAAATTGCCCTGGCGGCCAGCGATGAGGCGGTAAAAGATGCCGGCATCGACAAAGAGACCATGAACCCGGACCGGATCGGCGTTGTTTTTGCCAGCGGGATCGGCGGATTGATCACCTTCCAGGAAGAAGTCATCAATTTCGCCAAAGGTGACGGTACACCTAGGTTTAATCCCTTTTTCATCCCCAAAATGATACTGGATATCGCAGCCGGGCACATTTCTATGCGACATGGCTTTCGCGGCCCCAATTTCGCTGTGACCAGTGCCTGTGCTTCTTCCACCAACGCTATTATGGAGGCCTTCAACCTGATCCGGCTGGACATGTCGGATATCATCATCAGTGGAGGGTCGGAGGCGGTCGTCAGCGAATCCGGTATAGGCGGATTTAACGCCATGAAGGCGCTCAGCGAACGCAATGACGATTTCGCTACAGCCAGCCGGCCTTACGACAAGGATAGGGATGGCTTTGTCATGGGCGAGGCAGCAGGGGTACTCGTTTTGGAAGAACTTGAACATGCTAAAGCCCGGGGGGCCCACATCTATTGCGAAATTATGGGTTGCGGCGCCACGGCAGACGCCTATCATATCACAGCACCCCATCCCGAAGGGCTGGGCGCTAAAAATGTGATGATGGCTGCCCTCCGCGATGCCGGGATGAAACCTGAGGATATTGATTATATCAATACCCATGGCACATCGACACCACTGGGGGATACCGCCGAAATAAAGGCTATCATGGATGTGTTCGGGGAACATGCTTTCAAAGTCAATATCAGCTCGACGAAGTCGATGACCGGCCATTGCCTGGGCGCAGCAGGAGTCATTGAGGCGATTGCCTGCGTGATGGCCGTCATTCATGACCAGGTCCCCCCTACAATCAACCACCTGACAGCTGACCCCGAACTCGATCCCAGGCTTAACTTCACTTTCTGGAAACCTCAGCAAAAGACTATTCGGGCCGCCCTGAGCAATACTTTTGGGTTTGGTGGTCATAATGCATGTGTCATCGTCTCAAAATATGCCTCTTAGGCATATTTTGAGACGCGTGCTCCCTTCGGGAGCACAGATATTAGCCCCGTTAGACTGCCGAAGGCAGTCGCCAGTGGAGCCACAACCTTGCAGAAGGCTTGAAACACTTGGCTGCTAAAGCAGCCGCCGCTCACGGGCCGCTAAAGCGGCCCCCTGATCTAATGACGGGCCTTCGGCCGAACGCCCCGGGGCGTTCCTGCCCAAAATATATTTTTTATTGGTCAAAAAATTAGTAGCTTGTTATTGTGGGACTCCTTGAACGCATTATAAAGAGCGACGCGGCCGTCACATCTTTCAGAAAACAGCTTCGGAACGTGCTCGGTTTTGTCCCGGGCAAGGCCGTTCTATACAAAACAGCTCTTACCCATCGCAGTGTCAAAGATGGGGCGGATGAAAACAACGAACGGCTCGAATACCTTGGCGACGCTATTCTCAGCGCTATCATAGCAGACTTCCTTTTCAAAAAATATCCTTATAAGGAGGAAGGGTTCCTCACGGAAATGCGCAGCAAGATGGTGAACCGTAACCAGTTGAATGAAATCGCCATCAAGATGGGCCTGAAGAAGATCAGCAATTACAATAAATTCGATAGTAGCCTGAAAATGAGCCAGATATTCGGAAATACGCTGGAGGCTATCGTGGGGGCTATCTATTTGGATAAAGGGTTCCTCAAGACCCGGCAATGGGTAGTTGAAAGAGTGATCCAACCCTATCTTTTCCTCGATGACCTGGAAAACCTGGAGATCAATCACAAGAATAAGCTATATGGCTGGGCCAATAAAAATGGGAAAAATCTTGAGTTCGAAACGCTGGACGAAAGAGTAGAAGGCGGCCGCCGCCTCTTTACCGTCGGAGCTGTGGTCGACGGAGAATTGCTATCCCAGGGGAAAGCCTACAATAAAAAAGACGCCAGCCAGATTGCCGCTCAACTGGCTCTGGACAAACTGGGACTCACCAAAATAGACTCGGGTGAGGAAGCCGTGTGAAAAAAAATCACTTGAGGACTTGCATATTCGTCAAAATACTACTATTTTTATCTCCTCGTTCCCTTCCTAAACAATGTAACACGCCTCCTAAACGTGTAGTACCCAATATTCCTGCAATTTTATTTTAAACCATTTTCCGTGCGAACCCCCCGGGTCCGCAAGCCTCCTTTTCGCGTCCGCGCAAGTAAAATGATCCAATTCGTTTGCAAAATCCATTTTAGTCCGTCACCGGCTATGGTGCGAATCCACTATTGACTATGGTTTACCGAACGCAAACCACATTCAATTACTTTTTAATGCAAACTTTGAAATGAAACATTTTTACACTCTGACCCTGGTGTTGTCTTACCTTTCTTTTTCTCTTTCCACCTCCGCCCAAACTTACACCGGCGGCACGTACACGGCAGTAACGTCGGGTAACTGGCACAATACCTCCGGCTCCATCTGGGAACCCTCCGAACCCCCACAAAATTGCAACAATTGTCTGATCACGGTGAATGTAAACGGTAATGTAGACCTGAATATCAACGTTACGCTCAGCAATGGTTCTGCCCTTATGATTGGCGGCGGAAGCAATTTTACCGTACTATCGATCGGTAATTCAGGTGCCTCGTCCCTTTTAAGCGGTTACAACGTCATTCTGGCCAATGATGGCAGCAACAGCACCATCCAGTTGGTTAACAGCAATGCTCTGATCAGCGCCGGTGGCGCCGGGACCTACGATGGTATCCTGACCAGCTTTATCTCAGGTGGGGTTACTACCAATTTCAAGGCAATAGGGAATGCGCCCAATGGTTTTTCCGGGAATACTACAGTGGCCAGCAACGGTCCTGCGACCTATGGTACTCTGCTGGGCGGTCCTGTCACGCTGAGCTCTACCGGTACGCTGCCGATCATCCTGGCCAACTTCAATGCCGTAGCCGACAATAGTCAGGTCAACCTGACCTGGACCACTCAATTGGAGATCAATTCCAGCCACTTTGTGGTTCAATCCAGCACTAATGCAGGCGCCAGCTGGAACAATCTCGGTACGGTAGCCGCCCATGGCAATTCCAGCACACCTATCAATTATTCCTTCACGGATACCAAACCGGCCAATGGCACTACCGAATACCGCCTGGAAATGGTTGATCTCAATGGTGCAACAGCCTATTCTACGGTGAAGGCAGTCCGTATCGGCCTGGCCACTTCGGTCAGTGTATATCCGAACCCCGCCAGCAACTACGTCAACGTGGTGCTCGGTGGCGGCACGACCGGCAATGTCACCATCCGGCTGATGAGCTCCGCCGGACAGCTGTTGATGGAAAAGACAGTCAGCAACGCTGCCGGAACCACTGTCCCCCTGACCGTCAGCAATTTGCCGCAGGGTAACTACCTGATCGTCGTCGTTGGTTCGGACGGAACTCAGCAGGTGAACAAGCTGCTGATCGCAAAATAGTTTTTCACTCTTATAACAACCAATACACGAAGCCGCTTCCGAAAGGAAGTGGCTTTTTGCTTTGACATACATAAGTCCATTTATTTTGCTCATTTATTTCATTTTTTTATTGACGCGTGTCCCGTCCGGCCTCATTTTTGATGAGACTCGTCGACCTTACCTGTTATTGAATAATCCTACCTGAATCGTCAAAAAGTTTAATTCGTTGCTAAAATCCATAAAATAAATGTGTGGTAAAATCAGTT
The DNA here is from genome assembly GCA_026225275.1 of Puia dinghuensis. Classification (GTDB taxonomy): domain Bacteria; phylum Bacteroidota; class Bacteroidia; order Chitinophagales; family Chitinophagaceae; genus Puia; species Puia dinghuensis_B. Next base: position 35,195 of record JAMFSL010000119.1, read on the forward strand.
TACCAAGGCTACAATCCAATATCCTAACTATTATGAAAAATCGTGCTATCCCAACGCTGTTGAGGAATGCCTGTCTGGCCTTCGGCCTGATGACCGGTATATCATTCAGCACACACGGCCAGTGTACGTCGGCCAATTTATCTACATTAACTTATGATACGGCATTGACCAGCAATGGTTTCGCCCTTTATAACCTCAGTTTTCCGCAGTTCAATCCGGACTCCGGAACGCTGGTGTCCGTTAAGATGGCCGCTATTGTGAATTCGCAATACGGTTTTACGCTTCGCAATGCCGACTCAATGGCCTCCACTTATGCATTGACCCTCGGTCAACAGGATCAGATCAGCGGCCTGTCCATGGCTGTCCCTTACTCCAATGTGACCACCCAATCCATGGGTAATTATCCTTTGAGCGCCAACCAGTCGATGACGCAGGCGCCATTTAGCTTCCTGAACAATTATCTCGCCAGCGACAGCATCACCGCTGTATCGCCCTTCCTGGGCATGGGCCAGGTGAATCTTAGTTATCAATCCTTTACCTTTAGCAATCTCACAGCAGTGAACAATGCCGCCTATTATTACAGCGCGGGTATTGCCACTAATATATCCTTCACTATTCAATACCTGTATTGCCGGGGCAACGTAGTGCTGGCGACGGACCTGACTGCCTGGACGGCCAGCCTTGCCGCTCCGCAGACTGTGCAACTCAACTGGGGTACTGCGAATGAACTGGCCGGAAGGCAATATGTGATCCAGCGCAGCACGGACAATACTACTTATACGGATATCGCGACACTGGATGCTTATGCTACGGCGGACGACGGAACGGCCCATTATACCTATCCGGACGAACTGCCCGCCAGTGCCGACAGCACCTGGTATTACAGACTGCAGATCCACGACACGTCCGCCGGAAAGCTCACTTATTCTCCTGTCCGCAATGTGACGCTGACAGCACCCGGCGAGAGCATGCAGGTATATCCGAACCCGGCCACCAATTTTATCAACCTCATCCCGAACCAACAGGACGCAGGAGACTGGCAGGTAGATATCCTGTCGGTGAATGGCAGCTTGATCGAGCGTGATGTATACATGCAAACGCGTAATATACAGGTCAATTTTCGCAGCCAGCTGTCTGCCGGAACCTATTTGGTACGGGCAACGGACCTCCACGGGCAGAAGGTGGTCACCGGCAGTTTTGTGGTATTAGGCCACTAAAGAACCCAACAAGACAAATTATTATTTTTATCACTTTGTATGGATCTTGATTATAGATTCATTTAAAGGGACTTATGCAATTTTTTCTATCCTGACTAGACATTTTGTTAATAAAAACAATAGTAAACATACTTAGTAAGTATAATAAAGTAGCCCCGTTTTCAGTTATTATAGTAGTTAGTTTCGTGTTGTGATCTGTATCTGTGATCGACCCTAAATCAATTTAGTTCCTATGAGGCTGTCTAAAATCCGAATATCCAGGGTATCCGCCTCCCTGCTGATCTTATTATTAATGGGATTCATTTCCCTGCTGCCCTCGCGGCTGGCAGCCCAGTGTACAGGCCCTGTACAATCGTCAACACAAACGGTTACGATGACGGGGAGCGGTGGTAACCTATTCGCTCCTACGTTTAGTCAGTACAATCCTCCCGGTGGATATCTGCTAATCTCTGCCGTTTTGCAAACCTCCTTTAATATCTTCGGCACCGTAAATGTATCCAATTCCACCAATTCAGCGCAGACGGTAATCGCCGGATATGCCGATGATGACGAAATCACCTTGAACGGCTCCACTTTCATGAATGCAAATGGGCAGAATAGTTCAGGTTTAACCGGGTATACTAACTACTTTATCTCTGTTAATCCCATGGGCTCTACCGCTGTAGGTCCGCAAACGATCGTTCCCCAAACGACCCTGGAAAATGATAGTATAACAACCGCCAACTCGGCACTCAACGACTTCTCAGGCACCGGGTCTCCGGATATTCAATATTATAATTATGTATTCCAGCAAACGACCAATAGTTCGGTTGGTGTATCCACTGATTTTGCCGTGAACATTACTTTCAATTTGACTTATTATTATTGCAATACCGAACCTCTGGCTATTAATCTCATTAATTTTGCAGCCACGCTCGAAAACCCCCAGCTCGCTCTTTTAAACTGGCTCACCGCCGGTGAGACGCCTGGCGAGAAATATGTAGTGCAGGTCAGTACAGGTAATGGGACCGATTTTGTGAACGCAGACACGGTTTTGGCCGATGGCGTGGCCGGCAATGGCAATTATACCTACGAATATGCAATTCCCTCTACCGATAAGGGCAATCTGTATTTCCGGATTGAGATGATCGATGCCAACGGTACAGTCAGCTATTCCCCGCTGCGTGTCGTTAACCTGGGTAATGGTGCCGCCACTGCTTTCTCGATCTATCCTAACCCGCCGACTACATTTATCAACCTGACTTTCCCCGGCAACAGCCAGAACTGGGAAGTGCAGATCTACGCAGCCAACGGCGACCTGGTACAACAAAACTATTTTTCCAACACCAACCTGGCCACATTGAACTTTAACCACAAGATGGCTGCCGGAGCGTATTTCGTCCGCGCTATCAGCCCTCAAACCAACGAGCATTATGCCGCTTCATTCGTGATCAAGGATTAGCATACATCATTTATCCATACGCTTCCTGTGTCCTTCGGGTGCAGGAAGCGTTTCCATTTATTGCCGACGCCGCAAAAACCCCCTAAAAATGGTATTGTATCCCGTATGCGGAGATTCTACTTTTGCCTCTACAACCAAAAAATCTTACAATGAAAAAGACAATCGCCCTTTACGCTTTGTTCATCGCCGCTATGGTGGCGCCATCCTGTAAAAAGAAGATTATCCCGATTCCCCTGGAATTTTGCAACATTTCCGCTGTGACGGTCACACAAAATGGCAGCCAGGACACGACCTTTTACCAAATTTCGTATGACCGCGATGGGCGGCCGACCAATGTGCAATCGACCGGCGGGACCACAGGCACCAGGACCTATACATATTCCGACACCAACCTCGTTGTGCGGTCAACAAGCGGCGGCGTGGACTCCGTTACACTGAACAGCCAGGGTCTGATGCTGGTTGACGTGGCCCGCAACGGCAGTAACGCCCTGCTTCAGACAACCTATTATTATTATTCGGGTGCTGAGGTTGATTTCGCTTATGTTTGTTCTGCCTGTGAGATGCCCGGCCTTGGGCCAGGCGGTCCTGGTGAGGAGCAATATAACTGGACCAATGGCAATCTTTCGGCCTTCATCCCACAAGGTGGAGTTACTACTACTACTTCCACTACGTATAGTTATAATTCTTCGGCTGCTGCCACTGGAGACTATTTCAGTATTACGCAGCTACTCTCCGCACCTGCGCAGACGGTGAGGACCACCAACCAGGTCAACGGGTACTTTCAAAACTATGGCACTTCCACCGTCACCTATTCACAGGATGCGAACGGAAGGATATCAGGTATGGCGATCATTACCAGCGGTCCTGCTGAATTCGGCTATGGTGCTCCTGACACTGTTAATTATGCCTATAAATACGCTTGTCAGCTCGCCTCCCCGGTCACGACGCTAAAATGACGCCACGGACTTGCCGCGCGAACCTAAGTCCCCTACATTTGTTGGGAATTAAACGCTCGCTCATGCTCCAGTTGCCGGTATACCTCGACTATAATTCTACCACACCCTGCGATCCCCGGGTGGTTGAGGCTATGCTGCCTTATTTCACAAAACGGTTCGGCAATGCAGCCAGCCGAAGCCATGCATTGGGCTGGGAGGCGGAAGAAGCCGTTGAACTGGCCCGCGAACAGGTGGCCGGACTGGTAGGCGCCGAGCCAAAGGAGATCATATTCACTTCGGGGGCGACGGAAGGAGACAACCTGGCGATTAAGGGCGTCTTCGACATGTATGCATCCAAAGGAAATCATATTATTACAGTAGTGACCGAGCACAAGGCAGTGTTGGATACCTGTCATCACCTGGAAAAGTCAGGCGCGGAAGTGACTTGGCTACAGGTGGATAAAGACGGGCTGATCAACCTGGCGGACCTCGAGGCCGCCATCCGGCCTGCTACGGTACTGATCGCCATCATGTACGCCAACAACGAGATCGGAGTGATACAGCCAATCCGGGAAATCAGCGCCATCGCCCGCCGCCATGGAATTCTCTTTTTTACGGATGCTACCCAGGCGGTCGGAAAGATCCCGGTGGACGTCAATGCGGATGGTATTGACCTGATGGCCTTTAGTGCCCACAAATTATATGGTCCCAAGGGAATAGGTGCATTATATGTCCGGCGGAAAGGCCCCCGGGTCCGGCTGACGGCGCAAATGGACGGCGGAGGACACGAACGGGGTATGCGTAGCGGAACGTTGAATGTCCCGGCCATCGTAGGCCTGGGAATGGCTTGTGAACTGTGCCGGCTCGAAATGGCGGCCGATACGCTTCGCATCTCCCCTCTACGGGACAGGCTCGAAGAAAGATTGCTGGCCCTGGACGGCGCCAGGATCAACGGCAGCCGCCAGTACAGACTGCCCATGGTAACCAATATTTCTTTCGCAGGCGTGGACGGGGATGCTTTGCTGGCGGGCCTTGGTAAAAATGTAGCGCTCTCCTCCGGTTCGGCCTGCACTTCGGCTTCAATGGAGCCCAGCTATGTACTGAAGGCCCTGGGACTGGACGATAACCTGGCCCATAGTAGCCTGCGACTTGGGCTGGGAAGATTCACTACGGCCGAAGAAGTGGAATATGCCATTGGCCAAATTGGGAAAATGGTGGGCCAGTTAAGGGCAAACAGCCCGTCAAAATTGGCTTAAAATGAGCCTAAAACAAATATTTATAACTTTAATGCGTGTATATAAGTATTTGTAATGTGTATTGATTGTCAGGTAACTGGGTAGAAAAAGGTGAGAAGATAGCCGGTTCGGAGTCGATGCAAAAGGTCGGCTGGAAGGAAAAAATGCTCTCGTTGGACGGGAGGATATTGGCGTAGGATCGAAGGTTGCGTGGGGCCATAGACGTTAGTGTGTGCAACCATGTTGCTAAAATAAAAAAGGCTGTCATCGGCACGCCAGATAACAACAATCAACTATTTAGGGGGAAAAGGGCTAAAACAAAAAACCCGCCATACTATGGGCGGATTTTTTCATGCAGTTGGTTTCGGTTGAATCTTTTTATGTCCAAACCATTAATATTTTTTCTAGGAAGGTTGCTTTAAAAGAGTATGCGAATATAGGGATTCCTCTCATACAAAACTTTTTTCCGCTCACCTAATTTAACGCATTTTTCCACATTTATTTAATTATTATATATGAAAATGTCTTACAGGGGTGCAGTTTAAGGCGCGTCAATGTGTAGCGCTATACACAATAAGAATAGCTGAAAAACGATTATATCGCATATTTTCGTGTATATGTGGGCTGTATGTAAAAAAGAACTCCGCCAATTTTTTAGTAGCCTGACGGGTTACATCGCAATCATTGCTTTTTTATCGTTGAATGGACTCCTTCTCTTTGTCTTTCCGGACACAGATATCCTGACATTCGGCTATGCCACGCTGGATAAATTTTTCGAGCTGGCGCCCTGGATCCTGCTACTGCTGATACCGGCCATTACCATGCGCAGCCTTTCCGACGAATTCCGGATGGGTACGTTCGAGATCCTGCAGACACTACCGCTCACCCGCGGCCGGCTCATTGCAGGCAAGTATGTCGCCAGCCTCGTGGTGGTCCTGATCGCGCTCGTGCCGACATTAGTCTATTTCCTTTGTATCCAGCGATTGTCGGGGCAGGGGGGCATTGACACAGGTGCAACAATGGGCAGTTATATCGGGCTGGTATTTTTAGGAGCGGTCTTTACAGCTATCGGTATCTGGTGCAGCAGCTTTACACCGAATGCAGTGGTGGCGTTCATCGTCGCTGCCTTAACATGCTTTCTGCTGTACAGCGGATTCGGCGCCATCAGTACCCTGCCGGTTTTTGCAGCAGGCCCCGACTTCTACATCGGCATGCTGGGCATTGATTTTCATTATCGTAGTATCAGCCGCGGGGTGATCGATACCCGGGACGTGCTCTATTTTCTGAGTGTTATATTTCTGTTCCTTTTTCTGACGAGCCGGCATCTGGACCGCCGCTCTCACGGCCCACGAGCAACGGTCAAAACGCCCAACGCACCCTCTTTACCCGCCATAGCCCTTGGCGTAGGCGGGCCCCGCCGCCGCCAGACCGGCGCCTGGTTAGTAGCGCTGATCCTTCTGTTACTCATCGGCCTCAACTTCTTAGCAGCGCTGGCCCATTACCGCCTGGACCTCACCGCCGACAAGCGATATACGCTCAGCGTCCCGACGAAAGCCATGCTGGCGCGGCTGGACGATGATGTCCAGGTCGACTTCTTCCTCGAAGGCAACCTCAAGGCAGGCATCCGCAAGCTGTCCAAAAGCTCGCTCGAAATGCTGCAGAACTTCAATGAATATTGCGGCGGAAAGATCCGGGTACATGCCTTTGATCCCCTGACCAACCTCGACGATTCCGCCAGACAGACCTTCCTTGATTCGCTGGCACATATGGGTATCCAACCGATGACGCAGGTGGCGCAGGCAAAAAAAGGCGAAGAAGAAAGCGAACGGATCGTTATCCCTGCGGCCATCATCACTTATAAGGGCAGGATTTATCCGATCAACCTCCTCAAAGGAGTACGGGTAGCGGGCGAAGGTCAATCGGAAGAACAATATTATACCAACGCGGAGACGCTGCTGGAATACAAGTTTGGCAGCGCCATCGACAAGATCACCCAGCAAACCAGGCCAACGATCGGCTACGTACTGGGCAACGGCGAACCCCTGGATTACCGTGTCTATGACCTCATCCAAGGACTGAGGAGCAATTATAATTTCGGCGTCCTGGCCCTGGACAGTGTGCCGATCGATCCCGCGAGACACGATCCGTATCAATACAATGCCCTGATCATCGTCAAGCCTACCACTAAATTCACCGATAGAGAAAAGCTTACGCTGGACCAATATGTCCTCCATGGCGGACAAATTATCTGGGCGGTTGACCAGCTCTATGCCGAGCAGGATAGCCTGCGGCAGGACAGGCAAACCATCGCCTACGACCGCGGCCTCAACCTCGAAGATCTCTTCTTTAATTATGGTGTGCGGGTGAATCCGGACCTCGTAGAGGATCTGCAATGCGCCAACCTAAGCATGGTAGTCGGTACGCAGGGCGACAAGCCACAGATATCAGCGTTACGGTGGCCATATTATCCTCTCCTGAACGGCAGCCCCACTCATCCCATCTCGAAAAACCTGGACCCGGTCTTTGCGCAGTATGCCAATTCGATAGATACGGTACAGGCGACAGGGATTAAAAAGACGTTCCTGCTACAGACCTCGGAGCACGCCCGCACAGTAGGCACGCCCGCCATCATCACCTTCGAGGTCATGAAATACAAGGATGATTCAAAAATGTTCAGACAGGCCGATATTCCGGTAGCGATACTGCTGGAAGGAAAATTTCATTCGTTGTATGCCAACCGGCTGCCTTCCACGCTGGCCGACAGCCTGGCCAATTTCTATCACCAGCCTTTTGTGGCCGAGGCGACGACGCCGGGCCGCGTCATCGTCTGCGCCGACGGAGATATCTTCATGAATGAAGTGACCGAACGCGGGCCGTTACCACTAGGTTTCAGCCGCGATGACAACTATACTTTTGCGAACCAGGATTTCGTCGACAATGCGGTGGAATACCTGTTGAACCCCTCCGGGATCCTGGAGACCCGCGCCAAAGATTTCACCTTGCGACTCCTCGATACGGCCAAGGTCGAAAAGGACCGTTCGTTCTGGCAATTCATCAATCTCGGTCTACCGCTGATACTAGTTGTGCTCGGTGGCTATGCATACCAGGCGGTGCGCCGGTGGAAGTACGCGGGGGCATAAGCTAATTTCAGCTATCTTTGGAGGTATAATTTCCGGCATGAGCCCATCGACCGTTTCGTATTTGACCTTTGGAATCGTACTGGTACTGGCTGTTATCTTTGACCTGGGCCTGTTGAGCAAAAAAGGGACGACTGTCTCGATAAAGCAAGCATTGTATCAAACAGCTTTCTGGGTTTGTCTGGCTCTCGCTTTTTTTGTTTTTCTGTGGCTGGAAGATGGTCATAAAATAGCCATTGAATACGTGAGCGCCTACCTGATGGAATGGAGCCTCAGCATCGATAATATCTTTGTTTTTATCCTCATCTTTACTTTTTTCCGGGTCAGGCCGATGTATTACGCACGGGTGCTGCTGATCGGAATCCTGCTGGCTATCGTGCTGCGGTTGGTATTCATCACGGCGGGTATTGTACTGGTAAACCGGTTCCACTGGTTGTTGTATATTTTTGGTGGCGTGCTGGTATACAGCGGCACTACGATGTTTGCGGCTAAAAGCGATGTAGAGCCGGATATCGAGGATAACCGGGTATACAAATTCCTCCGCCGATTCCTCCCCCTGACAGGCAGTGACGGCGATGGCCGGCTGGTGGTGGTCAGGGAGGGAGAGAAAAAATATACTACGCTGTTTGTCGTGGTGGTGCTGCTGGCTACGACGGATGTGGTGTTTGCAGTGGATTCGATACCGGCAGTGTTCGGGATCACACAGGAGATGATCGTCATCTACACCTCGAACATCTTTGCGGTCCTGGGTCTGAGGTCATTGTTCTTTTTGTTGCGTGGAGCAGTAGACCGCTTTAATCACTTGCAGCAGGGCATCGCCATCGTACTGATTTTTGTCGGGCTGAAGATGTTGGCGGAGATCGGGCATGTGTATTTGCCGGTGTGGGTGTCGCTGCTGGTGATCCTGGTTTGCATCACCTCGGCTATTGTATATTCATTATATTCGGGGCGAAAGAAGTGAAATATCCGATAGAAGAAGCAATGAAATATCCGATTCGACATATCGCAGAGATCGTTCACGGCAAACTTGTCCAGTCCCATGAGGATGCTGTCGTCGAACACCTGCTACTGGACAGCCGGCGGCTGATCTTCCCGGCGACGTCATTATTCATTGCCTTGCGGGGACCGCGGCGGGATGGCAGCCGGTTCATCGAAGAGCTATACCGGCGGGGGGTCAGGAATTTTATGGTTGAACACTCACGCGCAGGCACAGCGCCGGACGCACTACCCCCCCTACCCGAAGCCAATATCATTGTCGTAACCGACACCCTCGCGGCCCTGCAGGAACTGGCAGCCTGGCACCGGCGGCAATTCTCCATCCCGGTCATCGGCATCACCGGCAGCAATGGCAAGACCACCGTCAAAGAATGGTTGAATCAA
>JAMFSL010000120.1 GCA_026225275.1 Puia dinghuensis
AAGAATGCGCTGTATTTGCGCGAGTTGGCGGCGCTAGGGTTTGGGTTTGTGGAGATTGGGACGGTGACGCCGCAGGCGCAGAGCGGCAATGAGCAGCCAAGATTGTTCAGGCTGCCACAGGATCAGGCGTTGATCAACCGGATGGGGTTTAATAATGATGGGGCGGAGGTAATTGCGGGGCGGTTGAGGGCATGGAGGGCTGGTGCGGGGCGGCGGGCTGGTGATGGTGCTGCGGGTGCGAGTCGCGCGGGGTCTGGTGCACGGTTGATCGTCGGGGGGAATATCGGGAAAAACAAGGTAACGCCGAATGAGGAGGCCTGGAAGGATTATGAAATTTGTTTCAAGGCTTTATATGAATACGTGGATTATTTTGTCGTGAATGTGAGTTCGCCAAATACTCCGGGGTTGCGGGCCTTGCAGGACAAGGATGCGCTGCGGCAGATATTGACGAACCTGCAGCGGGTTGGCGGCGAGTTGGCGAGAGGTGGTGCTACGGGAACTGGATCGAAGGGTCTGCCGCCGCGGCCTTTGTTGTTGAAGATTGCGCCGGACCTGAACCAGCAGCAACTGGATGATGTGATATCACTGGCACTGGAGATTGGGCTGGACGGGTTGGTAGTTGCGAATACGACCATCAGCCGGGAAGGGCTGGTGACGCCGGTTGAGCGGCTGGAAGCGATCGGGTCGGGGGGATTGAGCGGAGCGCCATTGCGGGAGCGGGCGACTCAGGTGGTGCGATATCTGTGTAAGCAAACAGCCGGTCGCATTCCGGTGATTGCTTCCGGCGGGATCTTTACGGGGGCCGATGCGCGGGAGAAGATAGAGGCCGGGGCATCGCTGGTGCAGGTTTGGACGGGGTTTATTTATGAGGGGCCGTTTATTGTGGGGAGGATTTGCAATATGCTGCGACCCGAATCGTTAACAAACGGTTAACATTCTGCACTTAAACTCCCTTATCAGCAAATAGTCTTTAGGCCATAATAATCTATTTTAATAGTCACTGCTTAAAAAGTATCCATTGACAAAGCCGATCTATCTGCTGGTTTCGCTTTTCTTCTATTCGATTATTTTCATGACGGTGTCTTCCTGCAAGAAATCGACCAAGGAAGTCAGTACTGTCAACACGGACACGTTAACGCAAAGCATTTATACCATTGATTCGACGAGCTCTCCCACCAAGGGTATTATCCTGGCTGCGCCGTATGATTCATCCATACCCGCTAATGTGGCCGCCCAGGGTTTGCTGCTGATCATGGACCAGAGCGGAAGGGTATTGCAGAAACTGGTGACGCCTGGCGAGGCCTTTTGCTTCAACCGCTGGATCATCAACGGGCAGACCAGATATACCTATTGCGTCAACAATCCCACGGCTTTCCGTCCCCCTTTATTCATCGAACCGGCTGGTTATTGGGTCATTGCGGACAGCAATCTCAATACATTGCAGGAGATCAACGTTACTCCGACCCCATCGGAGGTTTTTCAACCCGGGCAGGCATTGGACGTTCATGATTTTATTCTTATTTCGGACAGCGACTACATAACCCTGACCGGTAACTGGGAACATCCAACCAATATTCCGGCGCGTCTTTCACCGGCTCCGAATATCTCGGTTGTGACGCCGGTGATCGAGGAGGTCCGCAATGGAGTCGTTGTATGGAGTTGGGATGGCACATCGGATACTACATTTTATGCCACCAGCGTAACGAGTAATAATTTTACCGACACGAGTCTGGCGGTGGATTATATCCATATGAATTCGATGTTTATCGATCCGACTGACAATAACCTGATCTGCTCTATGCGTAGCCAGAACCAGGTCATGAAGCTCAATCGCACGACAGGGCAGGTGATGTGGCGGTTGGGTGGGTCGAACAGTGATTTCCCTATGACACCGGACATGGTATTCATTGGTCAGCATGACGCGACGCTGACCGACAGCAACCAGACCCTACTCCTTTTCGACGATGGCCTGGATACTGTAAGGCCGTATTCGCGGATCTGTGAGTTTCACCTTGACCAGGTCAATAAGGTGGTGACGAGCTTTAAATACTTCAATATTCCCGAGCCGTTTACGGATTTGACGGGATCGGTACAAAAGATCGGGGATGACTATTTTATCGACGGCGGTACCGCCGAATACATGTTGGATATCAATTACAACACGGGGCAGAAAGTGATCGAGTTCAAGGGTTCGATGGCGAATTACAGGGCATATAAATATCCTAACTAGAGGATAGGGGAGCACGCCTTGGCAAGCAGCCGCGTTTGGTTGTCGCCAAGATCCAATCCTTCCTTTTGCATCCGGCCGGCCGGAACGATACAGGGCAAATGATACTGCTGTCTGGGACGTTTTCCCGATCAATACATTGCCGTTACTCCCGGGCCATCGGGATTGACCATAAATTTTGGCGCAGAACTGTTGTTGACGGTGGACTCGACGATTGAGGGAACGGGCGACGGAGGTCGTGCGTTATTTGTGCGCCCGTCTCGGAGGACAAATCCCGGTGATTGCTTCCGGCGGGATATTTACGGCAGGTGATGCGAGGGAAAAAATTGACGCGGGAGCCGCGCTGGTGCAGGTGTGGACGGGATTTATTTACGAGGGGCCGTTTATTGTGGGGCGGGTGTGCAGGGAGCTCGCTCACTCGTAAACATACGTTTTTGTCGCGACCTCGCCGTCATTTCCAGTATCCGTCTCTTTGGTTAGCCTACCCGAACTATCGAAAGTATAAGTAAATGTTATTGCAACCACAGGATTTCCTGATCCGTCCGTCACAGTCTCCGTAGCGGGCAAGTATTTGGATTGCGCCGGAAGATAGGTAGGATTGATTGTCACGTTAAAAGGATTAGTCGTATATGTGTAAGTATCTGTTGACAGGAGATTCCCGTATCCGTCAGTTTGAACGTCCTTCGTCACACTCCCATTATCATAGGTATAGTCGTCGCGACTAGCGACCGTGGTCCCGTAACTCGAATAATTATAGGTAAAAAGGGTGAGCAGCTGAGATCCGTTATACTTGTAACCTTCCGTCGTGGTATCATTTGTGTTGTCGTATTGAAAAGTGCTATCGACGTAGTCGTTGCTGCCTATGTAAGCGACCTCATGGATCGAGAGTTGACCGAGATCGTATAGATCGAGCGTAAAGCTTTGGCTTTGATAAGTGTAGTCAAATTGCAGTTCAGCGGACACAAGGCTTGCGATGCGGCTATCGTTATCATAGCTAACAGCGAAGGTATCAGTTAGATTACCGTTCGCGCTTTGATCACTTTCGATGTATGTTTTAAGCTTGTTGGCGGTTGAGGTCCCCCCAGAATTGGAGCTGCTGCTTTTTTTACAGGATACGATCAGGCACAAGGCTAAGGCTAAAAAGGTCAGTTGTTTGGTATGCATAATGAGCATGTTTAGAAGTAGTTCAAATCTAAGCAAGAACCAGCAATGTTTAAAATTATATTTCGGACAATGCTGTTGCGGGTGTAACGGAGTTTATTTATGAGGGCCGTTCATTGTGGGGAGGATGTGCCGGGAGCTATCAACACCTCGTCGGCAAGTTTTTTAGTTCCATCGATTTTGTCGGTAATCGTGAGCCCCAGTATCTGCGTAATCAAGGGGTAGATATCCACGTTCGGGAAAGGCGCTATTTCGGTGTGCGGTTTGAATGCCGGTCCCCAAGCGTAGAAGATGGCATGTACATCCTTGACCGTTGCAGGGTCGAAGCCGTGTTGTCCCTTGTCGAGCTTATGGTTATAGAGGTTGAATATTTTAGGGTAATGCGTGATTAGTACAATATCGCCGACGCGATTGTGCCAGTCGTCGGTTGTAGCAGAATGCAAATGCGCGGGCATATTGTCACGGAGATAAACATCATAATCTTTGGCCTCTTTTTTCAGTGCCTGATAAGTGGGTTGGATATCAGCCGGATTTTTGGCGATCAGTTCGACCAGCATACGATCTCCGGAGATGAAGAACTTCGATGTATCCAAAGCGGCGGGCGTGGGTAAAGGATGCTCGGTATCCGGCTGTGACATGCCGTGGTCCGACACAAAGATATAGTTGACCTTCAGCCCGGTGGTATTGACGGCCTGGGTCAGCGCATAGACCACCGAATCGATAAGCTGTACGGCATGGGCTACCTGCTGTGAATTGGGGCCGTAGGTGTGTCCCTCGTCATCGGCCCATGGTAAGTAGAAGGTGATAAGATGCGGGCGCTGAGCGGCGGGCATGTTCAGCCAGTTCACGACGTCCTGGATACGATCATTGGTCGGGATCTTATTATTATGCATATAATAATAAGTAGAATAAACACCTTTGATCGGGGCGTTGGAGGCTGGCCAGTAAAAATTGGCGGCTAGCATCTGCTGCTGTTCGGCCAATACCCAAAAGGGCGTACCTCCATACCATGTGGGATCTTCTGTATTTTCTTTGCTACTGGAGTTAAAGTATGTTTTGCGGTCGCGGTCGTAAAAGATATTCTGGACGATGCCATGGTGCGCAGGGTACAGACCCGTCGCCATGGCATAATGGTTGGGTTGAGTGGATGAGGGGAAGCTGGGGATCATCGAAGATGCCCTGACGCCTTCGCTGGCAAAAGCCAAGAGGTGCCCGGCATGATATTTTTCAGGATAATCATACCGAAAACCGTCGGCAGAGATGATGATGACGTATGGCTTGTTTTCCTGTGCCGTGCTGTTGGTTCTGCCGGGAATGATGTGCTGAGCTTCGTCCGGGGGACCCTGGGCTAAGGCGGCTAATGAACAGATGGTGGAAAGTGAAAGGAATATCCATACTTTCATGGCAGTAAAGGTGTTTCGCCAAATCTAATGGAGCAACATTAGGCCAATGTTAGGAGTTCGTGTTACTTCTTTATTGTGAGGAGGCGTTGCCGGAGGCTAGCGGAGAGAGGCGTTCAATAATAAATAAAGAAAAGGTTTAACGGTTAATGGCAACGAGCCAGATAAGTTAGAAGGATTAGGGGTCACTAACTATATGTTCCTCATAAAAACCAACCTTTTTAAAGGTAGTAGAAAGATAATTGACAAAAGGACACATTTGATATTCGTGCAGATTTATTGCTTTATCGAGTCAATATTGGGGATAAACGTGACAGCCATTAGAATCAAGGCCAATCATTATCTTCGCCCTTCCTAACTTACCGCTCATGCATGGATTGTTCAACCTGGCTTCTCTTGTTAGTCTTCTCACGCTGGTGACGCTGGAGATCGTGCTGGGGATCGATAATGTGATCTTTGTATCCATTCTCATCATCCGGCTGCCGGCTGCGCGTCGGGTGGATGCCCGGCGGGTCTGGATGATCGCGGGGATACTGATCAGGTCGGGACTGCTGTTGTGCCTGGGGTCGCTGGTGGCGAGGGGCAACAGGGTGTTATTCTCCGTGGCCGGATATGGATTCAGCATCCACGACCTGATCCTGCTGGCAGGGGGATTATTTTTGTTGTATAAGACCGTCGGTGAGCTTCATAATAAACTGGAAGGTGACAACGGGACGGAGATGACCAGTGGTGAGGGGGAGCAGGTAAGCAACGCGGAAGAGCAGGCGCCGGGTGGCGCAGGAGATCTGGCAACAGGTGGTTTAGGGGCCGCGGGCGGTTCTTTTTGGGCCATCGCCGGTCAGATCGTGCTGGTCGACACCGTTTTTTCCTTTGATAGCATCATAACCGCCATTGGGCTGGCGCAGCAGGTGGCTATTATGATCACGGCCGTCGTCATCGCCATGATCATTATGTTCTTTTTCTCCGGGAAGATCGCCGATTTCATCAATCGCCGCCCTACGTTGAAGGTGCTGGCCCTCTCCTTCCTGCTGATGGTCGGGTTCAGCCTGTTGTTCGACGGATTAGAGCCCATCCACCATACGCACATTGCCAAGGGCTATATTTATTTCTCCATGGCTTTTGCCTTTGGGGTAGAACTGCTGAATACCCGAATCAAAAAGAAGGCTGTGAAACGAGGAATTTCCCAGGGTAAATAGAGAGAGATTTTTTATATTGGGATACAAATATTCCCATCGCATGGCTAACACCGATCCTCGCGTCGATGCTTACATCGCTAAATCGGCCGAATTTGCCCGGCCCATCCTGGAACATTTACGTAAACTCATTCACAAGGCATGCCCCGGCGTCGTAGAGACCATTAAATGGAGTATGCCTTTCTTCGAATACAAGGGGGAGATGCTGTGCAATATGTCCGGCTTCAAGCAGCATTGCGCACTAGGCTTTTGGAAGGCGTCGCTGTTGAAGGACCCGGAGGGCGTGCTGCATGTGAAAGACAAAAATTCCATGGGGCATATGGACCGGATCACTTCATTAAAGGACCTGCCGGCTGACAAGATCCTGGTCGCACTCATCAAGGAAGCCGCTACGTTGAACGAGCAAGGGGTGAAAAAGCCTGCGCCGGCTAAAAAATCGCCGAAGCAGGAATTGCCCGTGCCGGCCGCGCTGGCGGCGGCATTGAAGAAAAACAAAAAGGCCGGCGAAGTCTTTGCGGCTTTTCCGCCCTCTCATCGTCGGGAATATATTGAATGGATCGCGGAAGCGAAGACGGACGAGACGCGTGATAAACGAGTGGCCACCACGCTGGAATGGCTGATAGAAGGGAAATCCAGGAACTGGAAATATCAGAAGAAGTAGATACCTTTACCCCGTCAAAATTTGTAAGCCCAGCGACAACGGGTTGGTCATGCAGCCTGTTGCCGTCTGGCACCATCGGCCTGACTGCCCTATCCGATACAAAGCAGGGTAGCTGCCACCACACCGGCCGTCTCCGTACGCAAGCGGTTGTCTCCCAATGTTACCGGTACAAATCCTTGTTTTAAAGCTAATGTTACTTCTGCAGGGGAAAAATCTCCTTCGGGTCCGATGAGGATCAAAGAAGTTGCGGCGGACGCTATGGTGGGGGATGGTGCGGCAGCCATTTGCCGGCGGCGCCAGGCGGCCAGATCTTCTGTCGGGCGGGGTTCTTCCAGGCAGTGAGCGATCAGGTGGTGGGTATAATGAGCGGTGGGAACCCATTGAGAGAAGGAAGCCGGCGCCCGGAGGACTGGCAACCAGGTCTGCTGAGATTGCAGCATGGCGCTGACCAGAATATGTTGCAGGCGGTCCTGGCGGGTGTGCTGACGTTCGGTGCGTTCGCAGAGCAGGGGGATGATCTCGCTAACGCCGATCTCCGTTGCTTTCTCCAGGAACCATTCGAAGCGGGAAGCGTTCTTTAGCGGTGAGAGGGCAACGGAAACTGTTTGACTTTTCGGCGGAAGGGTTTGCACCGAAAGGACCCCGACGGCACATTTCTTCTTATGGCTGTCCAGGATGGATGCAGTCAGCAGGGCACCTTTTCCATCAGTCAACTGCAGTGGATCGCCGGTTTTCATCCGCAGCACCTGGATCACATGCCGGGAATTGTCCTCATCTAATACAATCTCTTGTTGTTCAGCGCTATAAGAGGAGATATAAAAAAAAGGTAATGCCATGAGCGTTTACGAATGACCGATCAGAACGGTGTTTCATCGTCGTCCATCGGCAGGTCCTTCATCCGGCTACCGGCCTGGATATAAAGCTTTCCACCGCCACCACCGCCGTCAGTATCCTTTACAGGCTTCCAGCTTCCGCCGGCCGGCATACCGATACCACCGAAATCGTCATCGCCATATTCGGTGAATTTCTGAATATGAAGGAGGGCTCTGAGCTTGATCGTTTCAAGAGATCCATTACGGTGCTTGGCTATCTTAACATGCGTCTCGCCCTTATTGCTTTCGCCCATTTCGTTGGCGGTAATGCCATAGTATTCGGGGCGGTACAGGAACATGACCATATCGGCATCCTGTTCGATGGCGCCCGATTCCCGGAGGTCACTCAGTTGGGGGATCTTCTCCCCTTCCTTCCGGGATTCCACGGCACGGGAGAGCTGGGAAAGAGCGATGATAGGCACCTGCAGTTCTTTGGCGAGCCCTTTGAGATCGCGGGAAATGCGGCTGATCTCTTGCTCACGGTTGCCATTTTTGTTATCGCCGGCGCCGCTCATCAGCTGAAGATAGTCAATGATGATAAAGCCGACATTGTGCTTGTTCTTCAATCGGCGGCATTTGGCGCGCAGCTCGAAGATATTGAGCGCGGGGGTATCGTCGATGAAGATCGGGGCTTTGGCCAGCCTATCGATACCCTTCTTGTACAATTGTTTCATTTCATGTTCTTCCAGCCGGCCCCGGGCGATCTTCTCCATGAGGATCTCGCTCTCTGCACTCAGGATACGCTGAACTAGCTGAGCGGCACCCATTTCCAAGCTGAAGAAGGCGACGGCAGTGGGTTTGGTCGGATGAAGGGCGGCATTCCGGGCGAGGTTGAGCGCGAAGGCCGTTTTACCGACGGCAGGCCGGGCTGCGAGAATGACCAGATCGGTAGGCTGCCAGCCATAGGTGATCTTGTCCAGGCTGGGAAAGCCGCTGGGTACGCCGGTGATCTCATCCTGTTTATGTCGGAGGTCTTCGATCCGGGCGATTGTCTTGACCAGGACGGTATCGATACTGTCGAAGTTCTTGCGAAGGTGATTATTGGTGATCTCGAAAAGCTTGCTTTCCGCGTCGTCCAGCAGGTCGAACACGTCGGTACTGTCTTCGTAGGCGTCGCCAATGATCTCCCCGCTGATGCGGATCAGTTCGCGCTGAATGAATTTCTGCAGGATGATCCGGGAATGCGTCTCGATATTGGCGGAAGAAACGACGGCATTCGTGAGTTTCGTCACATAATAGGGACCGCCGATGATGTCGAGTTCCTGTCTGAATTTCAATTCTTCCACGACGGTGAGAATATCGATCGGCTGGCTTTTCTGGGCCAGGCCCTGCATGGCGCGGTAGATGCGCTGGTGGCCTTCCACGTAGAAACACTCTGGTTTGAGGATTTCGACCACTGTATCGAAAGCACTCTTTTCCAACATTATAGCACCTAATACGGCCTCTTCCAGTTCCTTTGCCTGAGGAGGGACTTTGCCGTATACCATGGTGCTCAGGTCCACCGAAGGTTTGCGCCTTACCTTATTGCGGTCCTTATTCAAATTCAGGTTAGTAAGATCCATATGAGTAAACCGTCCAGAAAAACAATTAAAAAATAGGTTATCGAGTATCCAAATTCCCCGTTACGGGGCCGGGCTCATCGGGTTTTTTTCGGCTATGCTGGCTATGCTTTATATTAAGATATTGTTACGTCAACATGAACAGAATGTTACCCCTTTGAGTCAGGAGGGCGAATATAAAGCTAGCGATCTTCACCATACCGATTTTTCTTTTTCAATATTTATTCTATAGAAATCCACGAGGTTATTCACACGTTTTGCCGGTTTTCGCACACTTGCGGCCGAGCTATCCACAATTTAAAAAAGTTTTCAGCCATTCTGCGATTTAAATTCACACCATCTGTGCACAAAGATTTAGGGATAAATATTTTGCCAGGATAGTGAAACTACAGAATGCCATTTGGCCCCTTTTGGTGGGAATTCTGATGATAAAAAAGCAGGCCGGCGTTGCTTTTTAGCCTGTCGCCGGCCTGTTTTGATGTCCACAAGCAGAAATTATGCTGATGGAAAAGTCTCTCTTCTATTGCTGCGGGTTATCATTTTTCGGAACGGGCTTTTTCTTCGGCAGAACCTTTTTGGGGGCGGGTTTCGGCGGGATGGTTTTGGTTGTCGTTTGGACCGGATGGCCGGTTGTGGTAACGGGCGGGTGAGTGACCGCAGGCGGAACCGGTCTGATGGATCCGGGAGCGACGGGTTGGCCACCGTTAACAGAAGGTGTTGTATTTGAATTATTTACAACAGGATGATTGATGACATTATTGTTCGTGCCAGTGTTGATGTTATTGGTGGTGTTGATGTTATTCCGGCTGTTATTGTTATTAGTCGTGTTATTAATGGTCGTATTGTTGGTGTGATTGTAGATCGTCGTATTCACGGGGTGTACGTTGGTGAGGGTCTGGACATGCGGAGGTACAGGCCTGGCTGTGGATGTGCTGTTGCCCTGGGGAGTTGCGTTGACCCTGGGACGGTAAATCGCCAGTCCGCCGCCAGCCATGCTTTCGCCGGGCGCATTGCTTTCTCTCAATGCAACAGGCCGCAAAGGGGTACCGGTAACCCGGGACACCTGAGCGGGATCGGGGCCGCCTGCATAGTTATTCACGGTGACGTGGTTGTTCGTCACATTGTTATTGACGATGGTCGTATTATTGACCGTATTGTTCACGATGGTCGTGTTGTGGATGACGGTGGTGTTATTGATGATAGTGACATTCTGCTGTTCGCTGACATAGTAGTTGTTGACATGGGGGCTGGTCACATATTGCTGTGGAACGAAGGACCAGTAATGTGGAGGAGGGTTGTAGCCGCCGCCGACGGCTACGTTGATGCTTACGCTGGGACCTAGCGGCGCCCAGCCAAAATAGTCGGGACTTTGTCGCCAGCTAACCCAGGCCGGCGCCCATTCGTTGCCGGGAATCCACATCCAGCCATAGCCGTCTTCATAAAACCAACGGCCATAGTGGAAGGTGGCCCATCCCCAGGGGTAATTCGAAGCCCAGGTCCAGCCGCCGTCAGTATACACCCAGTTGCCGTTGGAGGCATAGGGCTTGAAATCCGGTCCGACGTTGGGCATCCATACGTAGCCGTATTGTGGGTTGTCGATCCACTGGCCATAGGGGCTTAAGGCATCGTAAAAAGATTGATAGGATACTTCGGGAGCCGGCGGCGGGGGGGGTGGTGGTGGCGCGGGCGCGGGTGTTTCGACCACGACATGGGTGGGACCGCAAGCATTCAGGAAAATACATGCAAGGGCTATCCCTGCATAAAAAACAAGTTTACGCATACAACAATTTTTAGGAGGTTTTTAAATAGTAGTAGGTTCTTAAGTCTTCTTTACTCTAGCATTATCCGTGCAAATTATTACTCTTCTTAACGTATTAACAATTGATTATTAAAATGTGAGGTGCGTAAAAGAGTAAAAGGACTGCCACTAAGGCCAACGGGGGTGGGTGGTAAATATTGTTAGGCGGAACAGTTATCTTTGCGCTCTTAGTCCTTTTCCGGACGTTTACATACATTAAACCCAGGAATTCTTGTCATGACCATTAGTTATCATTGGCTGAGTGATTATTTGCCGGTAAAGATCGAGCCGGAGCGGCTTTCCAAAATCCTGACGTCAGTCGGGCTGGAGGTGGAAGGCGTGGAAAAATACGAATCTGTAAAAGGGGGATTGAAGGGATTGGTGATCGGTGAAGTGCTGGAATGCGGTCCGCATCCCAATGCGGACAAGCTGAAGGTGACGCGGGTGAATGTCGGTGGCGAGGAGCCCTTATCCATCGTCTGCGGCGCGGCGAATGTAGCAGCGGGTCAGAAGGTAATCGTAGCGCTTCCGGGCACGACGATCTATCAGATAAAGGGTGATCCGATCACCCTGAAGGTGGCCAAGATCCGGGGTGTGGAGAGTCATGGGATGATCTGTGCCGAGGATGAGATTGGTTTGGGGGAGAGTCACGCCGGTATCATTGTGTTGGCTGGCAAGGCAAAGGTGGGAACGCCGGCAGCGACCTGGTTTGAGTCCGACCTGTATGAGGACCACCTGATAGAGATCGGGCTGACGCCGAACCATATGGACGCCATGAGTCACTGGGGTGTCGCGCGGGATGTCTGTGCGTGGTTGTCGCATCATGAAAACAAAGAATACCGGCCGAAGCAGCCTTCGCTGAATGCCTTCAGAGTGGAGAATAACAGTCTGCCGGTAGCAGTCAGCATTCAGAATACAAAATCATGCGAGCGATATTCCGGCATCACTATCAAAGGAATTACCATCCGGGAGTCTCCGCGGTGGATGCAGGATAAGTTAAAGGCGATCGGCATCCGGTCGATCAATAATATCGTCGACATCACGAATTTCGTTCTTCATGAAATGGGGCAGCCGTTGCATGCTTTTGACCTCAGTGCTATCAAGGGGCAGCGGATCATCGTGAAAAATCTGCCGGAGGGAACACCCTTCGTCACGCTGGATGGAAAAGAAAGGCGATTATCGGCGGAAGATCTGATGATCTGCAATGCAGAGGAAGGGATGGCTATGGCGGGTGTATTTGGCGGCCTGCATAGCGGGATCGGCGCTTCCACCAAAGATATCTTCCTGGAAAGTGCATGGTTCAACCCGATCGATATTCGCAAAACTTCGTTTCGTCACGGATTGCGCACGGATGCTGCTACGCATTTCGAGAAGGGGATGGATATTTCAGGGACGGTGAATGCCCTGAAGAGAGCCGCCCTGCTGATCAAGGAACTGGCGGGGGGCGAGATTGCCTCCGAGATCGTGGATGAATACCCCGATCCGAAGAATAAGACCCAGGTCGTATTAAAGCATCATTACCTGAAGAAGCTGAGCGGTAAGAATTATCACCAGGATTCGGTAAAAAATATCCTGCTGGGCCTGGGTTTCGAGATCATCAAGGAAGGGATCGATGCCATACATGTGGCGGTACCCTGGCATAAGCCCGACATCACTTTGCCGGCGGATATCGTAGAGGAGATCATGCGAATAGACGGGTTGGACAATATCCAGATCCCGGCTGCTATTATGATCTCTCCTTCTGTCGAAAACAATCCTTCTCAGGCATCATGGAAATCTGCTGTAGCCAGCTGGCTGGTGGGGCAGGGATTCAATGAGATACTAACTAATTCCATTACCAACAGCGCGTATTTCAGTGATGAGGAGTTGGGGACGGCGGTGAAAATGATCAATAACCTGAGTGCGGAGTTGAATATCCTGCGGCCTTCCCTGCTGGAGACGGGACTCGAGCCGATTGGCTTCAATCTCAACCGCAAGAGCAGCCAGTTACGATTCTTCGAATTTGGCAAAAGTTATCGTACCGACGGCGTCGGGAAGTATACGGAAAAGAATCATCTCTGCCTATACATCACAGGGCAGCTACAGGAAGATTCCTGGAAGGGTAAAGGGGTGCAGGCGGATCTCTATTACGTGAAGGGGTTGTGTGAAAGACTGCTGCCCATCGTGGGGTTGACGGCGTCGGACTGGAGCATGCTACAGCATCCCAAGTTATCGTCGGGGCTGGCCATGGTGGTGGAGGGTCGGACCGTATTGGAAGCCGGAGCGGTAAGCCCTGCCGTGTTGAAGCAATTCGATTGTCGTCAGGATCTTTTCTTTGCCGACTTTCATTGGGACTACCTGATGGAACTGGCGGCCAACCGTCAGATCGAATTCAGGGAATTGCCTCGTCAATTACCGGTCAACAGAGACCTGGCGGTGATCGTGGGTCAATCTTTGCCTTATCATGAAGTGGAAAAAGCCGTGCGTGGGACCAGACTCGATAAGTTGCGTGAAGTAAAGCTTTTCGATATATTTGAAAGTGAGAAGTTGGGACCTGGCAAGAAATCGCTGGCGTTGAGCCTGACTTTCCTGGATGAGGAAAAGACGTTGACGGATAAAGAGATTGACGGAATGATGAGCCGGATCATGGGAGCCCTGGAAAAGGAGGTGCATGCAGAGATCAGGAAGTAAACGATGGGGCAGGCTGTTCAATTTGCATTAAAGGGTATGGTATGAGCGAAGATATGCATGAGGCAGGTCGCCCGCCTGCTGCCCCGGATGGCGAGGGGATAGAAGCGGAAGGGCAGATCAGGAGAATATTGGATAAGCTGCAGCTATTGCTGAAACAGCGTGACCTTCTGTTGAAGGAAAACGGGAAATTGAAAGAAGAGCTAAGAAGGTCGCGGGAAGAGCATTCCGACAAAGCCGGACGATTAGAGCAATTACAACAGCAGGTAGAAATATTAAGGGTAACGAAAGCGGCGATGAGTGAGGGAGAAAAAAAGGAGTTAGAAAAAAGGCTTAGCCAGTACATCCGGGAAATTGACCGGTGCATTGCGTTGTTAGGGGAATGAAACCGATCAGACTCTCTTGACCAACCGTAGGGTCATTTCGTCCTGCCCACGGGATATTTCCAGTGTATATACACCATAAGGCAGATCGTTGAGACCATTCCAGTCCAGTTCTTGCTGGTCTTTCTCTACCTCGGTTTCGAGAGCGCTGCAAACGATTCCTGTATCATCCCTGAGGACAGCACGCAGCATAGCTTTTTGTGGTTCGCCAACCTGAAATGTCAGATGGTCGATAAAAACAGGGGATTTGACTTTTAAGAACATGGCTAGTGTAGTTTTTAGATAGGGTATTGGTATGCAAATGTTAGAATTACAATGGTGTATAAGGTGTGGATAAATTTAAAACAACTATTTGAGTTATGCAAGAATTAATGACAATTAATGTTGTGATAGGTGATCGCACTTACCGGATCAAGATAGAACCGCGGGATGAGGAGGTAGTCCGGCGTACTTTGCGGACCATTAATGATAAAATTATTGAATATAAGACCCAGTTTGCGGGTCGGGATATGCAGGACTACGTTGCCATGGTGTTGTTGTGGTATGCCACACAGGCTTCGCCGGCGGGAGATCGGGCGGGAAGGCTGAGTGCTGCGGCTATGGATGCTCTAAGCCGGATGGAGCAACAATTGGATAAGGTGATATAAAGCTTTATTAAGCTACAGGGGCCGCCGACGGCGGCTCGACCGAAGGTCAGACATTAGCCATTGCGTGAAAAGGGCTAAATTTTCACATAGTCCTTTTCATGCACATTTCCTATCTTCGCCAACTAACACAAAAAACGGACCTATGGTTCGTTGATCGGATATACATTTACGCATATGAATGAATCCGATTTACAAATACATGATTGTGAACGCTTTAAACTCAAGATTCAATGGAGGCTATTATAGCAGGAGCTATTGCTCTGGTGGTGGGAATTATCGCCGGCAAGTTCCTATTTGCAAAAAACACGACAAAAAAGGTTGAGGAAGCCGAGCAGCAGGCAAAAAAAGTGCTGAATGATGCGCAGACCACTGCGGAGAACCTGAAAAAGGAAAAATTACTGGAAGCCAAGGAAAAATTTGTGCAACTGAAGGCTGACCATGACAAGGAGGTGCTGGAAAAGAACAGGAGGATCAACGACGGGGAATCCCGCATCAAGCAGAAAGAGCAGGGCATCAACCAGAAGCTCGAAAATCTAGACAAACAGACCAAGGATAATGACGTGATCAAGGAGAACCTGACCCGGCAGATAGAGGTGGTCAACTTGAAACGGACAGAGCTGGAAAAGCACCAGGAAGAGCATATCCGCCGCCTGGAGAAGATTGCTGCCCTGACAGCCGACGAGGCGAGGAGCCAGTTGATCGAAAGCCTCCGGCAGGAGACGCAGACGAGGGCTCTGGCTATGCAGCAGGAGATCATCGACGACGCCAAGCAGAAGGCCAATAAGGAGGCCCGGAAGATCATCATACAAAGCATTCAGCGGACGGCTGCGGAGCAGGCCATCGAGAATTCGATTACTGTATTTAACCTGGAAAGTGACGAGATCAAGGGACAGATCATCGGCCGGGAGGGGCGTAATATCCGGGCTATCGAAGCTGCCACGGGTGTTGACCTGATTGTCGACGACACTCCGGAAGCCATTGTCCTGTCCTCTTTTGATCCCCTCAGGCGGGAAATTGCCCGGTTGTCCCTGCAGCGGCTGGTGACCGATGGCCGTATCCATCCTGCCCGCATCGAGGAGATCGTGGAGAAAACGCGCAAACAGATAGAGGAGCAGATCATGGAGATTGGCGAGCGTACTGTGATCGAATTGGGTATCCATGGGTTGCACAAGGAACTGGTGCGGATCGTGGGCAAAATGCGGTTTCGTTCGTCCTATGGTCAGAATCTCCTGATGCACAGCCGGGAAGTGGCCAATCTTTGTGGCATCATGGCTTCCGAATTGGGGATGAATCCGAAGCTGGCCAAAAGGGCTGGCTTATTGCATGATATCGGCAAGGTGCCGGATGAGGAAACCGAGTTGAGCCATGCTTTGCTGGGCATGAAGCTGGCCGAAAAATACGGTGAGAACCCCGCGGTGGTGAATGCCATCGGCGCCCACCATGATGAAGTGGAAATGCAGTATGTGATTGCTCCCATCATCCAGGCCTGTGACGCCATCAGCGGTGCGAGGCCCGGCGCCCGGCGGGAGATCATGCAGCAATACCTGCAGCGTATCAAGGACCTCGAAAACCTGGCCCTGGCATATCCCGGGGTGGAGAAAGCCTATGCTATCCAGGCGGGTCGTGAATTGCGGGTGATTGTGGAGGCCGACAAGGTGACCGATGTGGACAGCGATAAACTGAGCTTTGAGATTGCCCAGAAAATCCAGACGGAAATGACCTATCCGGGTCAGATCAAGGTGACGGTCATCCGGGAAAAGCGGGCTGTGAATGTGGCGAGATAGGGTCGGGCCGTTGGAAAAAAGTTTGGATTATACACTGGATTTGCTACCTTTGCAATCCTTTAAAAATTTAAGTTATGAACGCTGCTGTAGCTTTTGTACACGAGCAACTGACGAAAAAGAGAGAGTTTCCGAAGTTTAAAGCCGGTGATAATGTCACTGTCAATTATAAAATCCTTGAAGGCAACAAGGAGCGTATCCAGAGCTTCAAAGGCGACTGCCTCAAGCGTCAGGGTGAGGGGCATACAGCCACCTTTACCGTACGGAAGATCTCCGACGGTGTAGGTGTAGAAAGGACTTTCCCCCTTTTCTCTCCCAATATCGATTCTATCGAGCTGAATAAGGTTGGTAGGGTTCGGCGTGCCAAACTGTATTTCCAGCGTGAGCGGAGCGGTAAGAGTGCGCGTATCAAGGAAAAGAGACAGGCGGTAGATCAGGGTTAAATTGGAATTATTTTGCGTCTTGGCGCAGAATGTTAGATTAAATCACTGTTACCGATTTTCTCGTATCTTTAAGTCATAAAACTTAGTGTTATGGGAGACTTATTCAGTGGGCCTCAAATTATCCTCATCGCATTAGTGCTTCTTCTCTTATTTGGGCGCAGAATGTTAAATTAAATCACTGTTACCGATTTTCTCGTATCTTTAAGTCATAAAATTTAGTGTTATGGGAGACTTATTCAGTGGGCCGCATATTATCCTCATCGCATTAGTGGTTCTTCTCTTATTTGGTGGCAAAAAGATTCCTGAACTGATGCGTGGACTAGGAAGAGGGATTCGTGAATTCAAAGATGCAAAGGATAATGTACAAAGAGAAATAGAAGACGGCATGAAGGATGACCACAAAGTCAATGCTACTACGTCGACTCCGACCACACCTAACAAACCAGTATCGTCCGGTTCTTCTGTAAATAATTAAGCTATTCTAATCTATTCGATTTAGAGAGTAGAGAACCCTGCAAGTTGTTTTTGCGGGGTTTTTCTTTTATTTGCAATACTTTTATACCCCGATGAGTTTTTTATCTTCTTTCACGAAAATTTTCAGGAGACGTCAGGATGGAACGGGCGAGGAGATGTCATTCGTCGAGCATCTGGACGCATTAAGGTCGCATCTTTTCAGAGCGGCCTTGGCTGTTGCTGCCGGGGCTATCGTCATGGTAATCTACAATAAATTTATTGTAGAACGGGTATTGATGGGTCCGACGAATAACGATTTTGCCACCTACGTTTATCTGTGCAAGATCAGCGAGCAGTTGGGTCTCCATGGCGCGCTTTGCATGACCAGGATCGATGTCAACATGCAGAATACAGATGTAGCGGGGCAGTTCAATATCTACTTCAATGTGATCCTGATCGGTGGCTTTATCCTGGCCTTTCCTTATGTGTTCTGGCAGTTCTGGAAATTTACCAAGCCAGCATTGACACCGAAGGAATTGAACAATACCCGGGGAGTGATCTTTTGGGTTTCCCTGCTGTTCTTCATCGGCATTCTTTTCGGGTATTTTATTGTTGTACCCTATACCGTCAACTTTTTCTCCAATTTTTCGCTTGACCCCAAAATCAAAAATATTTGGACGGTCGGCAACTATTTCAATACGATCGTTCCTCTCATATTGGGTGCGGGTCTTGCTTTTCAGCTACCCCTGGTGATGTATTTCCTGTCGAAAATCGGGGTGGTCAGCGCAAGCTATCTGCGCAGGGTGCGTAAGTACGCCATCCTGGTCATGGTGATCGTAGCGAGTATCTTTACTCCGCCGGACATGCTGAGCACGGTCGTTTGTACCATTCCTTTGATGATTTTGTACGAGATCAGCATTCTGCTTTGCGTGAAGGAAGAAAAACGACAGAAGAAGGATGAAATCCGCGAATGGCAATAAAGCTGAAACCGAAAAATGGAAAAGTTTATTTCGATAGAGGATTACCACCGTTTTTTGGCTTCGCATGCCGATGGATGCGTTAAGGCAGTCCAATATTATTTATCCTGCATTGAAGAAAATAAACATCTCAACGCCTTCCTGGAAGTATTTGCCACAGAAGCCTTAGAGCGGGCCAGGTCACTGGATGAGGATAGGAAATCGGGCGTCGTTATGGGGAAACTGCATGGGGTTGTTGTTGCCCTGAAGGACGTTATCTCTTACAAAGATCATAGATTGACGGCGGGGTCGCGGATCCTGTCGGGTTTCAAGGCTATCTATCATGCCACCGTCGTCGAAAAGCTATTGGCGGAAGGGGCGATCATCATAGGGAGGAACAATTGCGATGAATTTGCCATGGGGTCCACCAATGAGAACTCGGCCTATGGGAAGGTGCTGAATGCGCGGGACCTGACGCGAGTGCCGGGAGGGTCTTCCGGTGGGTCAGCGGTAGCAGTACAGGCTGATCTCTGTATGGTCAGCCTGGGCAGCGATACAGGCGGGTCTGTCCGCCAGCCGGCTGATTTCTGTGGTATCGTAGGTCTAAAGCCCGGTTATGGGCGGATATCGCGCTATGGATTGATTGCTTATGCCAGTTCGTTCGATCAGATAGGGATTTTCGGCCGGACCGTGCCCGATGTAGCCCGGGTGCTGGAGGTGATCTCGGGGCCTGATGAATTCGACAGTACAGTAGCGAGGTCTGCCGCCGGTACGGGCGGGGGGATGGGGAAGGATGGCCACAATGGAAAATACAGGATCGCCTATTTTAACGAAGGGCTGGACCACCCGGGTCTTGACCCGGAAATGAGGGAGGCCATCCTTGGACGCCTCGGCGAATGGGCATCGGCCGGTCATACCGTGCAAGCTATTGATTTTAAGCTATTTGATTATATTGTTCCTACTTATTACGTATTGACAACAGCTGAAGCTTCTTCCAATCTGGCGCGGTTCGACGGCGTACGGTATGGATACCGGACAGGCGATAAAGACCTTGATTTAACAGAGTTTTACAAACGAACCCGTTCGGAGGGGTTCGGACGCGAGGTAAAACGTCGTATCTTATTGGGTACCTTTGTGTTAAGTGCCGGTTATTATGATGCCTATTTTACTAAGGCTCAGCAAGTGAGGAGATTACTGGTAGAACATACTGACTTAATATTCAAGGACTTCGATATCCTCGTCCTGCCGACTTCACCCAGCACCGCCTTCCCCATCGGGGAAAAGATGAGTGATCCTATTGCTATGTATCTCGCTGATATTTATACTGTTTACGCCAATCTGACCGGTATTCCCGGTATTTCCCTTCCGCTTTTTACCCACACAAGTGGCATGCCTTTTGGT
This sequence comes from Puia dinghuensis, assembly GCA_026225275.1. Lineage (GTDB taxonomy): Bacteria > Bacteroidota > Bacteroidia > Chitinophagales > Chitinophagaceae > Puia > Puia dinghuensis_B. Next base: position 19,603 of record JAMFSL010000120.1, read on the forward strand.
GTTCAAGCCATGGCAAGTCGATTCGATGAGTCATCTTTGCTTCAATTCTCGCATCAAATGATGCAACAATAAAGTCCTACGAAGATCCTACTCTATGTGACTGAGAAATGTGAAGCGTTTCTTCCCCGTTCCTATGAAAGATTGTAAACGCCAATATGGGTTGTTTACCATCTTTAAAGCGTTGGACAAAATGTACAACAGAAGGCTTTTATTGTTGAGTATCACCATTTTAGGTTCAGCTTGGGTACCCCCTACTATGGCGGGTGTTTCTACAGGGACAAAGACCGTTATTTCCCAATCATTAGCTGATACCGGTCGGATTGTTGAGAGCAATTCCCTGACGACGACTGTCGACCACGACAATGCACAACATTATATTTTTTCCGAACTTTTTCTAGCCACCTCGGTCGGCGGGACCAATGGTGCCAGGCTGAATCCAAAGGCATTGCATTTCGTCGAAGATTATATCAAGGAGAATTGGGATGAATTACAGTTGGTGCGCAGCACAGGGGGCTATTATTTTAGTCTGATCGAAAATGTCCTGGTGCAATATGACCTTCCCAAGGAATTGAAATATCTCGCGGTCATAGAATCCGATTTAAAATCATCGGCCCGGTCCCGGGTAGGTGCTGAAGGTCCCTGGCAGCTAATGCCTCAGACGGCACGGGATCTGGGACTGAAGGTCAACCGGAATGTGGATGAGCGCCGGAACTACGCCAAGAGTACCCGGGCAGCCGCGCTCTATCTCCGCGATCTTTATAATCAATTGGGAGATTGGCTGTTGGTCATTGCGGCCTATAATTCGGGAACGGCAAATGTCTATCATGCCATCCACCGCAGCGGAAGCCGTAATTTCTGGGATCTGCAGGATTACCTGCCGATGGAATCGCGGAATCATGTCAAGAAATTTATCGGCACGCAATATGTCTTTGAGGGTCAGGGCAGTGTCACCACGCTGACCCGGGATGAAGCCACCGAACAACTGTCGGGTTCGGCCATGTATGTCTTTCATCGCCAATTGAATGAGGTCGAATTAAACGATGCTAAAACCACCGCTGTTTCCGGTAAATTCCTCAGTTCAGTCATTGCCCGGTATACGTTGATGGACAGCGCCGCTTTTTCCCGGTACAACCCGGACTTCGATAAGATTATGGCCAGCAACAATAACAGCTATGACCTAAAGCTGCCCTCCGTCAAGATGGGACTCTTTGAAGCCAATAAATACGAGATCCTGAAGGAATCGGTGCAGCAACTGGCTAATAAGGAAGCGGCCGATGGCAATGGACGGCTGGCAGCTAATTAAACTAATGTTTTTACCTGGTCTTTGTCTGCAGTATTTCTTTGAGCTGATCGACTTCCGACTGCAGTGATTTTAATTTTTTATCCTCTTCGATGTTGTAGAGCGTGAGTTCCTCGATCTTTTGAAGGAG
>JAMFSL010000121.1 GCA_026225275.1 Puia dinghuensis
AGGTGGCTTCCATGGCGGACCAGGCGGTCAGCAAGGCTGGGCCTACAACGGCGGCGGCGGCCGTAACCATTGGGGACAGGTTCGCGGTGGCCACAGCCATCACCACGGTCATGGACATTTTGGTCGCGCCGGCCACGAAGGCTGGGGCGGTCGCGGAATGGCCGTTCATTACACACCCGAACAGCGTAAGCAGCTAATGTCCATCAACAAAGACTACAAACAAAAATCCGGGGACCTCTTCAAACAGGACAATCTTACCCTCAAACAATATAAAGCCGGACTGATCGCCCTGCAGAAAGAAAAGAAGTCGAAGATCGAAGGCCTGCTCACCCCGCTGCAGAAGGATGAAGTGACACTTCAACACAAGAAAAGAGAAGACGAAGGACAATTGCGGGCCGACGAACAGTTGGAACATCTCCACCAGGCCCTCAAACTCACCGACGACCAGGTAGCAAAGATCAAGGCCGGCCAGGAAAATCTTCGCAGCCAGTTCAAAGCCATCCATGAGAATGACAACCTCCTGCCCCAGGATAAGAGAGATCAGATGAAATCCCTCATGGCTAAACGCAACGACACCTATAAGGCGGTGCTTACCCCTGACCAGTACACGCAGTTCGAACAGATGTCACATCATCGCAGCGGCGGTCCCGGCGGCCCGATGGGTCATCGGCAAGGCTATGGCGACAATCGCTCCAGCTTGGAAGACAACGGAATCTAATTATTCTTTCAGTGTTATACTGGCGAGGCCGGCTCCAAAAGGGCCGGCCTCTTTTTAATGCGGGCCTAGGGTTTCTTTCGATACCTTTATAGTAAAATAACTACAATGAAAGGTATTTACACTTATCCCCGGGCGCCGATTTGTCTGATTATTATGTTGGCTGGGCTGGCGCCAATCCGGTCTGACGCGCAGCTGACACCCGTCACCGTCACCGGATTCAACCAGAACCCCATCGCCCACGGAACGGGCAGCAACCCTTCCACGGTAACCAGCACCGCCTTTGATGGCATCGCTGCAACGAACTATGTCTTCTATACCGTGCAGTTCCAGGGGGCCAACTCCGGCACCATTACCGGCGGCGGACTGCCCAACAGCGGCGCGATCACCAATGGATCGGACACCTGGCAGCTACAACCCTATACGGGCAATACTTGTCTCTTTTTTCCACCCCAATCCGCCGTTTCCACCCAAACGTTTACTCTCACCTCACCCGGCAGCTACAGCAAGATCGCCCTGCTGACGTCTGCTGGCAACGGCCCGACCTCCGTTAACGTCACCTTGTACTTCACCGGCGGTACCAACACGAATTACGGGGCTTTTTCTGTTCTGGACTGGTTCAGCGGTACTCCCTATGTCATCGATAACCTTGGCCGTGTCGAACGCGAGACCACCATCACCGGTTTCAGCGGCATACCAGGCAACCCCTGCATATATCAGATCACTATTTCGCTCAACACCGCGGACCAGTCGAAGACGATCAGCAGCATCGGCATCACCGATAATTCCACCAACAATACTGCCACTGTCGGTTTCTTCGCCTTGGACGGCCTCGTCAGCGTCCTTTCGGTGGGACTTAACTCCTTGCAAGGCTCCTGGCAGTCGTCGCCTGACGAGATCCAACTGCAATGGCAGTCAGCCACCACCGTACCTGACGAACATTTCGAGGTCCAACGGTCGTTTAGCGGCAATGACTTCACCGACATCGCTTCTATCACCCCCACTCCCGACAATGGGCCCCAGTCATTCAGCTACAACGACAAGGCCATCAGCGGACATGCTGCCTGGTATTACCGTATCCGGGACGACTTGCCCGCCGGAAATTCCGAATATACGGATATCATTGCCGTGCAAACGCAGGCTAACGGCGCCATCCGCCTTTCCGCTTCATCAACCCAGCTGGTCATTTGGGGAGACCTGGCCGCATTCTCCACTCCCGGAGGCAATACCTCCAATGTTTCATACTATCAGCTGTATACCGCCTCCGGGCAATTGTTGCGCAGCGGAACCCTGACGGGATCGGCCAACGTGATCGATATTTCCACTCTTGTCCCCGGCGTCTATTTTCTACGTCTCGGCAACGGAGCATCGGCGCAGGCGTTGAAGTTCATGAAGCCATAATCCTACTCCTTTATCTGCTCCATTTTGCGCCGGATAAATTCCTGTTCCGATACTAGCGCCGTCTGCCCCAACGCCCTGCTGTAAAATTCCTTCGACCGGCTGAAATGCCCCTCCAGCAGGTATAGCTTGCCCAAAGTAGCATTCAGTAAATAATATTGATTCATGGCCTGCATCTGCAGCAGCCGGTGCAGGATGGTGAACGCGGTGGTTCTTTGTCCGGCATAGAACAAAGCGATGGCATAGCTGAGCTCCACAAAAGGATTAGGCCCCCGTTCCAGCAGCCGCTCATACAGCATACTGATCAGTCGCCATTCTGTGAGTAGCCAGCTTTTAGCCGTACAATGCACCCAGGCGATCGCAGCCTCATAATGATAGGTAGTGATTACCCTACCCATATCCATGTCCGTTATATCGTTGGAGGCGCCTCGCCCGAGACCACGGACCCCGCCACCGTTAAACTCCGTGCCCATTCCTTTCACCACACCTGTCTCCGTCCCCCCCACATCTATCCCCCCTGCCCGCCGCAGATGGTCACATCCCATCATGATCAGTGGCTTGGACCATAATTCCCGGTTCTGATCCTCGAGATCCAGCAACTCGCCCGCAGGACCAAACCGGGCCCCGAACCGCGCGGCATTGAACAACATCAACGCATGCAAAGCCGCCGTGGCTCTGTCGCCCAGTCCATTATCCAACAGCGCTTTGTTCAACAGTAATGCTTCACCGCAGAGTTCTTCACGCAGGATAGCTTCTCCCAGCGCAGGCTTGTACCCTTCATTATAGATGAGGTAAATGATCTTATGCACGATCGGCAGGCGGTGTACGAGCCCCGCAGCGGCGGGTTCCACCAAAAATATTTTTTCCTCCCTGATCTTCTTCCTGGCGCGCAACAACAGCTTGTCGATCCCATCCACCGTCATTCCCAACGCCCTGGCAATCGCCTCCACCTTCAGATTGATCACATATTTCAGCGTGATCACGACCTGTACCTTAGGCGAAAGATCGGGATGTGCACAGGCAAATAGCAACCTCAATTGCTCATCATCCACCACCTGCTCCTGTAAGTTCAATTCCTCTATCGACGAGGCCGCTTCCCCTTTTGCGCACCCCAGCACCGCATCCCCGGCCCCTATCTCGACCCACATCTTCTTATCCGCCTTGAGCCGGTTGATCGCCCGGTTCCGGATGACAATATAGATCCATCCTGGTGGATTGTTTGGGATCCCTTCCCTCGCCCATTCCGTCAACGCAACAGTATACGCATCCTGTACCAGATCTTCCGTCGTCTCCAACCCCAGATCCGGATACCGGCTCAGAACGCCGGCCACCATCTTACCGTAATGGCTGCGATATAGTCGCTCGACGGTCCGCTCCACCTCTTTATTCATTGTCAAAAAGAATGATCGGTCTCACCTCCATGCTCATTCGCCCGGCGAGTACCAGCGGACAGGTCTGAGCGATCGAAGCCGCCTGCTCAAGATTTTCCGCATGGATCAGAAAGTACCCGCTGATCGCTTCCTTGGCTTCGATAAAAGGTCCGTCGGAGACGATATTGTCTTTCCCAACTACCCGCCCACGATGCTGCAGAGGTTCGCTGCTGATATAATTCCCTCCCTGAGCCAGCGATTCAACCCAGCCGGTCATGATCTGGATACATCGGTCGAATTCCTCCTGGGTCATATTCGCCCTTTGTTCGGCATCTTCCCGGATCAGTATTAAAAATTTTTCCATAATATGAATTTAGCTCTTTTCCCTTGACCGTCGCCACGATCGCTCTTTCCCGCATCATGCCCCCGCCAATCCTTCCACCGCCGCCAGACAAACAGCGCCAACGCCCCTACGCAGCCCGCAATCAACCCTATCCGCAGATATTTCGCCGTAACAAAAGGAATCCCGATACCCGTCGCCGCTGAAACATACAAGGCCATACACACCGGACATTTGGGCACCAGCACCAATAACAAGCCTGGTAATACCCCGCCCGCCGTCTTCTTGCAGCAAGCCCCCGCCTTCATGACGAAGCCTCTCCTTTGAGTGAACCCCCACAGCAACACTCGCCGTTCTCCACCTGCTCCCCCACCACAAGCCCCTCCCCGACCGCATCCTTCGCCATCGTCCCCACATCCCCCCCGGACGCCGCACCTGCCCGCCCCTCGGGCGCCATAGCCTTTGGCGACGGCGCCTCATACTTATCATGATGTCTCACCCACGCTCCCAGATCATACACCGGCCCATCCGGCCCCCGCTCCTTCAGATCAACACATAAAGACGCGATCAGCTGCTCAGACTCAGCCCCGAACCCCGAATAACTATGATACACTTCCCCGTCATCATCTTTCTCAAAGAGACTCAACCCCGGCATCTCATTAATCGTCAAAGCCAACGGCTGATAATTATAGATGACCGGCCCCTTCGCAAGCTCTTCCCGATGAAAAGAAACATTAAAATCAAAGTTAAACTCACTCTCTAACGATGACACCCAGTTGAAATTCCATCCCATCCGCCGTTTGAAAGCCTCGATCTTCGCCAGCGGCGCCCGCGAGACAGCGGCAAACGCATAACCGTGATGCACCAGGTGCATCAAAATGCCCAAATTAGCATCCGCCCCAAAAGAGCAACCGGGACACCCCTCTGCCCAATCAGGCCCAAACATAAAGTGTTGCAGGATAAGTTTCCCCTGCGATCCAAAAAGATCCGCCAGCCCCATCTCCCCTTCCTGCCCTTCAAAAACATAAGATTTCTCAATCCTCACCCTCGGCAACCCCCTCCGCTCATCATTCACCTTGTCAGTCATCCGCGTCAGCTCCCGCTCCTTCGCCAATAGCCGCAGCCGCGCAGCAAGCCAGACTTCCCGGGAGACCGCCGGTCTTTTCTCCGGCATAGTTATCGTTTTTTCCATCTTAATGTAGTTTGGTGGATAGACAATGGACGCCGCCCAATCCGGACAGATAATCCGGTAAATTTGCCTACCTTCGCAGGCTAATTATTCATTACTGTTGTAAAACAGCAAATCGTCCACATGGCAGATAAAAAACGTACGTCCTCGCGCCCATCCAAAAGCGCACCCGGCCACAGCAAACGCCCCGCAAAAGGCTCAGGCCCAAACAAATCCGCAAAAGGATCTGCCGGCGCCTCCGGAAAAGGCCCCGCCTCCTCCGGCGCCCCTGCCTCCCCAAAAGGCGGCCTCGGCGCTCGGAAAACCGATAATTTCAATAAATTCTATAATAAAAAGCGCAACAGCGCCATCAAAGAAGCCTTCCGCCAGGAAAAAAAGACGGCTAAACGCGAACGCAAAGCCGCTATCGAGCAGCATTTCGAAGAACGTCGCATCGCCCGCGGCCAACAACCCGCACACCCAACCGGCAAAGGCCCTTTCCGCCCCGATGCCCCCCCCTCGGGCGCCAAAGCCTTTGGCGACGGCGCCTCAAAAACCCCGCTCCGCCCGGTGATCGCCAAAGGCCCGTCTGCCAAAGGCCCCATCAGCCCCGACGCAAAACGTCCAAAAGGCACCCCCCATCCGGCAACCGTTTCGCCGAAAGCCCTCAACCCTTCGGGCGCCAAAGCCTCTGGCGACGACGCCGATCAGCTACCGCTGAATAAATACATCGCTCACGGTGGCATCTGCTCCCGCCGCGACGCAGCCGAGTTGATCCGCCAGGGAAAAGTCACCGTCAACGGCCAGCCCGTGACGGAACCAGGTACAAAAGTTACTCCCACCGACCTCGTCAAAGTGGCCGGCAAAAAAGTGACGATCTCCAGAAACTTTGTCTACATATTGTTGAATAAGCCGAAGGATTATATCACCACAACGGATGATCCCCAGGGTCGCAGGACGGTGCTTGACCTCATCCGCCAAGCCACAACCGAGAGGGTCTACCCCGTGGGCCGCCTCGATCGCAATACCTCCGGGGTGTTGCTGCTGACGAATGATGGCGACCTTTCTCAAAAACTCGCCCATCCCAGCCATCAGATCAAAAAGATCTACCACGTTACCCTCGACAAACCATTGACCAAAGCGCATTTCGACGACATAGCCTCCGACAAGATCGTCCTCGAAGACGGCCCTGCCCACGTCGACGTCATGGCCTACGCCGACCCGAAAGACAAGACCCAGATCGGCCTTGAGATCCATAGCGGCCGTAACCGTATCGTCCGCCGTATCTTCGAACACCTGGGCTATGATGTTAGAGGCCTGGATCGCGTGATGTACGCCGGCCTCACCAAGAAAAACGTCCAACGCGGCCACTGGCGCCTGCTATCGGAAAAGGAAGTCCGCGTATTAAAATATTTGAACTCTTCCATCAAAGGTTCCGCCGCCCGCGCCAAAGACCTCACTGCCGGTCCGGCCGCGCCGCCTCCGTCCGCCAAACCCCGCACGGCCCGCCCCCCGCATAAAGGCTCCCCACGTCCACCACAAAAACCCCGCTCTCCCCGCGCATGATCAAGCTCGACATACTATTCGAAAACGACGCCTTCGTCGCCCTCAATAAACCCGCCGGCGTCCTCAGCATTCCCGACCGCGAAGGAAAAGAACCCTCGCTGAAATCCATGCTGAGAGAAAAATACGGCAACATCTTTACCGTCCACCGCCTCGACCGCGACACCAGCGGTATCATCGTCTTCGCAAAAGACGAAGCCACCCATAAATATTTCTCGAAGATCTTCGAAGCTCGTACCGTGGAGAAGATTTACCAGGGCATCGTCCAGGGCACACCGCCCGAGCCAAAAGGCAGCATCGATCTGCCCATATCCGAAAACCCCGCCAAACCCGGTATCATGGCAGTACACCGCAACGGCAAGGCATCCCTCACGGACTATGAAGTGATCGAAAGCGTCGGCCCTTACTCGCTTTTGCAGTTTAACCTGCATACCGGACGTACGCATCAGATCCGCGTCCACATGCAGGCCCTCGGCCATTCCCTTTTGTGCGATGATTTGTATGGTGATGGTCAACCCATCCTCCTCAGCAAGATAAAGAGGAGCTATAAGCTGTCGAAATCGGAAGAAGAAGAACGCCCCATCCTCGCGCGCCTGGCTTTGCACGCCTACCTGCTGCATTTCATAGATGCCAATGGTGAAGCTCATACGCTGGAGGCCCCCTTACCAAAAGACATGCGCGCTCTCCTGCAGCAGCTGCGCAAGTGGAAAGCATGAACCCGTTTAATTAGGAAAGCCTGATCGCCAGTCCCAGCAAATACAGCGGCGTCACCAGCAGGAATAATAGCGCCCCGGTCTGACCGAAACGGTCCGCGATCAACCCCATAAGAGGCATCAGCACCGCGCCACCCGACACCCCCATGATCATCAGCCCGGAGATCTCATTGGCACGCCCCGGAGCCTGCCGCAATGCGTCGGCAAAGAGAATGGGAAAAACATTAGCCACCGCCAGCCCCAGCAGAACAATCAATGCGAGCACGGGCCACAAAATGGTTTGCACCGACAACAACGCCAGTGCGCCCACGGCCAATGCCGCACTCACCCGGAACACCCGCGTACTCGTCCACTTGGCCAGCAGCAAAACGCCCGCAAAAGAGCCCGCCGTCCGGGCAATAAAATACAGACTGGTCCCCAGCCCTGCCTGCGCCAACGGCACGCCCAACCGTTGCATCAGGAATCGGGGGAGGGTGGTATTCAAACCTACATCCAGCCCCACGATCGCAACCACACCTAGAAATAAAGCCAACACCCTCTTATCTTTCAACAACCGCAGGCAGTCGATCATGGTCGCTGAAGCGCCGCCCGCGTCGGCAGCCCCTCCGCCACTCGCAGTCGCTGGAGCACTCACCCCCAACCAAACCCCCACCACCGCCGTTACCCCCGCAAAAACCGGCAGCAGACCCTTCCAACTCCCCCACATCACCACCGCCCACGCCGCAACAACCGGCCCCATAAAAGAAGCCACCGCCTTGATCAACTGCCCCAGCGTCAGCGCACTCGTCAATCGCGCCGCGGGCGTGACATCGGACAACAGCGGATTCAACGCAACCTGTAATAAAGTATTGCCGATCCCGATCATCGCAAAAGCCGCCAATAAAATCACATACCTATAGGCCAGCAGCGGGATCAGCAAGGCCAGAAAAGTAATGCCCATACCCATCAGCACAACATTACGCCTGCCCAACCGATTCATCAGCAACCCTGTCGGTATCGACAACAACGCAAACCAGACAAACACCATCAACGGCAATAAATTGGCCACGGAATCCCGCAACGAAAAATCATGCTTGGCATAGTTGGTAGCAATCCCCACCACATCCACCATGCCCATGATGAAAAATCCCATCAGCACCGGCAGCGCCCCCCGGTACGAAGCCGGGCCGCTCATCTTTCAACCCTCACTGTTATCACATCCCGCCCCGCAACCTCGACTGCCTGAGTTCCCAGTGTCGCCGTGACGGACGACTCCCCCGGATTATACAAAGTCACAACAAACGCCTTCCCATCCTCACTCGGCCGCAAAGCCACCACTATCACACCCGAACCCGCTTGGCCCACACCCCCGGTCAATCGCAACATCGGCACGGTATCCCTTAGTCCCACCGCTCTCCCCATCGACGCCACCCCCACAATCAACGGCTGCACTAACCCCGTAGAAAATTCCGTCGCCGATAACGCATCAAAGGCGCCATGTGGCCGAAGAGCGTATCGAAAAGTAATTATCCCATCCTGGTAAGCCCGATAATTCGTCTCCCAGTGATTATTGATCGCCCAGCTATACAGCTTCTGTGTCGGCTCGATATGCTTCCGCCAAACTTCGGGATGACTCTGCCCGCCTAACAGCGTAGCGGTAATCCCCCCCACTTCCACCAACGGCGCATCCAGCGTCACCCAGGTGATCCCCGTCGTCGCATTGCTGACGTCAGCATAGTTACCGACCTCCAGCCAGTTCTTACACGAACCCGGCAACTGGTCCTGCTCCGGACGCATCAACGCCAAAGGAATATCCAGCTGCATCGCTCCACCCGTAACATGAAACGGAAAGCCGATATTCACACTCTCCTTGCCTTCCTTATTGGCCCATTGGTAATCCCCGCTCGGATCCAACGTCGCCGGCTTCTTGTCGAGAATGTCGGTCAGCTCCACATAATCCATGCCCCTCACTAACCGTACCTCCCTCGTCAGGCTATTACACCCCGGCGCTTCTGAAACAATCTGCAACACCGACTCTACCGGCCCCCGTTCTTTGACAGAAATCCTCACCGGTCCATTTCGTTGCAGATCCGCCAGCTTATTCCCCTGCAGGTACAGATAATCGTTCAGCTCATCCCCGGAAGCAGAATCGACAAAGTCATTGTCGATCGCCCGCGCCCGCAAACTCTTGATAGCCCCGGTCCTTTCATTGACGACAACCCGCACTATCCCGTTGTCCAGCCAGTTCTTCCCAACCTCAACGGACCGGATATCTTTAACGGGGCCCCCCTTCCCCCCAGCCTTCACAACATAATACCTCCTCGCCGCAAACGGCGGAACCTTCTCCGCCACAAACGCCAATTCCCCCGTCGACAACCGTTGTGAGGCAACCCTATGCCCGGCATCATCCTTAATCCCATTTCCTTGCCCCGCAGTTAAAATCAACCCCGTCCGCTCCCACGAATTGGTATTATAAACATCGATCGCGCCCGCAGCCATCCCCTCGCCCGCAAATGCCCCCTTCATCAATTCCCGCGACAAACTATCCGCCTCGGTCGCATATGACTTCTTAATCTCCCACTGCTCCTTCGTCTTCTGACTCAACGGCCGCGTCACACTCTCATCCGCGCCCCACGTATGCTCGGAATATAAAATAACATGTTGCCACGCAGCCGCAAACGAATCCACCGGATACTTCGCCGCCCCCCCGGTCGCCAAAGCCTTCGGCGACGGCGACTTCATCGCCCACAACACCTCCGCCTGGCTCAGCCGCGACGAACTCGCCCGGTTCTCCGCCGTCTCATAAGCCGAACTCGCCGCCCCATCTTCCCAGTAACCCGTCCAATCCCCCTGCTCCCGCGGCAGCTGATCGCCATACCGCGCCTCCAATGCGCCAAAAGCGTCACTGGTCGACGAAATCACAAACCTGGGCCACGCATACCGACTACTCCAATCCTTCACAAAATCACAGATGGTCATATCCGGTACCGCATTATCCCCATGCCCGCTCCACCGGATATAACTGATGTCGTAAGGAAAACCCTTCCCCTTCAACACATCCATATACTTGACGACGAAATCCTTGGTCAACCCCTGCGGCATCCCATGCGACAACGAATAGCCCTTGTAAGGGATCCACACCAGCACCTTCTCTTTCCCCGAAGGACTCACCCAATAGAACGGCTTGTCCTCCCACTGGTCCAGGATATCCCCGATCCGGTCGAAATTATTCGGCGCCGCAGAAAAATACTTGATACCCGCCTGCGCCATCGCGGCCACTGTGCCCCAGGTATACCCCGGTACATCGCTGATCATCGCCGCATCTACTTTCACCCCAACTTGCTGCGCCAGCGTGGTCGAATAATGGAAGAGTTGTAGCAATTCCTCCGGCCGGCAAAGACCGGTCAGCGTATTGAGATACATCCCGTTTAACGCCACTCTCCCATCCTTAACCGCATCGAGGAAATCTTTCTTCTGCTGTTCATCCATCCTGTGCAGGAACAAGTCCGCGGCATACAACCCCTCCAGGTTCCACACAAACCTCGCCCCCGCCGGATAATCCTTGGTCCGACGCGCATACTCGATCCCCGTCAACAGGTTATTCATCTGCTTTTTCTCCACATTGGTCTGTATCTCGGTATACCCGATATCATTATGCGAATGCGGCAGGATGTAAATGGTCATCTTCTTCGCCGGAGCCACCGAAACCTTATCTGTAGCCACCACGGTCCCGGCCCCGCCAGCACCGCCAGCCACTCCGCCTTTCACGAATCCTACCTCCACAACGGAATCCCTGGTCACGGCCGGCACCCTGACCTCCACCGTCCTCTCCCCACTCCCTATGCCAATCATCTGATCGGCCATCCCCCATATCCTCACGGTCACTACAACAGAATCCCCATTATTCACTAAAATCACCGCGGCAACCTGATGCCCATCGACGGTAATAAAAGGCAACGTCTTACTACTCTTAAAAGTCAACCCCTGCCCCATCCCAAAAAATGGCAACAAGAAAAACAAGCAACACGCTGATATTTTACTCATAAGTGCTCAATTTAAATCTTTATTTGTCCCGCCGGCCCTTCAGCCGCCCCGACACCCGGGACCCCCTAATATCCCGGATTCTGCGTCAGATTCGCATCCCGCTCGATCTCCGTCGGCGGCACCGGCATCAACAGTTCGGTGCTCGTAAATGTCCGCCCCCGGCCGTTGGAATGACCCACCAGCGAAGAGAAAGTCACCGTACCCGGCGTCGTCACATCCGGATACAGCCGCGTACGGATCATATCGAACCAGAAATGTCCCTCCATCGCCAGCTCCCGGTACCGCTCGGCCAGGATCAATGTCTGCCGTCCCGCCTGGTCCGCCGGAATAGCCGGCGGCGTAACATACGCCCGGTTCAGGATCGGCGTCAGATAAGGTGTTGGATCCTGCCCTAATGCATTGGCAGCCTCTGCCGCGATCAGGTACACATCCGCCAGACGGTATACGGAGGTATATTTACCGGACGCAGCGGTGTGGAAGATCGCCACGCTATCATACCAGCGATAAGGCATAAATACATTATAAGGTAACGACACAGGCAGACTTGTAGCGGTGCTGATATAGTTAATAGAACTGCTATAGAACTGCTTCTCATGCCGCCGGATATCATTCGCACTGTCATACATGCCCAGCAAAACCGTCGACGGGGTCCAGACCTGCTCCATCAGCGTATACGCCACCTGAATAGGAGAATTGGCGATAGGCAGCGGGAAGGTATTGGGAATGCTATACTCGGGATAAGAAGACTGCTGGAGCGCGGAGTTGTATTCCACAAAGTACATATACTCGGTTCCCCCATCAAAGGTGGTCAACCGCAGCTTGTCGAACGGTGTCGTCCCGCCGGAATTATCGAACAACGCATACCCTCCTGTACTGTTGATCAATGTCTGGGCCGTAGCTAATGCCGAAGTATAGGCGGATTGACCTTGTTGCAAGGGATAACCCGCTGCCGTCAGGTATACTTCCGACAACAGCGTCTCTACGGTCCCCAGCGATATCTGGTTGCCATTGCTGCCCATCGGCTTGTCAGCCAGCGTGCCATTAGTGATGGCCCAGTTCAGATCGCTTTCTATCGATGAATAGACGGAGTCTATCGACGTCCGCGGCACACTCAGGTTGCTCAGCGAAGTATAGGGCTGTAATACCAGCGGTACAGCCCCGAAAATCCGCACCAGGTAATAGTAGTCCATGGCACGGAAATAACGGGCCGTAGCTAGCAAGGGGGCGGCATCGCTTGCACTGATCGACGTATTGGCGGTCGCATTCGTGATGATGGTATTGGCGCTGGCAATATTGCTGTATAGTTGGGCCCACACCGGATCGAGATAACCATTGGTATTAGCCGCTGTAAAGGTGAGCGTAGCAAAATACGGGATACTTGGATTCTGCGCGACAACATTGTTCACCAGTCCGGACAGGTTGTCGAACAGGAAGCTAGTCGTCCCATCATATAACCCGCCTACATTGAACAGGCTGTTGGGACCCTCTGCTACATTGTAAAGGTAATTGACCGCGCTCTGTACCTCGTCGATGGTCTGGAAATAAGCGCCCACCGGCTGCTCGCTCTTGGGATTCTCCTGCAGAAATTTCTTGCAGGAACCCAGCCCCAGGACGGCTAGCAGTAATCCGCTAAAAACAATTTTATTTTTCATATGTGTATGTTATATGAGTATCGGTAATTAAAAGTTCATACTGAGGCCCGCTGTGAATGTCCGCGCCTTGGGATATTGATAGAATTCGATGTTCTGCCCGAAAGGCGGGGTAGTTATGGTATTCGTCGAACCCGTCGTCGAACCCGTCGTATTCCACGAAACACTTTGCGGATCGTAGCCATGATAGGACGGCGATTTGATCAGGAACAGATTCTGCGCACTGACATAGAACCGCAGACGCTTGATCTTCCACTGGTTTAACGCCTGTTGAGTCAGGCTATAACCCAGCTGGATATTCCGGCCGCGGATAAAGCTGCCATTAGCCACCCAGTGCGTATCGAATACGGACGACTGTCCGGCGTCGGGAGCGAATCTCAGCTGTTGTATCGGTGTATTCTGATTCGTCGGCGTCCAGGCATTCAGCTCGGTCTTCAATGAATTGCTATAGCCCGTCCTGTCTTCGGAAGAAAAGAGGAAGGCCTGCGCAATGCTCGCTCCCTGTGAATATTGCAGGTCGACCAGCAGGTCCAAATTTTTATACCGGAAATTGTTGACGAAGCTGCCATTCCAGTTGGGTGATCCGTGACCGAGGATATATTCATTCGCCGATTCCTTTTCCTGACCCGGCTTGTAGGGGAAACTGGGATCAGAAGTCAGACTGTCGGCCACTTCCGCGGTACTATATGTACCCATCCGCTTGTACCCATAAAAGGAACCCGCCGCATGTCCTACCCGAAGGATCGTAAATCCATTCGATACCGGTCCCCAAAAGGGACCAGGGAAAATATCGGCGTTGTTGGTACCCAGGGACAAAATCTTATTCTTGTTGAAGTTGGCCGTAAAGCTGGTCGACCATGAGAAATTCTTTGTCTCGATATTCCTGGTCGACAGCAAGATGTCTACGCCTCTGTTCGACATGCTGCCGATATTCGACAACACTCCGTTAAAGCCCGATGACTGAGGGATCGGGTTATTCAACAACAGATTGGTCGTTTTCTTATAGTAATAGTCCGGTTCCAGTGTCACCCGGTTGCCAAACATCGACAGCTCGAATCCGATATCCGTCTGTGCCGTCTTTTCCCACTTCAGATTGGGATTGGCAAGATCGGTGATATACGAAGAGGGCGCAAGGCTACCATCAAGTAAGGTGGTATTGCTGGTGACGGTCGCCAGTGACTGATAACTGCCGATTTCTGTGTTGCCGGTCAACCCATAGCTGGCCCGCAGCTTGAGGTGGTCGATGGCAGGAATGGCCTGCATAAACTTTTCTTTCGAGATGACATAGCCCGCCCCCACCGATGGGAAAAAGGCGTATTTATTGTCAGTCCCAAATCTAGACGACCCATCGTCCCTCCCTGTCAGTGTCAGCAAGAATTTGTCATCGTACGAATAGCTGACCCGCGCAAAGTAAGAGTTGATCGTCCATTTGATATATTGGCTGACGAGGGGTTGGGGTTGCGCACCCGCCCCCAGATTGAATTCCTGGTAATAGTCATCCGAAAAATACTGCGTGGGTGCATACACTGTCTGGTCGATAGACTCTTGCCAGCTGGCACCTGCTATAGCATTGATATGGCTGCGACCGAACTGCTTTTTATACGTCAGGTAGTTCTCCTGTTGCCAGTACCGGTATTGCTCGGACTTGATGGAGGCAGTACCCTTTTGGTTTTCCGAAATGTTCAGCAGATCGCTGGGATCGTACCGGTCATATAAGCCGTCTTGCAAATCGACACCGAACTGTGTCTTCAGATCCAGATCGGGCGTGAAATGAAAGTCGAAGAATATATTTCCGAAGATCTGCTGCCGGTCATTCAGCTCTACCTGCTGCTTGAGAATCTTCACCGGATTTTCGGCGGGGTCAAGAAAGGAGAAGGTAGAGGATAGCTGGTTGTTCACCCATTGGCCATCCAATTTCACCGGGAAGATAGGCGGTAGCTCGATCATCGTACGGGTAGGGGTATTCGCTCCCGTGGTGGGATCCACTTCATTTTCCTTGGAAGAATTGATCAGGGCGTTCATACCAAAATCAACCCATTTGGCCAGCTTCGTGTCGTTGGTGATCCGAAGGTTATAGCGCCGCAGGTCAGAACCGATCATGATCCCCTGATTGTAAGTGTAGTTCATGAAAATACCCGTGGAGGAGTTCTCCCCCCGCGTTTGGATGGATATTTGGTGATTGTTCGACGTGGCCGCCCGCGTAACCTCTTTTTGCCAGTCCGTGTTATAGATAGGCGTACCATCGGGCTTGAAAAGCCGGGAATCGGTCAGGTTGATGGTTCGCGGCGTGGCGCCCCAGATAGAGTTATTGGCCATTCCACCTTCCAGCACCTGCAAAAATTCCTTGGAATTCAGCACGGGAATATGGTGTTCCAGGTGGCCATCACTAAAGGCATCGTCATAAGTGATGGAGACACCCCGGTTCGAACCACCCCTTTTGGTAGTGATCAGGATGACGCCATTGGAGCCCCGCGCACCATAGATGGAGGTGGAACTGGCATCTTTCAGTACTTCGACGTTTTGGATATCATATGGGTTCAGGAACTGGATATTTTCCATCGCGACCCCGTCGACGACATACAGCGGATCGGTGGAAGAATTGATGGACCCGATACCACGGATGATCACAGAGGCCAGCCCACCCGGTGCACCGGAGTTGAGGGCAATATCCACGCCGGCTACGCGGCCTTGTAAGCCTTCCAGTACATTCGTGATGGGCTGTGCC
>JAMFSL010000010.1 GCA_026225275.1 Puia dinghuensis
CGGCTCTGTAAAAGCAAAGCGGCGCACTCCCCATAAGTATAAGACCAGGATGACAGATACGGAAGACTTTGACTTCGCGGAAGTCAGTGGGGAAGTCAGAGAGGAAGTCAGAGAGGAAGTCAGAGAGCCGATTGCAGCCTATGGTAAAAAGAGACTGACAGTAGAAGAATATCTTACCTGGGAGGCAGATCAGGCTCAAAAGCATGAGTATTACCAGGGAGAGATCTTTGCTATGTACGGCAGCAAATTGCCGCATAATATCATATCCGTGAATTTTCTGGTGGCCCTTGCCCAACGCCTCAAAGGCAAGCCCTGCCGGCCTTTTAATAGTGACCAGCGCATTCATATTCCGCAGAATACCCTTTTCACCTATCCGGATATTTCCGTCGTTTGCGGGGATCCGGTCACCCTGAACGGGGATAATTGGAATATCCTTAATCCGTCCTTGCTAGTCGAAATGTTATCTCCTTCCACCCGTAAATATGACCGGGGCGAGAAGTTCAGCTTATACCGGGACATTCCGACTTTACAGGAATATCTTTTGGTGGACACGCAGCAGGTCCGGGTGGATGCTTTCCGGTTGAGCGAAGAAAGACATTGGGAGGTGACAGAATATAAGGATGCGGATTCTTCCTTGTATTTACCGACGTTGGGTCTGTACATTCCCATGTCCGAGATCTATGATGGGGTCAGGCTTCCCAGGACGGCATGACATCATTTCCCCGGACGCAGATGTTTAGTTTAATATCCCACTGCGGCGTCGTCACCACGGCTGTCTGCGACGGCCTCTATATGCTGATCCGGCAAGACCTTGATGACTTCGGTGCGACCGATGCTGCCGCGCTGGGCGACGGTATACCCCATTACCTTCAGGCTGTCCTGGACGGCGATAGAGAGACCTGGTTCCACGTAGATCACATCCGGCAGCCATTGATGATGGAATTTAGGCAGATTGACGGCGTCATCCGTACTCAGTCCAAAATCGAGAATATCCACCAGGGTCTGGAAGACCGAGGTGGTAATGGTGGTACCACCGGGGGTTCCGACGACCAGGTATACTTTGCCTTTGTCCAGAACGATCGTCGGGGACATCGAGCTGAGCATTCGTTTGCCCGGGACGATGGAATTGGCTTCGGTGCCAACGGCGCCGTACATATTAGGAACGCCCGGCTTGATGCTAAAGTCGTCCATTTCGTTATTGAGGAAGAAGCCTGCGCCGCCGACCACGACTTTGTTGCCGAAGCCGCCATTGAGCGTAGTGGTGATAGAGACAGCATTACCTTTGGCATCGATGACATCAAGGTGGGTCGTTTCTTCGCTGGCCGGTGACAGGACACCGGCTTTGATGTCCCTGCTTTTGCCGGCCCGGGCCGGGATCTGGGCCAGCCGGCTGTGGATATAGGCCGGACTGACCAGGGTGTCCACGGGAACAGCGTAAAAGTCACGGTCGCCCAGGTATTGTGCGCGGTCTGCATAGGCAAGCCGTTCGACTTCCGTCATGAGGTGTATCGTCTTCACCGATTCGAAGCCATCGGCAGCCAGCGGCTGGTCTTCTACCATTTTCAGCATCTGCTGCAGGACGACGCCGCCGCTGCTGGGCAGCGGCATGGTAACGATGCTGTAATTCTTATAGGAGAACACAGCAGGATTTCTTACGACGGCATGATAGCCCTGCAGGTCAGCGGCCGTGATAATGCCTTTACCCCGCCGCATCTCTTCCAGTATCAGTCGGGCGGTTTCGCCCTCATAAAAGCCTTTCGCGCCATTGTTGCGGATGAGGCGGAGCGTTTTGGCCAGGTCCTTTTGCACCAGTGTATCGCCTTTTTTCCAATCGACGGCTTTGACAAAGACCGGTTGAACGGTATTGAAATTTTTGAAGGCGCCTTGGGCGCTGTTAAGGTTGCGGGCCTCTTCAGCGGTGATGACGAATCCGTTTTCCGCCAGATCGATCGCCGGCTGGATGAGTTTGGCAAAGGGTAATTTGGCGTATTTCAGCTCTGCAAAAATGCCCGCGATCGTGCCTGGGATGCCAGAGGCCAGATGTCCGTTCTCGCTGAGGCCGGCAACCGGATTGCCTGCTGCATCCAGGTACATATCGCGGGTGGCGGAGGCGGGGGCTTTTTCGCGAAAGTCGAGTGCGATTTCACGACTATTGGGGTCGGCAGCCGCAGATTTAGATTGGGTTGCGGCGTTTTTAGCCAAATGTGCCACCATAAATCCACCGCCGCCGATATTACCTGCGACCGGATAGACGACGGCCAACGCCAGTTGGGTAGCGATGGCGGCGTCAAAAGCGTTGCCGCCCTGCTGCAGGATCGATACGCCCACCTGACTGGCCAGGGGATGGGCCGAGACGACCGCTCCATGGGTAACCAGCGCTTTTTTGGGGCTGCTGTAAGAATAAGGGGTCAGCGCTTGTTGTGCGGTCAGGCTGCCGCAGAGCAAAAGATTGGTGACCGACAGGAAAAGGCCGGCAACGGCACAGGGAAAGAGACGGGAAAGGGTCTGCCTCATGGATGGAAACGATTTTAAGGGAAGGTACGCTGTAGTGGACACACATTATGACCGTTGCGATAAAAAATGATATTTTTTGGCAATTTTTTATGCCAATACTTTACATTCGTCCGCATGAGCCACCACCAGCCATTTATACGATTTGCCTGCCTCAGACAGCGTGTTCTGCTGTATTGCCTGTTGTTATTGTGTTATAACGTCAGGAGCCAGACTGGTTCCTCGCCTGCGACGGCAATGGAGACCGCTATTCCGTCTCCCGATGCTTTTCTGGGGTATCCACTGGGCAGTCATTTTACGACTCACGATAAGATCGCGGCCTATTTCCGACAGTTGGCAGGTGCGGCGCCGGACAGGATACTGCTGGAACAATACGGAAAGACGTATGAAGGGCGGCCGCTGTTGCTGGCCTATATCGCGTCGCCGGAGAACCTGCACCGGCTCGAGGCCATCCGGCTGAACAATCTGCGACTGGCGGGTATCCTGCACGACGGGGTAGCGGCGGATCAAAATGGTCCGGTGATCGTGTGGCTGAGCTACAACGTACATGGCAATGAGCCGGCCAGTTCCGAAGCGGCGATGAAGACGCTGTATGCGCTGGTGTCGCCTACGCGGGGCGCTTCGGCGACCGATGGAGTGGCTTCAATGGCTACCGGACCGGCGACGTGGCTGAAGAATACTGTCGTCATCATCGATCCCTGTATCAACCCCGATGGCCGCGATCGTTATGTCAACTGGTATAACGGTGTTGTCGGATTGCAGCCGAATCCGGATCCACAGTCCCGTGAGCACGAAGAGCCCTGGCCTCATGGACGCAGCAACCATTATAATTTCGATCTTAACCGGGACTGGGCCTGGCAGACGCAGATAGAGACGCAGCAGCGGCTGAAGAAATACAATGAGTGGCTTCCGCAGGTCCATGTCGATTATCATGAACAGGGATATAACAGTCCTTATTATTTCGCGCCGGCCGCCGAGCCCTACCATGAAGTCATCACTTCCTGGCAGCGGGACTTCCAGGTGCTGATCGGGAAGAACAATGCAAAATATTTCGACCGGAACGGCTGGCTGTATTTTACCAAGCAGGAGTTCGACCTGTTCTACCCGAGCTATGGGGATACTTATCCAATTTACAACGGCGCGATAGGCATGACCTTTGAGCAGGGCGGGATTGGCGCCGGGCTGGCCGTGCTGACGGCTGATGGGGATACGCTGACGCTGGCCGACCGGATCGAGCATCATTATATTACCGGGCTGTCCACCATCGAGGTCGCCTCGCAGCATGCGGGGCAGCTACTGACGGCCTTCCACGATTATTTCACCGATGCGGTGGCGCATCCCGGCGGTGAGTTCAAAGCCTATTATATCCGCAATGATTCGACGGGCGACCGCCTGCAAAGGCTGAAGACTTTTCTGGGCCGGAACAAGATCGAATGGGTCGATGTGCCGGCGGCGGGCTCTTATCTCGGTCTGAATTATGAAACGGGCAGGATGTCGGCCTTCAGGCAGCTACCGGACGATATCGTCATCAATGCCAACCAACCGAAATCCAATCTTCTTCGTGTCCTGTTCGAGCGGCAGTCGCATATCAGCGATTCCGTGACGTATGATATTACGGCCTGGTCGCTGCCCTTCGTCTATGGGTTGCAGGCATATGGGCTGAGCAGCTATGTTGTCGGTTCCAAGCCTGGGGCCCAGGTCATTTCCAACAATAAAGTGGCCGACAATCCGGATACCACCTATGCCTATGCGATTAGATGGACGGGGCTGAACAGTGCGCGGTTCCTGTGTCAGCTGCTGCAAAAGGGAGTCAAGGTCCGGTATGCGGAGCAGCCTTTCCAGTCCGGCGGCCATTCATTCGACAGAGGTACTTTATTGGTCACCCATACCGGCAACAACCACCTGGGACGTGACCTATGGGCGAGACAACTGGGAGAGATGATCCGGGCGACGAATGTCTCCTGCGAACCGATCCCTTCGGGTTTTGTGGACAAAGGGGCCGACTTTGGCAGCCATCTGGTCCACCTGATCCATCCGCCAAGGGTCGCTTTATTGACGGGTGACCAGGCCAGCTCACTGGACGCCGGAGAAATATGGCATTTCTTCGAACAGGAGTTGAATTATCCTGTTACGCTGGTCAATGCGGCTGATGCCGGAAGGATAGCATGGAAGGATTTCGATGTACTGATCCTTCCTAACGGATATTATCGGGTCCTTGACGACAAGGGTGTCACGGATGGATTGAAAGACTGGGTGAAAGAGGGGGGCAGGCTGATTGCCTTGCAGGATGCTGTTGAACAGTTGTCGAAGGGAGAGTGGGGGATCAGGGAAAAGTCAGCCGGAAAGGCTGCTGACGGCAAGGGGGACGATAAAGACAATGCCGAAGATAAGAAGAGCGACGATTATACGCTGTTGCATCGTTATAGCGATCGGCAGCGGGATGAGGTCATGAACAGTGTTCCCGGAGCTATTTATAAGGTGGAGTTGGACAACACCCATCCTTTGGCGTTCGGTTATCCTGATCATTATTATACGCTCAAGCAGGACGATAATGTCTACGAGTTCATTCGGGAAGAAGGGTGGAATGTCGGGGTGATCAGGAAAGATAATTATGTCAGCGGTTTTACGGGTAATAAGGCGAAAGAGCGGTTAAAGGACGGGCTGATCTTCGGCGTGCAGGACCTGGGTCGCGGAGAAGTGGTTTACATGGCTGATGATCCGTTGTTCCGCAGTTTTTGGGAGAATGGGAAACTGCTTTTCTGCAACGCGGTATTCCTGGTAGGACAGTGAGAGATGAAGGATGATAGATTAAAAGCATATTCATGAAAAAGATTTGTACCTGGCTGGTAGGTTTTGCCGGCTTCTGCAGTGTTTCAGCACAAGGGCCGGCGACGGTTACATCGGCGGACATTTATCTACGGTTGAAGAAATTGAATGTATTGGGGACCATCCTGTATGTGGCGGCTCATCCGGATGATGAAAATTCGAGACTGATCGCTTATATGGCGAAAGAGCGGCTCTATCGTACGGGGTATATGTCCATGACCCGCGGTGACGGCGGTCAGAATCTGATCGGGGATGAACAGGGGGTGGACCTGGGGCTGATCCGCACCCAGGAAATGCTGGCGGCCCGGCGGGTGGATGGAGCCGAGCAGTTCTTCTCGCGGGCTTTCGACTTTGGTTTTTCCAAGTCGACACAGGAAGCGCTGAAGACCTGGGACGAGCAAAAGATCCTCAGCGATGTGGTGTGGATAATACGGAAATTCCAACCGGATGTGATCATTGCCAGGTTTCCTCCGGACAGCCGGGCAGGGCATGGTCATCATTCAGCCTCGGCGGTACTGGCCCATGAGGCTTTCACGGCGGCGGCGGATCCTACCAAATTTCCCGAGCAGTTCAAATATGGTGTCAAGCCCTGGCAGGCGAAGCGCTTATTATGGAACAGCTTTAATTTCGGCGGACTGAATACTACCAGTGAAGATCAGATGAAGATCGATGTCGGCGGCTTCAATCCCATTCTCGGAAAGAGTTATGGCGAGCTGGCTGCGGAGAGCCGGACCAATCATAAGAGCCAGGGGGCGGCGTTGACTCCCGCCCGTGGGGAGTCGATGGACTATTTTACCCTGGTGGCGGGAGATCCGGCGCCTCATGATCCGATGGAAGGAGTGGTGACTACCTGGGACCGGGTGCCCGGGGGTAGTAAGATCGCCGGGATGATCGACAAGGTGACCAGGGACTTTTCGCTGACCGAACCGCAGAAGAGTGTCCCCGGGCTGGTAGAGGTCTTTCAGGCGATCCTTGTGTTACCCGATGGTTACTGGAAGACGCAAAAAATAAAAGAGGTTCAGCAACTAATCGCAGACTGCAGTGGCTTGTGGATGGAGGCGGTAGTTGCGAATCCTTATGTAGCGCAGGGCGATCCGTTGACGGTGACGCTCGTGCTGAATAACCGGTTGCATGCGGATATTGTTACTCAACAGATCAGTGTGGCTGAGTCGGGGGAGACTTTGGCGGAGTTCGGGAGTGCGGGAGGTCGTGAGGCGCGGTTCGACACGCTATGGGCCCATCAGCTCGAAGGGGATAAGAACTTTTATTTCTCTAAAACGATCCTTGTGCCTGCGGACGAGCCGATCACGCAACCCTACTGGCTGGCCGAGCCGATGTCGCCGGGGCATTTCAATGTGACGGATCAGCGGCTGATCGGGAATCCGGGGATCGCTCCGGCTTATGAGGCGACGTTCATCCTGGCCATCGGCGGGCAGGGGATGGTGTTTACGACACCGGTGCAATATAAATATACTGACGCGGTAAAGGGTGAGCGGTATGAACCGTTGACCGTACTGCCGCGGGTAACGGCGCAATTGGATCCGGCGTTGCTGGTGTTGGCCGGCGATGGGGCAAAAAATTTCAGCGCCTCACTGCAGGCGCATTCCGCTCATGTATCTTATCCTTCCATGGCGTTGACGCCCGTGGCCGGTGTTTCTGAAGTTCCCCATGACAAGGAGCTCTGGGCGCAAGGCTATCAGAGTTGGCGTGTCAAATCCGATGGGAAAACATTGGGAGCAGTGACGGGGGACTTGCTGCTGGGCCATGACGGCCGGAAAGATACGGCGCTGGAGCAGCACACCATCGCTTACGATCATATTCCCCGGATCGATTACTTCCGGCCTGCGACGGAGAAATTCGTGCTGACCGATCTGAAGACGGCGGGGCATCGTATCGGCTATATCGAAGGTGCGGGTGATAAAGTGCCGGCGGCCTTGCAGCAAATGGGGTATGAAGTCGTGATGCTGAAAGAGAAAGATATCGCGGGCGGCAACCTGGGGCAATATGATGCTATTATCGCCGGGGTGCGGGCCTATGAAGTTCATCCCTGGCTCATTACCCGGCACGACATTCTGATGCAGTACGTGAAAGACGGAGGCAACCTGGTGGCGCAGTATACGCGGGAAGACTTAGGCCAGGTAACGAATAAGATCGGTCCTTATCCTTTTGCCGTAGCTAATCTAAGGGTGACCGATGAAACGGCGAAAGTCGACTTCCCGCTGCCGGAACATAAAGTGCTGAATTACCCCAACAAGATTACAGACAAGGACTTTGACGGCTGGATACAGGAAAGGGGCATTTATTTCGCCGGACAAACAGACACAGCCTATCAGCAGGTGTTGTCGATGAAGGACGCCGGTGAATCCGAGCTGAAAGGCAGTCTGGTGATCGCCAACTATGGGAAGGGCACCTTCGTTTATACGGGACTGGTTTTTTTCCGGGAACTTCCGGCTGGGGTGCCGGGCGCCTACCGGTTGATGGCCAATATCATTGCACTCAATCAAAAGAAAGCATTTTAGCGAGATGAAGAGCCGAAGAGATATTGCTATTTTCATTGCTGTTATACTGGGGTTGATCATCGGAAGATTCCTGAAACAGGTCGAGGTCGGGCTGCTGGTGGGGCTGGGGATTGGGTTATTCGTGGCATCATTGCTCTCGAACAGGAACAAGGCCCGTAAAAATCGTTAATACTATAAATCAAATATGGACCAGGAACCGGAGGAAAAAGTGCCGTTGTTTAAAAAGTGGAGTCGCTGGTATATACTGGTGGCCGGGTTCCTGCTGCTGAACATCATCCTTTTTTATTTTCTGACCAAACATTTTTCATGAGCTGGCCCGACTGGATCGTCCTGGTGTTGACCTTATTGGGGATGATTGCGTATGGCCTGTATAAGGGCCGTACCAGCCGTGACCTGGATGGTTATTTTCTTTCCAACCGGATGGTGCCCTGGTATATGGTGTTGCTGGGCATCATGGGGACGCAGGCGAGCGCCGTCACTTTTTTGTCTGCTCCGGGTCAGGCGTATACTGACGGAATGCGTTTTGTGCAATATTATTTCGGCCTGCCACTGGCCATGATCGTTCTCTGTGTCAGCTTTGTACCGGTCTTTCGCCGACTGAAGATATATACGGCCTATGAATACCTGGAGCAGCGATTCGATCTGCGAACCCGGACATTCACTTCCGGACTGTTCCTGCTGCAGCGGGGGTTATCTACGGGGATCAGCATTGCAGCTCCTTCCATCATCCTGTCTTCGCTGCTGGGGTGGAACATCTTCTGGGCAAATATAATGATGGGCGGGCTCCTGATCATTTACACTGTCATGGGCGGGGCCAAAGCGGTGGCATATACGCAGCAGCTGCAGATGATCATCATCTTCGGCGGCATGACCGTGGCCGGATTCATGGTGATCCACCGGCTGCCGGCGGGGGTCGGTCTATCGGAAGTGCTGCATATCGGCGGTAAAGCCGGCAAATTGAATATCATTACGACGGGTATCCGGCCAGGCGGTAAGGGTTTCGACTGGAATGACCGGTATAACATGTTTAGCGGGGTTATCGGTGGGTTTTTTCTGGCACTGTCGTATTTCGGCACCGACCAGTCGCAGGTAGGTCGTTACCTTACCGCGCGATCACTGACCGAGAGCCGGTTGGGACTATTGCTGAACGGGTTGGTGAAAGTGCCGATGCAATTCCTCATCCTGCTGCTGGGCGTCCTCGTCTTTGCCTTCTACCAGTTCAACCGTGAGCCCGTCTTTTTTAATCAGTCGCAGCTGGATCTGCTGGCGCATTCCAAATACAAGGATTCCCTGGTCAGGCTGACCCGTCAGTATGAGGCAGCAGAGACTTCACGGCTGGCCGCTGCTCCTTCCATAGCCGCAAATGCGGCAACGCCGGCAGATCGCAGCAAGGCCGCAGCGCGCTTGCTGGCAGCAGAACAACAGAAGACTGATTATAAGATGACTGTCCGGCGATGGCTGGACGATAAAGATGTAGGGGGCGATTCGAATGACACTAATTATATCTTTCTGCGATTCGTCACCGACTATCTTCCTATCGGGCTGGTGGGACTGCTGATTGCCGTCATTGTTCTGGCGGCCTGGGGCTCCATTGCCGCCACCCTCAACTCGCTATCCTCCTGTACTATCGTCGATTTTCACCGGCGGTTTTCCAATCGGCCCATGTCTACGGAAAAGGAATACCAGCTTTCCCGCCTTTATACGCTGTTATGGGGAATATTTTGCATTGCCATGGCGCAGCTGGCCTACAATATAGGTAATAGCCTCATCGAAGCGGTGAATGTGTTGGGGTCGATGTTTTACGGCGTAATACTCGGTATATTCCTCGTGGCTTTCTACCGGAAGAGAACAGGCGGCAAGGCTGTGTTCATCAGCGCGGTGATCGTCGAGGTGGCTGTCATCTTTTTTACCATATTGAGCCGGCAGGGCGTTGTGAAGCTCAGCTTTTTATGGTTCAATGTCATTGGCGCAGCGGGCGTGGTGGTGTTGAGCGAGGGTCTGCAGGTGTTCATGAAAAAACCGTCGGCAGCTTAAGGTTTAGGAGATGACCATCCCATCGACAAATTCATTCACCGGCGTCTTGATCAGCCGATCATAATCCAGGGAAAGTGCCAGGATATTTTGTTGCTGTTGGTCGGGAAATATCCGGGCAAGGTTGATCTTGAACTTCTCCAGCAATTTCGGAATACCCTCCTCTCTTCTCAATCTGTGACCGATGGGATATTCTACCACGACCTCGTCCAGAGCCGTACCGTTATCGAAGGTGACGGTCAATGCGTTGGCGATAGACCGTTTTGCCGGATCATGATAATCCTTTGTGAATTGCGGATCTTCCACACATTCGATTTTATCGCGCAGATGATCGATACGGGGGTCCGAAGCTATATTGTCTTCATAATCGGCGGCGGTAAGTCTTCCAAAGATCAGCGGCACGGCAACCATGTACTGGATGCAATGGTCCCGGTCGGCCGGATTATTCAGCGGACCTTTTTTATCGATGATCCGGATAGCAGCTTCGTGGGTCCTGATGGTAATGGACTTGATATTCTTTACTGTTGCGCCTGCCTTTTTCAACTCTAGATGAAGGGCCATTGCGGCTTCCACGGCTGTCTGGGAGTGGAACTCGGCAGGGAAGGAGATCTTGAACAGGATATTTTCCATGACATAAGTGCCGTAATCGCGCTGGAATTTGAAAGCGTTTCCTTTGAAGGATACGTCATAGAATCCCCATGTCTTTGCGGTGAGGACGGAGGGATAGCCCATTTCACCGGTCTTTGCGATCAGCGCCAGGCGGACAGCCCGGGAAGTAGCGTCTCCTGCCGCCCATGACTTGCGGCTGCCGGTATTGGGAGCATGCCGGTAAGTGCGCAGGGACTGACCGTCGACGAAGGCCAATGAAATAGCATTGATGAGTTCGTCTCTTGTGAGGCCGATGAGTTTGCCGACTACTGCGGTGGAGGCGACCTTGACGAGGATGACGTGGTCGAGACCGACTTTATTGAAAGAGTTTTCCAACGCCAGGACTCCCTGAATCTCATGCGCCATGATCATCCCTTCCAGCACCTGCAGCATGGTGAGGGGTTGTTTGCCGTTAGCTATATTGGTTCTGGAGAGCCAGTCGGCAGTGGCGAGGATGCCACCCAGGTTGTCCGATGGGTGGCCCCATTCCGCGGCGAGCCAGGTATCGTTAAAATCCAGCCAGCGGATGATGGCGCCAATGTTGAATGCGGCTTGTATAGGATCGAGCTGGAATGAGGTGCCGGGAACTTTCGCGCCATGGGGAACGACAGTGCCGGGGACGATCGGCCCGAGCAGCTTAGTGCAGGCGGGATAGGTGAGCGCCTCGAGACCACAGCCCAGCGTATCGAGCAGGCAGTAATGAGCTGTCTGCAGGGCGAGTTCGCTTTTGATGTGGTAGTTTAATACGTAATCGGCAATATCGGTGAGAACTTTATCGGGTTGCGGTCTTTCGTTTGAGATGTGAGTGGACATGTTGATGAAATGAGATTAGCGTTGATTTAGATGAATGACGGATTAGCGTTGATCTAATGGGACGAATTTCTGATTGTCGGGACCGGTGTAGTTGGCGCTGGGGCGGATGATCTTGCCATCCTGCCGTTGTTCGATGATATGGGCGCTCCAACCGGTGACCCGGGCGATGACGAACAGCGGGGTGAACATCAATGTGGGTACGCCCATGAGATGGTAGCTAACGGCTGAAAACCAGTCAAGGTTGGGGAACATTTTCTTTTCATTCCACATGAGGGTCTCGAGCCGTTCGGCGATATTATATAACTGCATGTCGCCGGCTTGTTGAGAGAGTTCTTTGGCCACTTTTTTGATCACGACGTTACGTGGATCGGAGATCGTATAGACGGGATGGCCGAAACCGATAATGACTTCCTTTTTGGCGAGCCTTTCGCGAATGTCGGCTTCTGCAGCCTCGGGACTTGAATAACGGCTTTGGATATCAAAGGCAACCTCGTTGGCTCCGCCGTGCTTGGGGCCACGCAAAGCGCCAATGGCCCCTGTAACGGCAGAATAGATGTCCGATCCGGTGCCGGCGATGACTCTGCCGGCGAAAGTGGAGGCATTGAATTCGTGTTCCGCGTACAGGTTGAGGGAGATCTGCATGGCCGTGTCCCATGCTGCGGGAGCACGCTTGCCATGGAGCAGGTGCAGGAAATGGGCGCCGATGCTGTCGTCGTCCGTCTCTACTTCGATTTGTCTGCCGTTATGAGAATAATGATACCAGTATAATAATGCGGAACCTAATGAAGCCATCAGCCTATCAGCGATGGCACGGGCGCCTGCTATATTATGATCGTCTTTTTCGGGTTGTAGAGTGCCTAATACAGATACATATGTACGCATGACATCCATAGGATGGGCGGAGGCGGGGATCTGCTGCAGGACATTTTTGGCTGCTTGCGGAAGGCCCCGCAGCGATTGCAGGCTGGTCTTGTAGGCCTTTAGCTGCGCCCGATTGGGCAGGGTGCCATAGATGAGCAGATAGGCCGTTTCCTCAAATTCGGCGCCTTCTGCAAGGTCGAGGATATCGTAGCCACGGTAGTGCAGATCGTTGCCGCTTTTGCCGACTGTGCATAATGCTGTATTGCCCGCGGTGACGCCGGAGAGGGCGACGCTTTTCTTGGGCTTGAAGCCGATGGTCTCGTTATCCATTTTTAGCTTGTTTGAAAAGAGTATCTAATTTGTTTTCGTAGTCGTAGTAGCCAATGCTGTCATAGAGTTCGGCACGGGTCTGCATGGTGTCGACGACATTCGCCTGGGTACCGTCCTTGCGGATATGGTGGTAGACGTTCAGTGCTGCCTTGTTGGCGGCGCGGAAGGCGGATAAGGGATATAGCGCCAGACCCACTCCTGCAACTGACAATTCATCGACGGTATAGAGGGGAGTCATACCAAATTCAGTAATATTCGCCAGAACGGGAATACCGGTGGCATCGACGAATTGTTGATATTGCGACAATTGGGGGACTGCTTCTGCAAAAATAAAGTCAGCGCCGGCTTCTTTGTAAGCCACCGCCCGCTCAATGGCTAATTCCAAACCTTCACCTGCAATGGCATCCGTTCTTGCGCCGATGACAAACCCATCGTCCGTACGGGCATCTACCGCGGCTTTGATCCTATCGACCATTTCGTCTTTCGAAACGATCTCCTTACCCGGCCTGTGACCACAACGTTTGGCGCCTACCTGGTCTTCGATATGGAGTGCTGCCGCACCGGCTTTGATCAGTGATTTTACCGTACGGGCCACATTGAAGGCCGAGGGGCCAAACCCGGTATCTACATCGACCAGCAAGGGAGTGGTTGTGACGTTAGTAATCCTTTCTATATCAATGAGTACATCGTTAAGTGTGGTGATACCCAGGTCGGGAATTCCCAAAGAACCGGCAGCTACGCCGCCGCCCGAGAGATAGATGGCTTTAAAACCGGCCTGAGTCGCCAATAAAGCATGATTCGCGTTGATTGCACCCACTATCTGAAGAGGTTTTTCCTTGTGCATGGCTTCCCTGAACCGATAGCCTGCCGAAGCATCTTGTTTTGTCATATAGCATGATGAGTGAAAGGCCGTAAAGGTAAGCCGGAAAAGGCTAACTTTGCAGCGTAATTTTGGATAAGCACGAAGAAAAATATTGCCCGAAATGCCAGCAACCCTTCATCTGTAAAATGGGGGATATTGCGAATTGCCAATGCAATACGGTAAAGCTGACTGCTGAGGCGGATGCTTTCCTGTCAAAAACCACTTTTGACTGCCTGTGTAAAGACTGTCTTCAAAAGATCAATGAGGATGTCAGGGTCGCCGCGCATTATCAGTTCCCTACGCAAAAGGAGATGTACGTCGAAGGGCTGCATTACTATAGAGAAGGGAGGAATTGGGTGTTTACTCCGCTCTATCATATAATGCGCGGCTATTGCTGCGAAAGCGGTTGCCGGCATTGCGTATATGGATTTAAAAAGAATCGTTAGCGTGGCATTCCACAGAGACCGGTAGGATATATCTTCAAAGTCTTATATCAGGTGATTTGTCATTGCGATCTTGATCAGGGCAGCGGTATTTTTCACATTGAATTTGGTCAGCATATTTTTCCGGTGGGAATCGATGGTGGTGCAGTTGAGGAACAATCTTTTGGCGATCTCCTGATTGGTCAGCCCTTCGGCGATCAGTTCGAGTACTTGTCGTTCTCTTTTGGTCAGGACAGGTAACTGATCATTGGGCACACTTTTCTTTAAGGCTTCGGCCACCGAAAAGCTAACATATTCCCTGCCCCGGTTGACTTCCTGTAAAGCTGTAATGATCTCCTGCTTAGACGCGTCTTTCAATAGAAACCCCGATGCTCCGTTCTCTCTCATCTTTTTTATGACACTTACCTGGTCGGAAGTACTCAACCCGATGATCTGGATGGCCGGATATTTTTCTTTTACCTCTTTACAGAGATCGAGGCCGCTTTTTTGCGGAAGGTTGATGTCCATCAGCAGGACATCCGGCTGACCATTTTTTAAAAAGGCCATTAATTCGCTAGGTAGTTTTGCGCTCCCGACCCATTCGATATCCCTTTCCTCCTGCAAGAGAGAGTGAATTCCTTCAAGGATCATCTGGTGGTCGTCTATGATAAATACCCGGATCATGCGGCTAAATTTGATATTTCTATATTGACTGAAGTTCCTTTGTCAGGCGCTGTCTGGATATCGATAGTACCATTGAGGTATTCGACCCTGTTCTTCAGATTGCGATACCCGGAGCCGTCGCTGGTTTGAAGGATGCTGGTATTGAAGCCTTTGCCGTTGTCTTCTACGGTGACGCTCAGGGTCCCATCTTTTCTGACCAATTGAACCAATGCTGTGGTAGCATTGGCATGTCGCAGGATATTATTGACCAGTTCCTGAATGATACGGTATACTGCTCCGGCAGTCAGCGCCGATATCGAACTTTCTTCTATGTCAAATGATTGATAGGTCAATTGCA